>DASRSO010000133.1:0-44649 GCA_035656375.1 Cyclobacteriaceae bacterium | reverse complement strand
CCGAAGTCCAGATGGTTAGCGAAGAAGGCCTACACGCTTACGGTGCCGTCACCTGGGGACAGTTTTTTATCTACCAGGGTTTTAATAAAGATTGCGGCTGGATGCACACCTCAACATTCGCCGATGGCGTCGATGAATATCTTGAAACTGTTGCGAAGAAAGGCAACGACTTCTTCTACAAACACGACGACAAGTGGAAACCACTCAGGAAACGTTCGATACCCGTCGACTATAAAACGAATGATGGCATAAAACGGAAAGACTTCGTCGTATATGAAACACATCACGGACCCGTGATTGCCGAGCAAGACGGAAAATGGAAAACCATCAGTATGATGGACGATCCCGTTCATGCACTCCAACAGTCGTTCATGCGTACCAAAGCAACAGGCTACGATAGTTACAAGAAAGTGATGGAACTCAACGGAAATTCATCAAACAATACTGTGTTTGCAGATAACAAAGGCAACATTGCTTACTGGCACGGAAACTTCATGCCGAAGCGCGAGCCTTCTGCCAACTGGAACAAACCCGTTGATGGTAGCAATACATTTTATGACTGGAAAGGTTTTCACGCGATCGACGAGATCGTTCAGTTGAAGAACCCTGCGAACGGCTGGATACAGAACTGCAATGCCACACCATTCACTGCTGCCGGCGAGAACAGTCCAAAGCCATTGAATTATCCGCCATACATGGCACCCGATGGCCAGAACTATCGAGGTGTGAATGCAGAGCGCGTGTTGCGCCGTGAAGACAAGTTCACACTGGATAAATTGATTGCAGCAGCCTACGACCCGGCGCTGCCTGCATTCGAAGTGTTGATACCGTCTCTTATCAGTGCTTACGAAGCATCGTCCGACTGGGCGTTGAAAGAGAAGCTCTCCGAACCAATGCAAACGCTGAAGGCATGGAACAAGCAGTATGGCACCGGCTCCGTTGCTTGTGCTGTGGCAATCTGGTGGGCACGTAAGCTGCAATTGACGGCGCTCCCCAGGATCGCTGAGAAAGATCTTCTGAATACGAGGGGAGGGCAGGTGTACATGCTCGACCTGGCGATCACGTTGACTTCGGCGGAAGAGAAACTCAAGGCATTGTCGGATGCAGTCAACGATCTTACACGCGACTTTGGAACGTGGAAGACACCATGGGGAGAGATCAATCGCTTCCAGCGTTTAACGGGCAAGATACAGGAGACGTACGACGACTCTCAGCCGAGCTTGCCGGTAGCGTCTACGCCGTCGGTCTATGGTTCTCTCGCAGCATTCGGCTTCGCACCAAATTCAGGCACAAAGAAATTGTACGGCGCTGTCGGAAATAGTTTTGTTGCCGTGGTAGAATTCGGACCACGCATTAAAGCAAAGTCGGTGGTTACGGGCGGAAGCGCGTCGGATCCAGCTTCACCGCACTTCAAAGACCAGGCGTTGATGTACACGGAAGGGAAATTTAAAGACGTGTTGTTTTACAGGGAAGATGTAGAACAACACGCAGAGAAGACCTACCACCCGGGAGAGTAGCTATTTAGCAATTGGCGCCATACAACTGTCGGGTATCCTGAAAGCTTCTACCAGCGGCACGGCTTCCTGCCTGATCTCCCAACACAACTGATTCATCATCTTCCGTATTGCCTTAGTCTTCGATCCTTCCATGTATCCTTGCTCCAAATACCATCCTTTGTTCTTCTCTATTTGCGATAGTGCAAATAAATTACACAGCTTACGAAGCACCTGCTGACATCCTTTATCCTTCGTGGTCAACACTGCCTCCTGGAATTTCTCAAGTATGATCCTCTCGATGTAAGCAAAGCCCACCTGCACCAAATGATGTTGCGCAACGTTAAACGCATCGAACGAATCCATTCCTTCCTTGATATGCCTGCGCAGTCGTTTTGCGGCAGATGTTAATATGTCACGCTCACGATATTCGAACGCACTCTTGTGAAACTCGAAATCCAATAGGTGTTCATCGTCTGTCTTTCTTGTTGTGATTGGATTCATTTCGCTGACAGCGGTCGCCGCCTGGTGCGCAACGTAATTCAGTATGCCGAACGCATTCATATTACTGAATTCCTGTTTGAATTCGGTAAGCCTCGACTTCGCAACCAACTGCATCAACACGGTATTGTCGCCTTCAAAGGTCGTGTAGATATCCGAGTCGCCCTTCAGATCTCCAATACGGTTCTCCGAAAGATATCCCTTGCCACCACAACACTCACGACACTCTTGTAGTGTGGCCGTCGTGTTCCATGTACCAAAAGATTTCAAACCGGCCGCCAGTGCTTCTATCTCCTGCATCTGGTCTTCGGTTCTCTTGAGGAAACGCTCGGTGAGATACTGCAATGAGAAGTGTAGGGCATAAGCATTCGCCAGCAGTGGCATCAGCCTGCGCTGGTGTGTGCGATAGTTCAAGATCGGCACTTCGGCCTGGCCTTCCGGTCCAAACTGGCGACGTCCATCGCCATACTTGATCGCGATAGCGAGACCCAGCTTCGAAGCTGCATTTCCTGATCGGGGTATACCGATCCTGCCACCAACCAGCGTTCCCAGCATCGTAAAGAACCTTCGGTTGTCGCTGCTTATCGGGCTCACGAATTTTCCGTCATCACTCACGCCGGCATATTTGTCAAGCATGTCGTCTTTCGGTATCACAACATTCCTGAAATATATCACTCCATTATCAACACCGTTCAATCCAAGCTTTCTTCCACAGTCTTTGATCTGCACGCCAGGTTTCAACGTACCATTCTTCTCCCGCAACGGCACCACGAATGCTCCCACACCGTAGTCTTTTCCTTCTACAATGATCTTCGCAAACACTGTCGCCATTTGCCCATGAACCGCTGCGTTCCCGATGTACTCCTTCCTCGCAAGCTCATTCGGCGTATTGATCACAAACGTCTTGTTCGAGTGATCATACGTAGCGGTCGTCTCTATGCCACGAACGTTCGAACCGTGTCCCGTTTCCGTCATCGCGAAACAACCGGGAAGCTCAAGTGTTCCAATGTCTTTCAGGTATTTCTTATGATGCTTCTCTGTTCCAAGGAAGTAAACGCTCATGCCCCAAAGTCCAAACTGCACACCGAACTTTATCACAAGACTCAAGTCGAGGTAGCTGATGGTCTCCATCACCGAGAAGTACGACGCCATATCACCCTGTCCTCCATATTCTTTAGGATAGGCCATCGATCCCATTCCCTGTTCCGCCAACAGCTTTGCCCACTGTAGTGTTTGCTCTCGTCTCGCTGCAAGATCTCCCGAGTCGTTCGACTTGAATGCGGGATCCGAAATGATCGTCTTTACTCTATTGTTGATTTGCTCGGAGCTGCCATCAAGCAACTTCGCAAGTGTCTCCACATCAAACGTCGCTTGCGTGTTGTGGCCTGACGTAATCGTCTTACGACTCTCGGGATAAAACGCAAACACCGACTCCCGACTGATAACCCCAAGCGCATCCTCGATCGGCAACAACGACGGACGTGCCTTTTGTAGCACTGCCGCCGCTCCATTCCTGGAGTGCATTCCTGCAAGGCGAATACCTATGTCGACAAGATTGGTTCCATTCTCTGCCTGCACTTTGCGGATCTCTTCCAGCCACGCCTTCAGGTCGTCGGGTGTAGGCGGCACCGTCGGATCTACCTGGCGATAAAGGAACTTGCGTTCATCGCCCGTCAACCAGTCTTGCCCGTCAATCACCTTGTGAAGCGAGCTGAGCTCGGTAGGAGTCAGGACAGCATCGGACCATACGGTATAAAAGATTGGGAGGAATACCAAAAGATTGGGATTCGATTGCGTTTGAGGTGTGCCAAGCATGGTTACTGGTTATTTGAGGGTGTATAAAAATACGCGTTTCAATACACCTTTTATCGTTTTCGAGAGCCGATTTTGCCGGGTCAGCGCCGCCAGCGAGCACCGGATTCATCAATGTGATAAATTAGGAATATGAAAGTCTTGTCAACACTCACCCTCATGTTCGTGGCAGCGGTAAGCTTCGCCCAAACATCCGAGCGTTCTATCGTTACATCAATCGACATCAACGCGCCCGTCGATACTGTGTGGACCCGTTGGACCACACCCCAGGGTATCAAGCGGTTCTTCGCAGCCGAGCCACACATTGAACTGCAGACCCTCGGTCGCCTCGACTTCTACTTCAATCCATCCGCACCCGAGGGTCAGCGCGGAGCAGAGAACAACCGCGTGCTCGCCTGGCAGCAGAACCAGATGCTTTCATTCACGTGGGATGCTCCACCGAACTTCCCCGAGATCCGGAAGCAACGGACGGTCGTTATCATCCGCTTCACCGAACTCCCCGGCAAGAAGACAAACGTAACGTTAACGCAGACCGGCTGGGGAAGCGGCAAGGACTGGGACACGGTATTCGGATACTTCGGAAAGGCATGGTCGGAGTTCGTTCTGCCCAACCTGAAGTACAGTTGCGAAAACCCCGCTGCCAATCTCTCCAACATCCCGAAGGGACTACCGGCGGCTAAGAAGCTTTAAGCGGTTTTCAAATTGTGGCCCGCTGTGCTATCTTTCCACCATAACCAAAAACTACTCAAGTGAAAAGAAAAAGCTATTTGGGCCTCGGTGTTGTGGCAATATTTGCAGCATCCGCATGGCTCCAGTCGTGCTCTAAACCCACGCAGGAAACGGCCGACACCACGCCGCCCGCAGATGCAAGTCCGGCTCAGAATAAGCTCACCCAGCAGGAAACTGAGGCTGGTTGGAAACTACTCTTCAACGGCAGGGATCTCGACGGCTGGAAACGCTATGGTCACGATACCATTGGACCACTCTGGAGTGTTCGCGACAGCGCTATTGTTGTCGATGGCACAGGCCTCGGTGAAGGTTCTGGCAAACACGGTGGGTCTCTCATGACCATCGAACAATTCGGCAACTTCGAGCTTACTGTAGATTGGAAGATCACTCAACCCGGCGGAAACAGCGGTATCATTTACCACACCGTTGAGAAGCCTGAGTACAAGACAGACTATGCAACTGGTCCCGAAGCACAGATCATCGACGACGCGGGTTGGACCGGCAGCACGTTGACTGATGCCCAGAAAGTCGGCAGTAACTACGACATGTTCCCTGCAGACCCTTCAAAGAAAGTGAACCCGGTTGGCGAGTGGAACACTACGCGTATAGTCTATCTCAACGGACACGTTGAACACTGGCTAAATGGCCAAAAGGTTGTAGAGTTCGAGGAAGACAGCCCTGCATTCCAGGAGGCTTACAAAAAGTCGAAGTGGGTTGATTACCCAGGCTGGAACAAGTTCAAGGTAGGATCGATCTCCCTGCAGGACCATGGTGCACCTGTTTACTTCCGCAACATCAAGATCAGGGCATTATAAGCGGATTATAAAAGGCGATTTTAGGTCTTTAGCCTGACAAGCCTGACAAAAGGCTCCGCATTGCGGGGCCTTTTTTTTATTTTGCGTGGTCTAATTGTCTGAAGTTGGATGAGGAAGTTATTACTTTATCTGTTTATTCTCGCCGCAAGCCCGATTATTGCCCAAACAGGGCCGGGAGGCGTCGGCAACAGCTCCAGCAATGTTCTATGGCTTAAAGCCGATGCTGGCACCAACACCACAACAAACTTTGGGGCCGTCAGCTCGTGGACAGACGCTTCCGGAAATTCTAACAACGCTTCACAGCCCACCGCCGCTAAGCAACCGCTTTATTCAACTGGTCTTATCAACGGGATGCCTGCGTTGTTTTTTGATAACACCAGCGGAGCGAATTACGATGAGATGTTTGTTGCCGATAATTCCAATCTCGACAATACGGCGGGGCTTACCATCTTAACTGTTTCGCGACCAATTAGCATCGACGGGAACGCAAGAGCCGTCATTTCGAAAAGAGTCGGCGTCGGCGACCAGCAATCTTACACCATGTTCTTCTACGCGAGCAACAGGATGCACTTCGATGTCGATGGCAACGGCAACCGTTTCTTATCGAATACAGTATTCCAGGCAGGCCGCGATTACATGGTTTCGTTGCTGTTTGATGGAGCCCTTGTAAGTACCAGTCGAAGCAAGGTATACGTTAATGAAACTCTCGATATTACTGCGACTGAAACATCGGCGGCCATTCCTGATTTTGCCAGTACGCTTACTATTGGCTCGATGAATCCCGGTGACAACAGACCGTTCGGTGGTTACATCGCCGAGATCATTATATATCGCAAAGCCCTCAATACTCCCGAGAGGATCATTGCGCACAACTATCTCATGGCGAAGTATGGATTTAACAGCTCGTCGGTACCCGCAGTGGTAAATGATTTCTACGTTGGCGACGAACCTGGTAATGGCAATTATGATTTCGAAATGGCAGGCATCGGCATCGACGCTACCGGAAGTAACCTCAGTGCAGCTACATCTGTCACGGGTGGAATGGGCATCACACAACAGTCCGGTTTCGACAACGGTGATTATTTGCTCTATGCACACCAAGCGGGTTTAAACTTCACGCAGACCTCCGACGTGGGAGGGATGACCGGACCGAACAACGGCCGCTGGAACAGGATCTGGTTCGTCGACGTCACCAATACATCAACAACACAAACGGTGGATATCGCATTCGACATGAGCGACGCCAGCTCTCCGCCAGTCACACCCGTTACCGCTTCGAACTACGTTCTCCTTACACGATCTGCACTCAGCGGCAACTGGACGGAAGTCACTACCGCTACGTCTATCGTCGGCGACGTCATCAACTTTCCGAACATCAGCATAGCGGCCGATGCATACTACACGCTGGGCTCCCGCGACTACGTTGCCAGCCCCCTGCCAGTTAACCTGATCGACTTCACCGGTATGGAGACCGAGAAGGGAGTGGACCTTCGATGGACCACCGGCTCCGAAAAGAATAACGACCACTTCACCATCGAACGTTCCAACGATGGTCACAATTTTCACAAGATCGCAGTCGTTAAAGGATACGGCACCCGCAGCACCGAAACGAGTTACGAAGCCCTCGATCGCGAGCCTCTTCCTGGCCGGTCGTATTATCGCCTGCTGCAGACTGACTTCGATGGCAAAACTGCCAACCTGAAGACCATCGCAGTTACAACGTCGGAACGTGGCGCCGAAATTCTTATCGTTCCCAATCCATCGGATGGAATTTTTTGGTTCGATTTACCGTTGAATATTACAGGTTCGCACATGAACATTATCGATTCATCGGGTCAACCGGTGAATGTGAACTACACTTTACTCGGGTCACGCGTTTCGGTGGATGCACAGCACCTGCCAAAAGGTTTGTACATCCTTAAGCTCATCACCAATCGCGGAGTTCACGCCGCAAAATTTATAATCGAGTAGTGGTAGTAATGCCAGTCATTTTCTCCGATGAACGATATGCAAACTGCTGTCGTTAAATAGTCATAGGAGGAAAAATAAAAATGAAAAATAGATTAAGTATCTGTCTGGCAATAGCCGGGGTGCTGTTGCTGGGAAGTTGTGCTGTGACGGATATGAGTCAGGAGGCTGATTTCTCCCAATACAAAACCTTTGGCTGGGGTAAGTCAGAAATCAGTGTTAGTAATCCGGCATACAAGAGCGGCCTTATCAACTCTAAGATCATGAAGGGTATAAAGGACGAATTTGAAAAGCACGGCATCAATTATGACAAAAGTAATCCTGACCTGCTCGTGAGCTATGAAACGTTCACAGCAGAGAAGCAAAGAATGAGCGCCGGTTATGGCGGCTATGGTATGTACCCGATGATGTGGGGCGGTCCATGGTTCTATCGTCCGTATATGTGGGGTAGCCCTTACATGTATGGTCCCTATGGCTACGGTCCCGGGGGGTCATATCAGTACACCGAAGGAACGTTGATCATCGATGTGACCGACGCAAAAACAAACGAGCACATCTGGCGAGGACTGGTGAAGGGCAATGTGAGTGATGTGAAAGCCCTGCAAAAGTCTATCGCAAAAGGTGTGAAGGCAATCATGAAGAAGTATCCGGGTGAGGTGGATCCTTCGAGACAAGACATAGAGATACCTCCGAAGAAGAGAGTTAGCTAATCGCTTCTTATAAATGTAAAGGCCTGGGAAACCGGGCCTTTATTTATTATAACCTTGTAAAGACCGGGAGGGATGTCGAGAGTTATTTGACGCGAAGCTGACCCCTTTGAAACACAAGAGCCGGTGGCAGTAAAAATGTGATACTCGAAACTGGCAGCACCCTCAACGTTAAGAACATCGTTGGCCGGAATTGGAAATATCTTTACCTCATTCTCTTCTTTAATCCCTGTCTTTACCTTCCATTGAAACTGTGAGAATACGGGCAAATGATCCGACGTTGTCGCTCCATACCTCCCAATTAAGGCAAAAGGGTTAACCAGGCGCGTTGAAACCCAGTCATCCTCCATTTCCTTCGAAACAAATTGATGATCAATAACATCGTTGTATGATATCGTCGAATGCCAGTTTTCATCACTAAGGTCTCTTGAAAGACATTTATATCGCAATACTGAATAAGGTGTGGGTCTGTCTTTGACGATCGACATGTCTACATCGTCGTTGAAATCACCTAGTATCATTAATTTCTTGCCTGGATAATATTGTTGAAGGGTGTCGTTAAGCAACCTTGCGTCCAACTCCCGTCTCTTAAGATCACTCGCACCATCGCCTGATTTCCCGTGGTAGTTTACGAGGTACACTCGTTCGTCCAGGATATCGGCTTCAAGCAGGTAGGGGAGACGACCACTGGAAAAGATATCGACCACATCCGGATGCTCGTCATAATATTTCCTGAACAGGACCTTTTCACCAACGACCTTAACGACCTGCTTTTGATATATGAAACATAACTTCTGCGGTGGGAAGTCACCCGATGTATCGAATGAATAGGAATACCTGTTCGAGCACCGGCCTGCATAGCCTGGCAGTCGGGCGATAAGATCGCGGAATGCTTTGTCACCGGAGACTTCTTGCAGGGCAACTACGGCCGGCTGCAACTCTGCGATCAGCTTCGAAACATTTTCCAGTTGCAATTCATCATTCGAAGGACCATATCGTTCCGCACCGAAGAACTCAACGTTCCAGTTCATCACTGAGAATGTACCCGGCTCAATGATGTTTACAAATGGGAGCATCCCGGGAATGTCTTCTTTGGAACGGGGCAGTATTTGAAGTTGATCCTTAAATCTTCCGACAATACCTGTAACCGAGACAGGCGTTGACGGGATTGTGCACCCAGGGATGTCGGTATCGCCGTCGACCCAGTAGTTCAGCGTATCGGAGGCCGACAACAACAAACCGCCTCTTTGCGGGTAGAAGAAATGATTCGGCGGCTTAAGGGAAACACGTTTTACAGTAACCAGCTCTCCTTCATGTTCGAAGACGTATCGCAGGAGAACTTCTCCAGGTAATACTTCCTTCGTAGGTCCGGCTTTCCTTACAGAATCCGGAATGATCTCGACCATTTCATTGAACCTGGAGATCTTACCCCTCACAATCACCGAATCACCCCGATCCAATTGCGCGTTGTAAACCGCAATGCCTCCCGTTCTGTCCTGCATAAACGCAAGATCACCAAACTCTCTGCCCGCAGTCACCCTTCCCGCTACAGTCACCATTGTTCCCGACCTTAACTTTCTCGCTTCCGCGATGTCGGTAACCTGTGCCTGTGTTGATGTAATTGAAAATAATATCAGCCACCACATCCCGCAAAGGTGACGCGTGGTGAATTACCACCTCGAAAATTTTCCTGACTACTTTTTGGAAAAGGAATACGGAACGTCCGCCGGGCTGGTACCTCTCGATTTCTCGGGCGCTTCCACCATTTCGAAATCAATCGTACCTCCGTTCTTCAATTGCTCGTGACCGAGCCACATCTGGCTGTGAGGTTTCCCATCGAAACTCAACGATTTCACATAACGATGTTTATCACTGTTCGCCGGCGCATTGATCACAACCTGCTTGCCGTTCTCGAGATTTATGGTCGCCTTTTTAAACAACGGCGCCCCCAGCACATACTGATCCGTCCCCGGGCACACCGGGTAAAATCCTAACGCGGTAAAAATATACCACGCTGATGTCTGCCCGTTATCTTCATCGCCACAATAGCCATCCGGGTTCGGCGAATACAGCCGGTTCATCACCTCACGCAACCAGTACTGCGCCTTCCATGGTTCACCCGCATAATTGTACAGGTAGATCATGTGTTGAATGGGTTGATTGCCATGCGCGTAGTTACCCATGTTCATCGTCTGCATCTCGCGTATCTCGTGTATCGTTTGCCCATAGTAACTGTCATCGAAGATCGGCGGGAGGTTGAACACCGAATCTAGCATGCCGACAAAAGGCTTGGGCCCACCCATTAGTTCTATCAGTCCTTCCACGTCGTGAAACACCGACCATGTATAGTGCCAGCTGTTGCCTTCCGTAAAGGCATCGCCCCACTTAAAGGGATTGAACGGCGACTGGAACTTGCCATCCTTGTTCTTCCCCCGCATTAATTTCGTTTCAGGATCGAATACATTTTTGTAGTTCATACTGCGCGCCGCAAACTTATCGATCTCTTCCTGTGGTCTTCCCAGTGCTTTCGCCAGTTGCCATATCGTGAAGTCTGCATACGCATACTCCAGTGTCCTCGCCACATTCTCATTGATCTTTACATCGTATGGAACATAGCCAAGCTTGTTATAATCTGCTGCCCCTTTACGGCCCACCGAGCTTACAGGTCCTTCTGCCTCGGTGTTCTTCACCATCGCTTCATACAGCATCTGTATATCCGCATTCTTTATCCCTTTCACATACGCATCCGTAATTATCGATGCCGAATTAGACCCGATCATACAGTCGCGGTGCCCCGGGCTTGCCCACTCGGGAAGCCATCCACTTTCCTTGTATGCATTCACAAGCCCTTCCTGGATCTGCGCGCTCATGGCCGGATCGAGCAGGTTTATGAGTGGCGCCGCAGCCCGGAACGTATCCCAAAATCCATTATCCGTAAAGAGATAACCATCTCGCACCTCGCCGTTATACGGGCTGTAGTGCACCACCTTTCCTTCTTTGTTGATCTCATGAAGTTTCCTGGGAAACAACATCGCACGATACATGCACGAATAGAACGTTCGCATCTCGTCGATCGACCCGCCTTCCACAAGTATCCTCGACAAAGCCTTATTCCACGCGGTCCTTCCTTCTTCCTTTACTGTTTCCAGCGATTTCTTTCCCACTTCCGCGAGATTGATCTCAGCCTGCTCTGCACTAATGAAAGACGACGCCACGCTCACATTGATCTTTTCACCTTTCTTCGTTCTAAACCTGATCAACGCACCTACGTGCTTGTCTTTCCATTCCGAGATGCCCTTCTCGATTTTTGCCGACTCTTTCAGCTCATGCCATACCTGTGCACTCAGGAAGGGCTTATCGAACTTGATCACAAAGTAGTTCTTGAAGTTTTCAGGAACGCCACCACTGTTTCGAGTAGAATATCCGATGATCTCATTTTTCGCGTGAATGATCTTCACATACGAACCCTTGTCGAAAGCATCGATCACCACGTAAGAGCTGTCCGACTCAGGAAACGTAAAACGCATCGAAGCCGCCCTTTCGGTCGGGGCTACCTCTGCAGTCACATTGTAATCTGCCAGGTAAACACTATAGTAGTATGGTTTCGCAATTTCCGACTTATGTGAGAATACACTCGCACGATCTTTCTCCCTGATCTTCACCTTGCCAGTTACAGGCATCAGGGAGAAGTTCCCATAGTCATTGATCCACGGACTTGGCTGATGCGTCTGTTTCAATCCAACGATCTTCTCGGCATCATACGTGTACAACCAACCATTGCCCATTTCGCCGGTTTGCGGAGCCCAGCAATTCATCGCATACGGCAATGTGATCGCCGGGTATGTGTTGCCTGTACTAAAACTGAATTTGGATTGCGTGCCCGTCATCACATTTACGTAATCGACCGGGTCGGTGTGCTGAGCGTAGATGCTCCCCACAAATAAACACAGCAATAACGTGTTTACTGCCTTGCCTGCTATAGCCATGTTACGAAGATAAAGCCACCTCTATCACTTATCGTCATCAATCACCTTGTCTAACATACACGTTTCTTACTTCGCCGACCGATACGGTCAACTCATCGTCGTTATCCGTCGTTCAAAGTTTATTTCGCGTTAAAAATGTGCGTTTTTGGCCTGTTTTAAAGCAATTCTTTAAGTAACGCCGCCCGTCCGACGCATACTTGAACTCATCGCGGATATCGGCTGCTCATTCCCGTTTCGGGCAGTCACCCCTCAAACTGCCCGTATGTACGGCCAAATAACTTACTATGGAAACTATGCCCACCGAAGCACGCGAACGGGAGCTAAACGTAAAGGTCTATCACCAGGCCGATCGTGTTAATCTATATGATTACGGTTACGAAAAATCGGGTAGCGTAAAAGGCGACCCGGATGTGTATGCATCTTATCTCAACAGGATCATCAATGGCGATCTTGTTGAAGAACCTTACAAAGGTTTCACAGACGAAGAAAAGAAAGAGCGTCTCAAGCAGATCAAAAGTCTCGAGAAGCAAGTGAAGGAGAAAGAAGAGAGCAACGAGAAGATCGATATCGAGATAAAAGACAAGGAGAAGAGCGTTGAGAAATATCGCAAAGATCTTCTCCAGATCCGCGAATCACGCGCAAAAGATAAAGACAAGCTGAAAGGCGAAAATTTCAGCATCGTCAAGTTCTCGCTGAACCTGTTCATCCTGTCGATGCTGTCGGTGTATTTGTTCTTCTTCTACGTGTCGGCAACTTACAAGGCTTTGTATGTCGACTTCGAAGGGATAGCGGAAGCCCTTGCCGCCGGCGAAGGAACCGGCAGCATTATGCCAGGGCCCGCTGAGCTTGCAGCCGCACTCCAGTTCAACTACCTTTTGTTCGTAGTGCCGTTCGTGTTCTTCGCATTCGGTTGGGCGTTTCACGTCATACTCGAATCGAAGCACAAGTTCAAGACCGCTTACCTGTCGTCATTGATTGCAGTTACGTTCATCGTCGACTTCCTTTTGGCGATGATCATCAACAACAATACTGAGAGCGCCAAGGCGTTGATGGGTCTTCCCACTACGCCCTGGTACTCGAGCGCTTCATTCTACATCATCCTTTTCCTGGGATTCCTGGTGTACATCATCTGGAGTATACTTCTCGATGCCATCCTGCGTGAGTGGGACAAACGCGAGTCGGTGAATAATCTGAAAAGGATAATCGCTCACCTCAACGGCGACATCAAAGCACTGAAAGCGAAACTCGCCGACGTAGCTTCATTGAAAAAACAAATAGCCGATTATCGCGAAGACATCAGCACGGTGATGTATGGCAATCTAAAGAAATACATCGACCAGTTCTCTTCGGGATGGATCACCTACCTGTCGCCTTCGAACATGAAGGACACAAAAGAGAAGTGTATGCATATCAAGAAGGAATTCGAAGATAAGCACGACATCAAATCGGGTACGGTAAAAGTTATCAGTAAAAGAGCAGCTTAAGTCATGAATCGAAACATGAATAGGACCCTAAATGGGACTAGAAATTTAGCACTTGCCCTGTGCTCGCTGGTGATGATTGCAGTGTCGAGCTGCAATCTCCCGGCGCCCGAAAAGAAGACGAAGGCCATGCGGGTGAAGCACAATTACATCGTGCTCCTCGACCTGTCCGACCGGTTGATCGTTCAGCCACAACAGCCTCAACGCGATAAGCAGATCATCAAAAGCCTTTACAGTGTTTTTGAAAGCAAGGTGAAAAAAGATCTGTATATCAAGTCGCGCGACGAGTTTCGTGTTGTGATCGCACCCCAGCTTGGTACAGGACTTCGCCGCGACGATTTCGAAGACCGCCTGTATGTAAACATGAACAACATCAGCAATGTATATCGTAAGCTGAATGAGGACGAAAGGCGACACGCTTTCGAAGCTAACCTGGATACATTGTACCGCAACGCGGTGTTCAGTCACGTGCCGGAAGAATATCACGGCGCCGATATCTGGAAGTATTTCCATGAGGATTTGAAGGTGGATTATTCGCGGGATACGCTCACGGAAAACTTCCTGGTCATTATAACCGACGGTTATCCCATTGTAGGTCATAACCGCAACAAGCTCCTCGAGGTAGAGAACCAGTTCCCTAACCTGAAGATCGCACTGATCGAAGCATCTCCCCGTGAGAAAGACCTCGAGTGGGACAGGATGATGGAGACATGGGAGGAATGGTTCGACGGCATGGGAGTGAAAGAATACACACTGATCAAGAGGGGTTCGATTACCAAAGAGCTGGATCAGGTGAAGGAGGTAGTGAGCGCACAGCAGAAGAAGATAGCGAAGAGATAGACTTGCGGGGGCTTTTGCAGGGATAAATGTATTTTGTACATTTATCCCATGCGCCTCACATTTATCCTGCTCCTGGCAGCTACGGTTGCCTACTCACAAAACACAATAACTCTCAACGCCGACGCCGGCAAAGAGAAGATCAGCAAACACATCTACGGACATTTCTCCGAACACCTGGGCCGCTGTATCTACGGTGGCTTTTATGTTGGTGAAGACAATAAGCTGATCCCCAACACCAAAGGCGTCCGCAACGACGTTGTAGATGCCCTCAAAAAGATGAAGATCCCCAACCTGCGCTGGCCAGGTGGTTGTTTCGCAGATACCTATCACTGGAAAGATGGCATTGGCCCGAAAGACAAACGTGCCACCATTGTGAACACCTGGTGGGGCGGAGTGACAGAAGACAATAGCTTCGGAACAAACGAGTTCCTCAATATGTGCGAGCTGATTGGAACCGAACCGTACATCTCCGGCAACGTGGGTAGCGGCACCGTTCAGGAGTTTGCCGACTGGATCCAGTATACAACATTCGATGGCGTGAGCCCTATGTCGAAGCTACGGGCAGAGAATGGCCGCGAGAAACCCTGGAATGTAAAGTACTGGGGCGTTGGTAACGAAGCCTGGGGATGTGGTGGTAACATGACGGCCGAACACTATGCAAACGTCTATCGTCAGTTTGCAACCTACATGAACAGCTATAACCGGAACAACCGGATATTCCGCATTGCTTCCGGAGCCAGCGACGACGACTACCATTGGACCGAAGTGCTCATGCGCGACATCCCGCACAACCTGCTTGACGGAGTTGGTGTCCACCACTACTCCGTGATCGACTGGCGCAAAAAAGGATCGGCGACCAACTTCACCGAAGAGCAATACTTCCAGACAATGAAGAAGGCGCTGCAAATGGAAGAACTTGTTACACGTCACGCAACGATCATGGACAAGTACGATAAAGACAAGAAAGTCGCCATGATGGTAGATGAGTGGGGCGGATGGTACGACGTGGAGCCCAACACAAACCCCGGCTTCCTGTACCAGCAAAACAGTATCCGCGATGCAATACTGGCCGGAGCAACACTGAATATCTTTAACAATCACGCCGATCGTGTGAAGATGGCAAACCTGGCGCAGACCGTGAACGTTTTGCAGGCCGTGATCCTCACCAACGAAGAGAAGATGTTGCTTACCCCGACGTATCACATAATGGAAATGTATTCGGTACACCAGGACGCAACCCTGCTGCCGATCGACCTGAAAACCGCCGACTATACTTTCGGCAGTGACAAGCTCCAGGCTGTGTCGGCATCGGCTTCGAAAGATGCGGCCGGTGTTACCCATATTTCATTGGTGAATATCGATGCGAACAAGGCCCAGGATGTATCAATCGACATTCGTGGTGCGAAGTTGTCGGCCGTGACCGGTCGTATCCTGACATCCGATAAGCTACAGGACTTCAACTCGTTTGAACAACCTAACAAGATCAAGCCGGGCGCATTCAAAGATGCGTCGATCTCTAACGGCATTTTGAAAACCAAACTTCCCCCACACTCCGTAGTTGTATTGGAACTTAAGTGACATTAACTTGTCACGATGATAAGAACCGCACTGCTGTCGTATGGAATGTCCGGCAAGGTATTCCATGCGCCTTTTATTTCACTACACCCCGGACTTGAGCTGAAGGGCTCGTGGGAACGAAGCAAGAAGATAATTGCAACCGACTATCCCGGCGTTACCAGCTATGGCACCATGGAGGATCTGCTCAACGACAAGAGCGTAGATCTCGTGGTAGTGAATACTCCAACGTACACACACTTCGAATATGCGAAGAGATCTCTCGAAGCCGGTAAGCACACCGTGGTGGAGAAAGCATTCACAGCAAATGCCGCTGAAGCGGAAGAGTTAAAGGCGCTATCGATTAAGAAAGGTGTTAAGCTATCTGTATTCCAGAATCGCCGTTGGGACAGCGATTTCAAAACGGTTAAGAAAATAGTGGACGATGGCGTGTTGGGCGAGGTTGTCGAAGCTACATTTGCTTACGACCGCTTCAATGCCGCCCTTAGCTATAAGGTTCACAAGGAAACCCCCAGCGCTGGTTCAGGTATAGTTAAAGACCTCAGCCCACACCTGGTCGACCAGGCATTGTTCTTGTTTGGAATGCCTGATAGCGTGTTTGCGGATGTCATGATCACACGCCCTTCGTCGCAAGTGGATGATTATTTCGAGATACTGTTGTATTACAAGAAGTTCAGGGTGCGTTTGCATTCGGGGTATTATGTGAGGGAGCCGGTTCCATCATACGTGGTGCATGGTCGCAACGGTTCGTTCTTAAAAACACGTGGAGATGTGCAGGAAACAAAGCTACAGGCAGGAGAGAAGCCGACGAAAGAAGGATGGGGAGAACCGGAGAGTGAGCAGGGATTGCTGCACACGGAGGTGAATGGGAAGGTAATAAGAGAGAAAGTGCCAACGTTAATGGGGAACTACTATGGGTATTACGATGGCATTTATAACGCGATAGCGAATAATAAAGAGATGCCGGTAACGGCAGATGATGGGATAAGGGTGATGAGGGTGATAGATGCGGTTTATAAGAGTGCGAAGGAAGGGAAAGTTATAGGGTTATGAGAGGGATAGTTTGCGTTGTATTTGTTTTGTTGATGGCGTGCGGTGGGCGTGAGGTTATGTATCCATCTAATATGGATGGATATAGGGGAGACAATGCCATTAGCGTTCCAGGACGTGCTTATAACCCAGTGGCCGCTTCCTTTGCTGACAATCAAAGCCGATCACCTCAAGTTACCATCACCCGGAAACTCATTAAAAACGGCTCTATCGATTTCGAAGTAAACGACATCGACGCTACTAAACAAACCATCACCGACATGACCAATAAAGTCGGTGGTTACATCTCCTCCGACAGCAAGAACGATTACGGTTCGGGTCCGCATTTCGAGCAGGTTGTACGCATCCCTGCCGATACCCTTGACTTCTTCATGAAAGAAATTGAGAAGCTCGCTGTTCGCATCGATAATCAAAACATTTCCTCCAACGACGTCACCGAAGAATTCATCGACGTTGAAACCCGGTTAAGAACCAAGAAGGAGCTCGAGGTCCGTTATCTCGACCTGTTGAAGCAGGCAAAGAACTTAAAAGATATCGTTGAGATCGAAGGCCAGCTCAACAATGTCCGCAGTGAAATTGAATCGATGGAAGGAAGGCTGAAATACCTCACCAACCAGGTTGATTTCAGTACACTTCGATTGAACTACTACAAACCTAATGCGGGCAGCTACGGCTTTAGTTCGAAGTTTTCGAATACTTTTTCGAGAGGGTGGGAGCTGCTGCTGGATACAGTGATTGGCCTGTTCACTCTGTGGCCTTTCATAATCATAGCTGGCGTAGCCACATGGTTCTTCATCCACAGGCGTCGTCGCAGGATCGGACGGTGATCGAACACCAGTGCAATAAAATTCGTAGCAAAGTTTGTAACTGAAATTTTTTAGTTACGTGTAAAAAAGTAATCGTCCTGATTTCTTTCACCTAACTTTTTATCAATCATGAAACGAATAGTCATTGGCATCGCCATTGCCGGTGTGGTGTTTTTTATTGCCTATCAGTTTTTATTTGCCGATCGTCGATCACGTTTAAAAGTCGATGTTAACAAGATTCCCGGAAGAGCGAGTTTTATTCATTCGCGGGAAAACCGAGACTACTTTTCACAACGTCTTCTTGTCCGCGAGCTCAGCCTGGAGTTCAAGGTCAGTAACGCAATGAGAACGCGCGACTCCGTTCACAAACTTGCGGCAAACTTTGAAGGGTTTATCGAAAGAGAAACACAGATCGACACCGAAGGCGCCAGGCGTTACCTGCAGGTTATCCGTGTCCCTTCTGAGTCGCTCGGGAAATTCGTACCACATCTGGAAAAGCTGGCCGATAAGGTTGAGCACAAAAGCGGTTCGTCGACCGACGTAACCGAAGAGTTTATCGACGTGAAAAGCAGAGTCGCCACTAAAAAGGAAATGGAGAAACGCTATCAGCAACTCATCAAGCAGGCTGCTTCTACTAAAGATATTCTTGAAATTGAAACACAGATCGGGGCTGTAAGGACCGAAATAGAATCGATGGAAAGGCGCATCCAGTATCTCGAAAACGAAACATCCATGGCCACAATCAATCTCGAGTTTCGCGAAACAGGTGGTAGCCGTATTGTCTTCGGGCACGAACTTGTAACCTCACTAAACGATGGATGGAAAGGATTATTGGCTACTACGGTATTCATTATTAAAGTATGGCCGTTACTGATCATCATGTCAACCGGCACATGGCTCTACTTTCGCAGGAAAAGAAAACTCCAGGTGGTGCCCTCGTGACTTTTCCTCACATCACGCATTAGGAGTCAAACCAAAACAAATATGAAAAAACTCCTGTGTGTACTTTTAGTATTTGTGATTTTCAGTTGTAACGATGCAAGGGAAACAGCGTCGCTGTCCAACAACGAAGCCATCGCGGAAGTGATTGCTGTAAACGAGCCCAGGCAGGACCAACCTCCCCAACGCAAACTGATCCAAAACGGATCTATTTCCTTCGAGGTAGCCGATGTTTCCAAAACCCGTCATTACATACTGCTCCTTACGAATGAAGCCAATGGCTACATAGCCTCCGAGAGGATCCACAAAAATGACGACCGGCCGCGCTACGAGCAGGTCGTTCGAATTCCCGGCAACAAACTCGACGAGTTCAATTCGAAGCTCGAAGCACTCGCCACCCGTATCGACAATCGCAACTTTACTGCCGATGATGTAACCGAAGAATACGTAGATCTCGAAAGCCGCCTCATCGCCAAGAAAGAACTCGAAACCCGCTTTCGCGAAATTGTCAAACACGCTACAAAGATCGACGACATCCTGAAGGTTGAAGACGAGATCGGCATCGTTCGGAGCGAAATTGAGACCCTCCAGGGAAAACTAAAGTTCATGTCCAACAAAGTGTCTTACAGCACAGTCACTTTAACGTATTATCAACCTTATGAAACCCCGGTTATTGAGAAGCCCGGAGTTGGTAGTAAATTTGCCAGTGCGTTTCTTGGTGGATGGAATTCGATCGTGTCGTTAGCGATCGGCCTTACAGCAATCTGGCCATATTTGCTGATCATTACTTTAGGTATATGGCTGGTGATTCGCCAACGACGTAAACGGGTAATTCAGGCTTAAGTAACATTAATGAAAAAGAAAGAATGCCCTTCGTGTGCCATGGAAGTAGATGCCGACGCGAACGTTTGTCCTATCTGCAGCTATGAATTCACGCAAGGGCATTCTACCAGTTATAGGTGGCTCGCGATACTACTGATCGTTGCAATCCTGCTTTCCGTACTTTATGCTATTTTTTAGGGAACACAGCAGTAAAGCACTCCCACGGCGTATTGCCTTTCTCGCTTGTCCTGCCATAAAAACCATCCAGGAAGTTTGAGGCGCTCGACCACACAGTCTGCACAATGCCCCGGTAGTTCTCCCTCATTTCGTCGGTGGCATCCTGCCTGAATCTTGTCATGTCGATCGATTGCTGCACTGCGACAGTCGGGTTACGCCATGGACAGGTCGCAACTTTAAATCCTTTCATCGCGAAATAAACCGCAGTCTTATCCGGCCGTTCATAGTGCCAGTCGCAGATCATAACGTCTTTCGGGATCAGGTCGACAGCACGGTGGGTATTGTTAAAGCTCGCCTCCCACATGCCCATGCCTGTTGTCTTCCCATCGATCAGGCGATCGCCCCAGATCCACAAAGTTCTTCCCTTCGTAGCCAGGTGATCCCGGACCGTTCTCACCTCACCTGCGAATAATTCAGCTTTGTCGCGGCCACCACAACGCGGGCATTTATCATCACCTATATAAAAAACCTCGTCCATGCCTGCATGGAAAGCCTTGCTCCTGAACGCATCGCACACCTCGTCAACAATTTCAAATACAACCTTATGAACATCCGGATGAAGTGGGCAGTAGCTCTTGCAGTACAGCCCGTCGGCATTTGGCCACTCATATTTCTCTGGCATCTTCACATGCGGTGTTTCATCGAACTGAGGGTGAACTTTTAAAAGATTACCTATACCACCGGCCCACGACTGGTGTCCAAGCAGGTTTATCTGCGGGATAATCTCAATGTTGTTCTTTACACATGCCTCAACCAGTTTGCTAACGTTAGCTTTAGTCAGGGGATTGGGCGCCCGCAACTCGGGATGTGTTGTGTATTCATAGTTGAAGTCGACACGAAGAATAAGTGTGTTGATCTTTCTTGGTCCCAACTCTTCATTAATAAACTTTACAAACGCCTCGACTCCCTCATTACGCGGGGCTTCAATAGCAAATCCCTTTAACGGATAATCTTGCGCCGAAACCTGTAAGGAGATTGCGACCAAAATCAGTGTAATCAATTTTATCATGTGATCATTTTTACGAAAGACCCTGTAGTGTAACCGGAAATATTTTTTTGAAAAGCCTCGAGGTTCTTTCTGAACTTAATATCGTTAAAAATATCCACCATTTTCTTCCGAAGCTCCTGTATGGTGTCATGCTTAAGATGTCCTCTCAGTCCAAGCCCACGATGAACCACCCTCGCCGAATTTCCATTCTGGTCATAATTCAACGCGAGCGGGTATACAAGCATCGGTACACCGTAGCGGATCGCATCGTGAACTGAATTAATACCACCGTGCGTAATGAACATATCGCACTTCGACAGCACCGTCCATTGGGGCACCCAATCATACACAACAGTGTTTTCGCCATCGGCTTCGAAACTGCCGGTATGCTTCGCCGATACGATGACAAAGCAATTCAACTCGGTTGCCAGTTCTCCAAGCATTGTCAGGAATCGTGAGATGTCCCTGTCGGGAGGCACAGTTCCAAATGAACAATAAACAATCTTTCTTCCTTTCGACAGTTGCCGATCGATCAAGGCAATAAACTCCTCCTTATTTTTTTCAACGGTCCCGGGATCGATATGTGGCCCGACATATTTAAGGTCAGAAAGACGATCATCGTAGAAATCGAACTCACGATATGTAAGAACATACTGGTCGACGTTCTTCACCGCGAATGTGAACAGCGACCGGTAGTCTGATTTCAAATTAAACATGTGGTTTCTTCGAAGCCGTCGTTCTACTATCCACCGGTCATCGGGAGCCAGGTATTTGAAACGCTGCCGCCATCTCTTGTCCCAAATGCCACGCAGTGCCTTTATGTGATCTTCATTGATCAGCTTCTCATTACCCGGAAGCGCCAGCGAGTTGGCCGGGGGCAGCCCTGGCAGCAATAAATATGGAGGCGCGACATGCACCACCGAGACGCGCAGGCCAGGATCAATCGACTTAAGAACGATCACGTCTGTTGCCTGGGCAGCATCGACTAATACATGCACCGGTTTGATCTCGTTGAGTACCCTCGTCAGTTCCGCTCTCCGATCATGATAAAGCTGATCCTTCCAGCGGTCTGCGCTGTTCTTCCAGCGTGGCCGCTTCGACTTACGGATCTCGTGCACCCAGCTTTCTAATCCCAGCCCAAACGGAACTGTTGATAGAACCCTGTACGGAAAACCTTGTGATGTAACGTGATTGAGGAAAAATCCGACCCCTGAAAAAGTAACTTCGTGAGTTTGCTGAAGAGCCCGGGCAATGCCGAACAGGCCGTTGAAGTGACCTATGCCGTGGAAGGGAAGGAGCAGTATTGAAGGCATTGAATCGACCCTGAAGCGCACTTGTGCTACTTCAGGGTCAAATCAAAAATAGATTAATTCCCTAACTCGTACGCAACAACTTTGTTCTTAAAGAACGTCGGCACGAGCAAAAGTTTTTTCTCTGCAATGTATTCGATATCAGCAGCACTTACCTGGTCGGCCGTCGTGTTCAGGATCTCTTTGGTGCGACCGTCAGGCGAAACATAAGTCACCTTTCCATTCCAGCTCGACACAAGATAACCTCCGTCGCCCACAGCCTCGATGCCGTCGGCATTCTCAACGCTGTCTGCCATCAAAGTAGTCTGGCCCTGCGATACGGTATACAACATGCCCTGCGCAAACGATGCCATGAGGAACTTGTCGCCGTCAACCAGCAATCCATTAGGGCCAGTCTGTCCGCTAAGGAATGTTTCAATTTTACCGTCTTTGAGAACACTTACAATTCCAGTATTCGAATCACTTACGAAAACATTACCATTGTTGTCGGTCGTAATGTCATTGAGGAACTGGGCTCCATCAACGACATATTTGTTAGTGATAGAACCGTTTGAAGGATCGATCTCCACGATCGTGTTGATATCTGCAACGTAGAGTTTACCGTTCGAAAGCCCCATGCCTTTCGGAGCATTGAGCCCCTTCACCCACTGTGCATCGATCACTTTTCCGTCGAGACCGACTTTGCCGATAGATCCAACTGCATCTACAGAGTCAGGCTTTCCGTCGATGTTGGCAACGTACAATACATCATTTGCTTTGTCATAAAGAACCGACTCGCAAGTAGTGAGCGTTGGTTCCGTTTCCCATTTCATGGTCAGCGTAGGCGCCTTCAGTTCGGTTGTAGTTTCCTTTGGTGCTGAGCAGGCTGCGAACACAGCGAGCACAACCACACAAGCATAAAGTGGCTTCATAGTTTTTAGTTAGTTTTTGGCGTGTCAAAAGTAATCAAACAATCAATTTGGTAGTACACAAATTATTTAGTACTTGCCTGTGCCTTACATGACCCTAACCACTCCTCCAGAAATAAAAGGCCCAAAGAAGGTTGGCCTTCTCACGGCCACATCGCTTGTCGTCGGCAACATGATCGCTTCCGGAGTGTTTATGCTTCCGGCCACACTGGCCGGCTACGGTGGCATCAGTCTCGTTGGGTGGGTAATATCTTCTATCGGTGCACTGTCTCTCGCCCTGGTGTTCGGTTGGCTCAGCAAGTTACGCCCCAACGCTACCGGCGGTCCCTACGCTTACGTCCGCGATGGTATGGGTGATTTCACCGGCTACCTTGTTGCATGGGGTTACTGGGCTTCGGTATGGGCGACCAATGCGGCCATCGCCGTTGCCTTCGTAAGCTATCTTGGCGAGTTCATCCCTGCTATCGCGCAAAACGGCTCCCTGGGTATACTCACCGGCCTGGGTGCAATCTGGTTGCTCACGTTCGTCAACTCGATCGGTATTCGTGAAGCCGGAGTTGTGCAAGTCGTCACCACAATACTTAAGATCACCCCACTCATTCTCATCGCTATCGGGGGATTGTTCTTCTTAAATACAGATCACTTTATCCCGTTCAACGCGAGCAACGAGTCAGACATCTCGGCGATCACCGCTTCCACCACACTTACATTGTTCGCATTCCTCGGACTTGAGTGCGCCACCATACCATCCGAGAACATCAAGGATCCGGAGAAGACCATTTCACGCGCAACGATTATCGGCACATTCCTTACCCTTATCATCTACGTGCTTGGCACCGTGTCTGTAATGGGCATTCTCCCTCCCGAACTCCTCAAGACCTCACGAGCTCCTTTTGCCGATGCAGCCGAACTGATCTGGGGGTCGACCGGCAGGTACCTGGTTGCAGCGGGTGCCGTCATCGCCACGTTCGGCGCATTGAATGGCTGGATACTTATCCAGGGACAGATGCCTATGGCCGCAGCGCGCGATAATCTATTCCCCGCTTTGTTCAGAAAGGAGAGGAGAGGAACGCCTGTACTCGGCATAGTTGTGTCGAGCATACTTGTGTCGGTGCTCATGGGCATGAACTTCAGCCGGAGCCTCGCCGATACCTACAAGTACATGATCCTTCTTGCCACGATGACATCCTTACTTGCATACCTTCTTTCCATGCCGTCGTACCTCATTCTTCTTTCACGCGATAAAGTGCTCGACCGTACGGATTGGATAAAAATTACAATTACCGTCATCGGCTTCATCTTCTCGCTTTGGGCGATCATCGGGTCGGGTGAGGTAATCGTTTTCTGGGGCTTTGTCCTGCTGCTGGCCGGCATTCCATTTTATACTGTAATGAAAATACGGAGGCGTTGAAAACTACCTGTCATTCGGAATACGGGCAGATTGCCCGCGTCATGCTCAAGAAAGCCCAGGATGCTTTTATCGATGAGAACACGTTGGTTAAGGAATGGCAACCATTAAACTTTCTTTCAAAGCCCGACCTTAACGGATCGATTGAACAGTACAAGGTCTTTGAAAAGTTCCTGGCCGATGCAGAGCAGATATACCTTCCAGCTGATCGCAGTCAGTCTATTGATTCACTGTATTGCCGCGATGCTTCCATCGTTACCGACCACGGCGCAATACTCTGCAACATGGGAAAAGCAAATCGTAAGGGCGAACCGGTCGCAGAAGGAGCGCTGTTCCAAAAACACAACATTAAGATCTTGGGCACCATCACATCTCCCGGCACACTCGAAGGTGGCGACTGCGCCTGGATCGACCAGAAGACCTTCGCTGTAGGTCATACTTATCGCACCAACGAAGAAGGCATTCATCAACTCAAGTCATTACTCAAACCGAAAGGCATAGAAGTGCTCGTGGCACAGATGCCGCACTACCGTGGTCCGTCGGATGTGTTCCACCTGATGTCGGTCTTCAGCCCGGTCGATAAAGACCTCGCAGTTGTGTACTCCCCATTGATGCCGATCTCGTTTCGCAACGAGCTCCTCCGAAGGAACTTTCAGCTTGTCGAAGTACCCGACTCCGAATTCGACTCGATGGGTTGTAACGTACTCGCTATCGCACCCCGCACATGCGTCATGGTAAAAGGTAATCCCGAAACACGGTCTCGTTTACAAAAAGCCGGATGTAAAGTCATCGAATACGATGGCTCGGAGATCAGTGTAAAGGGAGGTGGCGGCCCAACATGTCTCACCCGTCCAATCGAACGAATGATCTGATGGAACAGCGCGCTCACTGGAATCGTATCGGATCATCCTACCAGGAAGAGATATTCGATGTCTTTAAGAGCGACCAAAACCAGCTGCTTTCAAAGATCCTGAAGAAGTATGCAAATCCCGATCACACTGCCATCGACTTTGGATGCGGAGTAGGAAGGGCCTTCGAATATCTATCGCCCTCATTCAAATCTCTGCTCGCACTGGATATCTCCGATAACCTGCTCGACATCGCAAGAACAAGTACGTACAGGAATATTAAATTTAAACAACACGACCTGACAAAGCCTTTAAAAGCCAAGGCCGATTTCGGTTTCTGCTGCAATGTCATAATGCTTCCCGATGTTGACATTAATCGTACAATGTTTAAGAACATTCGTCGCAGCGTGAAACGGGCTGTAATCGTAGTGCCTTCGCTCGAGTCGTTCTTTTATTCTGCATGGCAACTTATTGAATGGTATAAGAAAGAAGGAACCTCACCTGCAGAGATCGATGTGTCGGAGCTTGCGGGTTTCAAAGGAACGAAAGCAGACCTCATACAAGGTGTTGTGCGTATCGACGATGTGAAGACCAAACACTATTCGCAACCAGAGCTTGAAGTGATCCTTGGAGATTGTGATTTTACAAAAGTCACGATCAACAAACTTGAATACGACTGGACCACAGAGTTTACATCGCCACCGAAATGGATGAAAGCGCCTTACCCGTGGGATTGGATAATCGAGGCGGAATAATTGCCAGCTTTTTACAATGGATGGGAGAGGCGAATGGATAAATTCGTCAAAATCTCACAAAAATGCCCCAGAAAAGCACAAAAAAGGCCCTTTTAATCGCGTGGCTCATAGTCGGCACCCTCGACATCACAAGCGCCACCATTCACTATCTCGCCAACGGCAACAAGAATCCCATCAACATCCTTGTCTATATCTCCAGCGGGATCTTCGGTGCCGACGCGTTCAAGATCGGCCCTCCCTCAATGGCCATACTCGGTCTCGCCCTTCACTACCTCATCGCCCTCATCTGGACAGTTATCTTCTTCACTGCATATCCCCGCATGCCTTTTCTCGCAAAGAACCGCGTCCTCACCGGCATTGCCTACGGCATCTTTGTATGGACAATGATGAGCCAGGTTGTTGTGAAGCTTAGCAACACACCAAAGGGTCCGTTCAATCTGACTAACGCTATTATCAATGCAGCAATTCTCTGCGTTGCGATCGGGATACCTTTATCGTTTATGGCTTATCGCCATTACTATGGTAAGCAATCAACTTAAGAAGATCTTTTCGAACAGGTTTTGAATTCCAGTCATCGTGGATCACCAACGCCGCCCCTAAAGCTGACGCCTGGACAACCGATGCGGCATATACTTTCAGATCGGGATATGCTTCAGCGAGCAGTGTCATGAAGATCTTGTTCTGGCTAAAGCCACCGTCAACAAAGATGGTTTTGATGTTTGACTGCAGAACGAGTTCAAGCGACGAGATCTGTTTGTTGATGAGGCGTTTTATGAGCAGCACATACGCCGCCTCGAAAGGAGTTTCGACCCTGTCGATATCCACTTTTCTATAAGCCTCCGGGTCGACATTAAACTGGGTGGTCAGATGCTTGCAACCCTCCTCATGCTCGTGTCCGAGGAACAACCTTGACGCCTTCACCGGGTTGCCTTCGTAGGTCAGGTAGGAGAGGCAATCCTGGCCCAATTCTTCCACCGTGAGGGGGTCGCTGTTGAACGGGTTCAGGGCGATACACCAGGTGCCCGTCGAGAGCAGTACGAACGGCTCGGTAGCGTAGTTGATGTAGGGAATAAGTGCCGAAGAACTGTCGTGTAAACCTATACCTGAGTACAATAATCTGGAACCAGCTTTAATTTCGAAGGCAGAATCCGAGTGGCGTATCGGCGCGAGCTTACCCTCGACTCCCTCCGCGTTCACCCATGCATGGTAATTGTTGGCCTCAAAATCCCACAAGTTCGTGTGGCAACCGATGCTTGTCAGGTCGGAACAGTAGGCAGACGTGAACAGCGACGAAACGTACTGCGGCAGGTGCAAACTCTGGCGGATACGACGAAAAATCTCCGGTTTCCGATGCTTCAAAAGGTAGAGGATCATGCCCGAGTTAAGGCTGCCCAACACCGGCGAAGCTGTGATCTTGGCAAAGGTCTTTTCGCCTCCATAAGTAGCATAGAATTTATTCTTCAGATCCTCAGGAAAAGGCTTCAGGTAATTGTACAGCGGCGCGGCAGGAAGACCATCATTTCCGAGGTGAACGAAGCTGGCGCCATACGTGGAAAAATTAATGGCGCGAATATCGAACTTAGAATTTTGAATTACCTGGTTAAAAGTGTCGCGGATCCATTTCGTGAGAGCGTGAATGTCTTCACATGCATCTCCATCTTCATCAACAATTTCATTTAAGTGAGAAGACGTTTCGTAAACGATATTGTAATCTTCGTCGAAGACAAAAAGTTTTTTGTTTGTTTTGCCAATATCGAAGACGGCGATCACAAACCTGTGGCAAAAGTTTTTGAGCCTCTCTCGCCGATCAACTTGTCTCTCACCTTTTGATCGCGAAAGAATTTTAACGGGTCAAGAGCTGCCCCGTTTTTCAATCTCGCTTCAGCAACCATCGGGCGCACATCAGTCCGAAATGCAGCTTGTAAGATCTCCTGGCATTTCACAACATCGTTTTGTTGTCGTGCATCGTTCAACTGTTTGCGATCAACAAGCAAAGCCTGGGCGTATGCGATCTTAATAGCCTCGACCGACTGCAAGAGGTCTTCCAGGGGATCCTTCACATTGTGAGAAGCGTCGATCATCCAGCCCAGGTCGGATGCATGATCCATGCCCCGCTCGTCCATCCCGTCGATCAGTTCATTGAAGATCAGGAAAAGCTGGTAGGGGCGAATGCTCCCGACGGTCAGGTCGTCGTCGCCATACTTGGAGTCGTTGAAGTGAAACCCGCCCAGTTTGCCCTCCATGAGCAGCAGGGAAACGATCTGCTCGATGTTGGCATTGGGTAGGTGATGACCCAGGTCGACCAGCGCGAAGGCTTGCGGCCCAAGCTTTTGCGCGTACAGGTGACTTTGGCCCCAGTCGCCAACTGTCATCGAATAGAAGTTCGGTTCGAACGCTTTGTACTCCACAAACATCCGCCAATCGGGGGGGAGTTTTGCATAAACTTCCTTCAAGCTTTCGAGGGTATTCTGGAAGGCCTGGCGGAAGTTTAGCTGGCCGGGAAAGCACGATCCGTCGGACAGCCACACGGTGATCGACTTCGATCCGAGCTCTACACCATATTTTATCACATCGATGTTATGGTCGATCGCCTGCTTTCGCACGGCTTTGTCAACGTGCTGCATCGAGCCGAACTTATAACTCAGTGCCTGCCCGGGTTGATCCTGGAAGGTGTTCGAGTTCATCGCATCGAAACGTAGGCCAAAGGAGGCAGCCAGGGACTTTATGTTTGAAGCGTTGGTGGGTATGTCCCACGGAATGTGAAGTGAAATGGCACCACTGGATCTGTTGAGTGCATGAAGGAGGCCAACGTCTTCGATCTTTTCTTCGAGGTTGCGAGGTTCGCCGCCTCCTGGAAATCTTCCGAAACGAGTACCGCCGGTGCCGAGCGCCCAGCTTGGAATTGCAATTTGAAATGCGACCAGTTTATCGAGAATGTTTTTGCCGGGAGCAAGGAATTCCAGCTTGCGTTTATGCTCCTTTATCAGCCCTTCATTATGAGCTTCAATCTGTTCTTTCGTGACTTTCATTATTGAAGATAAAACACTTCTTTCAATGGAATGCTTATGGGCGAATTATCTGGATTAGAATCCATAATGTCTTTCATGTATGCCCACCACTTTTTCATGATGGCTTGTTCGGGCAGCTTGTCCAGCAATTTGGGATCGTCGATCGTTAATACGCCGAACAAACCGCCTGTTTCTTCGTGCAGGAAGATCGAGTACTCGCGCACTCCGGTCTTCTTTAGCAGTGAAGAAAGCTCCGGCCATATCTCGTCGTGGCGTTTCTTGTATTCGGCTTCTTTGCCTTTGTGCAATTGCATTCTGAATGCGACTCTCATCGGTAGAATCCCATTGCTACGCCGCCGTCGACATTAAGAACGTTTCCTGTGGACTTGTTGAGTAATCCTCCAACAAATGCGAAGCATGCGTTAGCGATATCATCGGGAAGAATGATCTCATTCAATAATGTACGCTTTGCATAGTAGGCGGGGAGCTCTTCTACTTTAACGCCGTACGCTTTCGCGCGCCCCTCGGCCCATGCGCCGGCCCATATCTTACTATCGGCGATCACGGCATCGGGATTAACGATGTTCACACGGATCTTGTCGGCACCGAGCTCTGCGGCGTTGAGTCGGCTGAGGTGAGCTTGTGCAGCTTTTGCAGATCCGTAACCAGCGTTGTTCGGACCAGATACAACAGCATTCTTGCTGACGATATTAATGACGTCGCCGCCGAGTCCTTGTTGTTTCATGATGCGAACGGCGCCTTGTGTGGTCATGAACTGACCTTTTACGAGAATATCGTACAATAGATCCCAGTCTTTCTCGGTGTGATCTTCGATTGACTTTGAGATCGAGATGCCGGCGTTGTTTACAACGATGTCGACGCCGCCGAATTCACGGGCGGCAACTTTCATAGCTGCAGTGATGTCGGCAGCTTTAGTGACATCCATAATTGCCGATGTGTAGGCGTCTTTACCAAACCACTTCCTGAAGTCGTCTTCAGCGCCTTTTAATCGTTCGGCGTCGTTGTCGCTGAGGATCACGCAAGCGCCTTCGGAGACGAATTTCTTTGCAACGGCTTTTCCGATCCCACCACCACTACCTGTGATCAGTGCGATCTTGCCGGTAAGCGGTTTGGGCTTGGGCATGCGTTGCAGCTTTGCTTCTTCCAGTAACCAGTACTCAATGTTAAATGCCTCCTGGTGAGGAAGAGAAGTATACTCCGAAACGGCTTCGGCACCCTTCATTACGTTGATGGCATTGATATAAAATTCGGCAGCAACACGTGCGGTCTGTTTGTCTTTAGCGTATGTGAACATGCCGACGCCCGGGTATAGGATCACGACGGGGTTCGGATCACGCATCGCGGGGCTGTTCGGATGCTTGCACTTTTCGTAGTACGCTTTATATGAAGCACGATACCCTTCGAATGCGGGAGTTAGCTTTTCCCTGATAGCTTTCGAGTCCGAGAGATCATCGGAAGCACCGAGCTCCAGTACGAGCGGGCTGATCTTGGTTCTCAGAAAGTGGTCGGGGCAACTGGTGCCCATCGGGGCAAGCTTCGAAAGGTCGTTCGAGTTAATGAATTCCAATACACGATCGTCGTCTGTAAAGTGGCCGACCATGCGGTTGAAGCCGGAACAGAAGCCGCGAAGTATGGGCGACAATGCGGCAGCTTGTTCGAGGCGTTGTTCTTTCGGCAGGCCTTTTATCTTTTGCCCCCCGAAGACCGGGCGGCGCTTGCCGTAGTTTGCTTCGAGATATTCTGCACAACGCTCGATCACCTCCAGTGTGTTGATGTAACTTTCGTAAGCTGTGTCTCCCCATGTGAACAGGCCGTGCGAACCGAGCATGATGCCGCGTATACCCGGATTTTCATCGAGACATTGTTTGAGCTTAAGGCCGAGGTCGAAGCCAGGGCGTTGCCATTCGACCCACCCGATAGTTCCTTTGAACAACTCTGTCGTGATCTTCTTGCCATCCTTTGCCGCAGCGATTGCGATAGCGGCATCGGGATGTAAGTGGTCGATATGTTTGAATGGAAGAAAGCCATGGAGGGGCGTATCGATCGACGGCGCCTTGGACGCCAGGTCGTAGATGCAGTGATTGAAAAGCTCGACCATTTCATCCTCATGTTCGAGGCCACGATAAACGCTTTTCAGTGCCAACAGGCGATCAACATAAAGGGCTGCAAGACCGCTTTTCTTAAGAGTGCCAATGTCGCCCCCGGAACCTTTCACCCACATCACTTCGGTCGACTTACCGGTGAGGGGGTCTTTAGCCATCGCTTTACATGAAGTGTTGCCACCTCCAAAGTTTGTAAGTCTCAGATCTGCGCCGAGAAGATTTGATCTGTATATCAAAAGACCAACTTCATCTCCAGCCAGCTCGGCAGCCTTCTTTTCATCCCAGAGATAACTCACATGCTTGAATACCATTTTACTTGATTGAATTTCCATATCCCACTACTAACACTGATAAAATTATTGTTGCAATGCCGGCGATGATCGTTGCCCGGGTTTTCTTGCTCACACCCGACCATTCTTTGAGTGCGATGCCCCAGCAGTTGGCAATGAGTATGATGAAAGCCATGTGCAGGATCCACGAGCTTGCCCCGTTACCAAGCTTGCTTTCGCCCATACCATAAAAGAAGAATTGAAGGAACCAGATGGTTCCCGCAAGTGCTGAATAAAAGTAGTTGTTCGCTAACGGTGTGCTGGTGTCGGTGTAGTTGGTAAATGACTTATTGCGACTGTTGAGGATCATACACCAGATGAAGTTGGTGGTGAGTCCGCCCCACAGCAACACGACATACGTTACGTTGTTTTGATACAGTGGATTTAATCCACGCGCTACAGCTTCTTCGGCCATGGCCTTCCCGGCTTCGATGCCGAAGTTGAAACATGAGCTGAGAATGCCTGAGGTTATCGCTACCAGCAGTCCTTTTGTGAGACTGAATTCCGACACTGTCTGTTTCTTTACTTCATCGGGGAGCTCTTTTTCTTTCATCATGCCGGCACGTCCGCATATGTAGATACCAAGCAGGCAAATGATAACCCCGGCGAGAACTATTACACCCCAGGTACTCGACATCATATCGGAGAAGCTTGTCTTACCTGGTGTTGGAACGATGTTGTAATAAATGGATGGCACAATGGCTCCGAATGCTGAGCAGAAACCGAGCACGACAGAGTTACCGAGCGACATTCCCAGGTAACGAACCCCGAGGCCGTAGGTCAATCCTCCGATCCCCCAGAGAAGTCCGAACAATACTGTGTACTGAAGGGTCTGTGGAGAAGCAGAACTGATAATGTCGGAGAAACCAGGAAGAGTGATCCAGGCTGCGAGTGGCGGGACAATAAGCCACGAGAAAAAACCTCCGACGATCCAATAGCTTTCCCATGCCCAAAGCTTCACCTTCTTGAACGGCATATAGAAACTGCCCGACGCAAAGCCCCCGACGAAATGAAACAGTACGCCTAAAATAACCTGCATAAAGCCCGAAATTATAAATCGTAAAACCACGTCCGTCATGCTCTGTCATGGTAGAGTTTTCTTGGTTTATGCACTATATTCGAACAATATGACGCGCACATCGACGTACTCTTACATTCATCTCGATGACCATTCGGCGACGCCGAAGTATCAGCAGCTGGCGAACTCGATCATTCGAGCTGTGCAGTCGGGTGAGTTGTCGAAAAACGATGTGCTCCCGTCGATCAATGAGCTGAGCTTTGAATTTGAGATTTCACGCGACACGGCAGAGAAGGGATATAAGTACCTGAAGAAGATTGGTGTGCTGGGTTCCGTTCCCGGCAAGGGCTTTTTTATAAAGAACGCCTCGGTCACACAGTCGATCAAAGTGTTTCTTTTGTTCAACAAGCTAAGCGCGCACAAGCAGATCATTTACGATTCGTTCGTTAAGGCTCTGAATGATGTAGCCTTCATTGACTTTTATATTTATAACAACGACTTCTCGTTGTTTAAGAAGTTATTGTCGAACAGGCAGAATGATTATACCCACTTTGTGATCATACCTCACTTTATCGAAGGAGGGGATAAGGCTTCGGAGATCATCAACACGATCGATAAGGATAAGTTGATCTTGCTTGATAAGCTCGTGCCAGGAGTGTCGGGACAGTACAGTGCTGTGTACGAAAACTTTGAACTGGATATCTATAAAGCGCTTGAGCAGGCATTACCTCAACTGAGCAAGTATCAGACACTGAAGATCATTTTTCCTTCGAATACTTATCATCCGCAGGAGATCCTGAAGGGCTTCGAACGATTCTGTGATCAGTATGCCTTCAATAGAAAAGTAGTGAGCAACATTACCGACGAGCCGATACTTCGCGGGGAGGTCTATATCAACCTGATGGAAAACGACCTCGTAACACTGATCGAACGGATCATGGAGGGAGACCTCGTGGTTGGGAAAGACGTGGGGGTGATCTCGTACAATGAGACACCCGTGAAGAAGATCATCCTCGATGGTATCACGACGATATCGACCGACTTTGAAATGATGGGTCGGAGAGTTGCGGAAGTTATACTGGGCAGAACGACCGAGCACATAGAGATACCATTTTCATTAACACTGAGATCGTCGTTATGATCCGTATCCTGTTATTGATCATCCTACCGTTCGCCGCCCTGGCACAATCGATTGATAAAAGTATTCTTGAAAAGCCCTGGAAGGCGGTATGGATCACGGGGCCCGGAGAAGAGTTCAATATATGGACACCTGCATCAGCTGTGCCCGAGTCGGTGAAGCAATACCAGGTGCTGAAGTTCAGGAAGGATTTCGATCTGACGTCGAAGCCGTCGAGCTTCGTTATTCATGTGTCTGCTGACAATCGCTATAAACTATATGTGAATGGAACACTGGTGTCGCTGGGGCCGGCGAGGGGAGATACGTTCAACTGGAATTTTGAAACGGTAGACATTGCTCAATACCTGGTTGCAGGAAGGAACTGTCTTGCTGCGCTGGTTTGGAATGAGGGTGTGGGTCGCCCGGAAGCTCAGGTGTCTTTAATGACTGCATTCATCCTTCAGGGTAATACGGACGCGGAAAGTGTCGTGAACACCGACAAGACGTGGAAGGTTATTCGCGACGAAGGATATCAACCATTGCGACCACGCACAACGGGTTATTACGTGGCAGGGCAGGGGGAGTTTATTACGATGAGTAAGACGGTAAAGGACTTCGAAAAGCCAACATTCGATGATAGCTCATGGCCTGCGCCGAGAACAATGCAGCCAGGAATACCGAAAGGTGTTTTTACGTTTGCGTCGATTACGTGGATGCTCGTGCCGTCGAAATTACCACAAATGGAATTGCATCCTGAAGATCCGGTAAAGATCAGGAAAGCAGAAGGCATTAAGATGCCAGCAGGATTTCCAATCACTATTCCGGCGAACACCTCTGCAACATTGCTGATCGACAACGGTGCGCTCACGAACGCATATGTAAGTCTTCATTTACAAAATGGAAAGGATGCGGCCTTGTCGGTCGCTTATGCTGAGGCTCTCTATGTTAAGGGAAACGAGGTGAAGAACAAGGGTAATCGAAACGAGATTGACGGGAAAATATTTATAGGACGAAGAGATAGCCTAATCTCGGATGGAAGCATGTACCAGCGATTCACATCGCTTTGGTATCGTACATATCGATATATCCAGGTAAAAGTCAAGACGACGGATCAGCCCCTGATTCTATCAAATTTCTATTCCGAGTTCACCGGGTATCCTTTCGAATTAACGTCATCGATGACCACCCCAAACCAGTCTGTTCAAAAGAATCTCGAAATAGGATGGAGGACGGCACGTCTTTGTGCAACGGAGACGTACATGGACTGCCCATATTACGAACAGCTTCAATACTTCGGGGATACCCGCATACAGGCTCTCGTCACATTATATAATTCAAAAGACGATCGTCTCGTTCGAAGCGCGATAGTTCAAGGCGATCAGTCGCGCCTTGCGGAAGGTGTTACAATGAGCCGATATCCTACAGCCCAAACGCAGATCATTCCAGGATTTTCTCTTTGGTGGATCGGAATGGTTCACGATTACTGGATGTATCGCAACGACACAGAGTTTGTGAAACAACGTCTGCCCGGCACGCGACAAGTGCTGTCGTTCTTTGAAAAATACCAACAACCCGATGGATCATTGAAGAACCTTCCGTACTGGCGATTCTCCGATTGGGTTGACAGTAACGGATGGAAGGATGGAGTGGCACCTCTCGGGACAAATGGAAACTCTTCTATACTGGATATCCAGTTGTTGTGGACTTATAAGATTGCGGCGGAGTTGGAGTTACGGATAGGCATTAAAGAACTCGCGCAGTCGTACACAAAGCACGCAGAACAGCTTGCGGCCACCATTCGCGAAAAGTATTGGGATGGAACAAAGCAGATGTATGCCGACACACCTGAAAAAGATCTGTTCTCGCAACACGCCAACTCGCTGGCAATACTTGCTGGACTTGTAACCGGCCCGGAAGCGAAAACACTGGCTTCAAAGATCATCACCGACGCCTCGCTGGCACCCGCTTCAATTTATTTCAAGTACTACCTTCACCAGGCGGCAACAAAAGCCGGTCTCGGCAACGACTACATCAAGTGGCTCGACAAATGGAATGAAAATATAAAGATGGGCCTCACAACATGGGCGGAGATGTCGGACGTAGATGGCTCGAGATCCGACTGTCACGCGTGGGGATCAAGTCCGAACATAGAGTTTTATCGTATCGTGCTGGGTATCGATAGCTCCGAACCAGGCTTCGGCAAGGTTAAGATCGAGCCGCACCTTAGCGACATCACAGATATCAAGGGATCGATCCCACATCCAAAGGGAGACATCGCAGTGTCATATCTGAAAGACAAGAAGGGCAAGTGGCTGGTATCTGCAGAATTGCCGGCGACAGTTACAGGTACGTTCGTATGGAACGGTAAAAGTTATCCGTTGAATTCGGGCAAGAACAATATTGACGTTAACCAATAGAACCAATTTAGCAATGAGCAAATTGTTATCCATTCTACTGCTGATAAGTTTTACGGCGGTCGGACAAATCAAACTTCAAAATGTGCTGGTGGAGAATCGATCGAACCCGGTCGGTCTCGATACGAAGCAACCACGTTTCTCATGGCAACTTGTTTCGGATAGGAAAAATGTAATGCAATCTGCATACGAGATCAAGGTGCTCGACGAAAGCAAGAAACAGGTTTGGACGTCGGGGAAAGTTGACTCAGACCAGTCGGTCCACGTGCCCTATGCCGGGCCGGCGCTCGCTTCGGCAACAAGATATACTGTACAGGTGCGTGCATGGGACAACAATAAGAAAGCGTCGAACTGGAGCGAAGGCTGGTGGCAAACCGCATTGTTCAACGCCAGCGACTGGAAGGCAAAGTGGATCATGGGTGGATTCCCGGAAGATACTGTAATGAAGCCAAGCCCTTTGTTTCGCAAGGAGTTCAGCACGACCAGGAAAATCGTGAGTGCAACAGCATTTATTACCGCGCAGGGATTGTACGAAGCGCACATCAATGGAAAGCGTGTGGGTGATTCCTACCTTACTCCTGGCTGGACCAGTTACAATTTCCGGTTGCAGTACCAGCAGTATGATGTTACAAGCCTATTGACGACAGGGATGAATGCGGTTGGGATCGATATCGGAAGCGGATGGTACCGGGGATTTATCGGCTTCTCAGGTCAGCATAATTTTTATGGCAAAGAGATCGCAGCGCTGTTCCAGTTGCTGATCAAATACTCGGATGGGTCGACCGATGTGATTGCCTCCGACGAATCATGGAAGAGTTCTACAGGAAGCATTACGAGTTCCGAGATCTATCATGGTGAATCTATAGATGCCCGCAAAGATCAGCCGGGATGGAACAAACCTGGCTTCGACGAGTCGAAATGGGTGCCCGTAAAGATCAAGCAGAATAACAATGTAAATCTCATCGCGACGTACAACGAGCCCATCACGAAGCACGAAACGTTCAAAGCGGTTAAAGTATTCACAACACCGAAGGGAGAGAATGTTATCGACTTCGGCCAGAACCTGGTAGGATGGGTACAGGTGAAAGCCACGGGGAAGGCGGGCGACAAGATCACTTTGTATCATGCCGAAGTGCTCGACAAGAAGGGAAACTTTTATACCGACAATCTTCGCCCGGCGAAACAGAAGAATGAGTATACGCTCAAGGGCGGGGGAGAAGAATCGTTCGAGCCTCACTTCACCTTCCAGGGTTTCCGATACATACGTGTTGAAGGCTATCCGGGAACCATAAAGCCTGAGAACTTCACCGCGATCGCATTATACTCCGACATGAAGCTCACGGGTACATTCAAGTCATCGAACCCGTTGATCAACCAGTTGCAGCACAACATACAGTGGGGGCAGCGTGGTAACTTCCTGGATGTGCCGACCGACTGTCCGCAGCGCGACGAGCGACTTGGGTGGACTGGCGATGCGCAGGCGTTCGCACGTACTGCTTCGTACAATTTTGGTGTGAATGATTTCTTCGCCAAGTGGCTTAAAGATGTTACGCTCGACCAGGTCGATGGTGGCAGTGTGCCCTTTGTGGTTCCCAACGTATTGGGTCCTCGTGCTAGTGGTTCGGCGGGCTGGGCGGATGCGGCTACGATCATTCCGTGGACGATGTATACGGCTTATGGTGATAAGCGCGTGCTCGAGGATCAGTTCGACGGCATGAAGGCGTGGGTGGGCTGGATGGAACGCAACAGCACAGACTATCTTTGGAATAAAGGATTTCATTTTGGTGACTGGCTGTTCTATCGACCGTTCGATGACAACGATGGCCGCTCGGCGGTTACCGACAAGTACCTTATTGCCCAGTGTTTTTTCGCGAACTCGATCGAGTTGGTTATAAAAACTGCGAAAGTGTTGGGCAAGCCCGATGATGTTTCTAAGTACACGGCCTTGCTGAAGAACGTAAAGGACGCGTTTGTGAAAGAGTATGTAACTCCTAATGGCCGGCTGGTATCGGGCACACAGACGGCGTTTGTGCTGGCATTGAACTTCGATATGCTTCCTGAGAACTTACGTGCGGCAACAGCGCAGCGACTGGTGGACAACATTTCGTCGTATGGAAATCACCTGACGACGGGCTTCCTGGGCACGCCGTATTTGTGTCACGTGTTGAGCAGGTTTGGGCACAATGATGTTGCGTTCAAGCTGCTGATGCAGGAGAGTTACCCCTCGTGGCTGTACCCCGTGAAGATGGGTGCGACGACGATATGGGAACGGTGGGATGGGATAAAGCCCGACAGCACATTCCAGACGCCGGGGATGAACTCATTCAACCACTATGCTTATGGTGCGATAGGTGACTGGATGTATCGTGTGGTAGCGGGTATTGATACGAAGGAGGATGCGCCGGGCTATAAAGGAATTACGATCAGGCCGACGATTGGCGGTGGATTGACCGAGGCGACGGCGGAGTACGATACGTACTATGGAAGGATCCGTTCGTCGTGGAAGGTTGTGGGTGATAAGGTGCAGTTGGATGTGGAGATACCGGCGAATACGAGGGCGACGATACACGTGCCGGGTGGAGAAGTGGTGGAAGTAGGATCGGGGGTTTATTCGTTTAGTGGTAAATCAGGGGTATAACCCCCAAGAGTTATATTTTGGAATTATAACCTGTAGAGGTTATATTTGTACTTTATAACCTTTCAGGGTTATACCCGGAAATATGATCGCAGTTCTTACAGGTGATATCATTTCGTCAAGAACCCTGCCTAACAGGAGCCGTTGGCTTCGTAGGCTGGAGGAGATCATTGAAAAGAAATCAGGTCTTGCAAAGCCGCCTAAGTGGGGTGTTTTCCGTGGTGATAGCTTCCAGGTGGAGCTTTCGCGTCCACAAGATGCCCTTCGTCTTGCCATTCTTATCCGTGCAGGCCTTCGGTCTACTCCCGGTTTCTCGCCTATAAGACTGGATGCACGCATAGCAATTGGTATCGGAGATAAAGGTTATTCCGGAAAATCGGTACATTATTCCGACGGAGAGGCATATGTTCTGTCGGGCACTGCACTTGACGTTTTAAAGCGGGAAAACTCCCGGCTCACTATTCAAACTCCTGGCTTCACTATCGGAAAATCTCTCGAAATATCTCTTCAGCTTGCAAGCACGATTATCGACGACTGGTCTTTCGCCGAGGCGCAGGCAGTGTGGTTGAAGCTGTCGGAAAACAAAACGCAGGAAGAGATTGCAAAAAAACTTAAAATATCGCAACCGGCCGTTCATAAACGCTATACAGGCTCCCATTACAATGAGATATCAAAGCTGCTAACGTATTTTGAAAGTGCTGTTTCTTCAGAACCAGAAGGGCTAATGACTTTGCAGCAAAAGAAATGATGGTCACGATTTTCTTCAAACTTCTCATCGTACACATGCTCGGCGACTTCGTCCTGTTTCGAAGCGACCGCCTCAAAGAGAAAGGAAAGAACTTGTGGAGATCGAACCAGCTGCTCATTCACACAGCCATCCATTTTATACTCGCATGGATTGCCCTCTGGAATATTTACTACTGGCCATACGCGCTCGCAATAGGATTGTCGCATTATGTTGGTGACCTCGCTTATGGCACCATGTCGCACCGGCGACCACAAATATGGTTTGTCGCTGACCAGGTCTTTCACGTTCTGATCATCGTCGTAGTTGCATCGCTTATTACCGGGATCACACTCGTTGATGGTGTAATGTCTCTCAACGTTTCGTGGGTAATGATTGCCGGCTTTGTGGCCGTTTCATTTCCTGCCGCGCGGTGCATCAGTATATTTCTCTCGCAATGGCCTCCCGCACGATCGTCGGAGAAGCTAAAAGGTATGGTCAGTGCCGGCCTCTGGATCGGGATACTCGAACGTGCCCTGATCTATATTTTTATCATCGCAGGCCACTGGGAAGGTATCGGGTTCCTGCTTGCTGCCAAATCTATTTTCAGGTTTGGTGATCTTACGAGCAGCAAAGACATTTACCTTACCGAATATATCATGGTGGGTACGCTCCTTAGTTTTTCTATCGCGGTGATTACAGGCCTACTGGCAATCTATTTTAGCGCATGAAAGCAGTTGCATTGATCCTTGTCGTGTTACTCTCATCGTGTAGTCACAAGATATCCCAATTCTATCCTGAGATTGTTACCAAAAGAGCGAGCGTAACGTTGCCGGTAAAAAAGGATGGCAAGCAAACAGTAAATCTTACCTATCTCGGCTGTGGGAACATGATAATAGAACAGGATGGTGACGCAATTATCACCGATCCATTCTTCTCTGTTCAGAAGTTCACGAAGATGATGGGAAAGATCAAGACGAAGCCCGAACTCTATGACATATGGAAGGGACGACTGCAGGCAGCCACATCACGTGCATCTGTGCGTGCAGGACTTGTTTCGCATACACACTATGACCACGTGATGGACCTGCCAACCATTGTGCAGGCACACTATTTCAACAAGATGGAGACCGTTTACGGGAATAGTTACCTGCCGCAGATGATGGTGAACTTTTTGAAAGAAGGTACCCGCATGGAAACATTGCATCCTGGTGAATGGGTGAATGTTGCACCAGATATACGTTTTCTTCCAATTGAGTCGAGTCATGCGCCTCACACAAAGAAGAAGCTTTATATGAGCAAGCCCCTGGATGCCGAGTACTTTAAGGAAAACCTTGTATGGCCCCACGATAAGATCAAAGCGCGAAAATGGAGCGTCGGAACCACCTACTCGTTCCTTGTTGACTTTATTCAACAGGATACGCTGCGATTGTTCATACAGACATCTGCCAGTCAGTATCCTGATGGCAGGCCACCGATGGAAGAACTGAAGACGAAGAAAGTCGATGTAGCCGTTCTTTGTTATGCATCTACAATGAACGTAAAAGACTATCCGAAGGCAATTATGAAAGACCTCGATCTGGCGAAGATGATCATCATACATTGGGAAGACTTCTTTAGAGAAACCAGGTCGGACGATGATGTACGGCTTGTTCGTAGCACGAATCCACGCAAGGCCCGGAAGAGGTTCGATGAGCTTGGAAAAAAGAAAGACTTTTTTGTGATGCCAAAGCCCGGCACGAAGATCCAGATAACATACTAATCTCTATATTTCGGCATGGACGCATTATCTCTCTTTTCCCTTAAAGGCAAAACCGCTGTGATTACCGGGGGCACCGGTGTACTTGGTCAATCGATGGTGAAAGCCATCTTCGATGCTGGCGCAAACGTAGCCGTATTGGGCCGAAGGAAGGAAGCTGGCGACACCCTCGTTGCGGAGTTGGTCAAGTCTGGTGGAAAGGCAATCTCGGTAAAGGCCGACGTGTTGCAGCGCGATCAGTTGGAAGCCGCAAGAGATATTGTGCTGAAAGAGTTTGGTGCAATCGACATCCTCGTAAACGCAGCAGGAGGGAACATGCCCGGTGCTGTTGTGGCACCCGATAAAACATTCTTCGATATGCAGATGGACGACTTTCAAAAAGTTGTCGACCTGAATCTATCCGGTTCTGTCCTGCCTTCGCAGGTCTTCTCGGAAGACATGGCCAAGCGGAAGAAAGGTGTTATCATCAACATCGCTTCGATGGCAGCTATGCGTACCATCACTCGTGTTGCGGGTTACTCAGCTGCGAAGTCTGCAATCGCAAACTTCACCGGCTGGCTGGCCGTGGAGATGGCGCATAAGTATGGTGAAGGCATTCGTGTGAACGCTATATCACCGGGCTTCTTCCTGACAGAACAGAATCGAAACCTTCTTACAAACCCCGACGGCTCTTATAGTGCCCGTGGGCAAAAAGTGATTGCGCAAACTCCGTACGGACGTTTCGGTCGTCCTGAAGAACTGAACGGCACGTTGATATGGCTGTGCTCCGATGCATCTGCATTCGTAACAGGCGTCAACATAGCAGTCGACGGTGGCTTTAGTGTCTACTCGGGAGTTTAGATCGACCGCGAGATACCCAGTTCCAATCCACGCAGTTCTGCAAGACCTCTGAGTCGCCCGATCGCGGAATAACCCGGATATGTTTTCTTCTTGAGATCATCCAACATCTGGTGACCATGGTCGGGACGCATCGGTATCGCATTACCTGTACGGCGCATCAACAAAACGATCTCCTTCACTACTGCAGGCATGTCTGCATCGCCACCGAGGTGATCAGCTTCGAAGAAGTTTCCATCTGCATCGCGCCTGGTATTCCTGAGATGAAGGAAGTGAATATGGTCGCCGAGGCGCTTCACCATGCCAGGCAGATCGTTGTCGGCGCGAACGCCATACGAACCCGTGCAAAAGCACAAGCCGTTAGCTGGCGACGGAGCACAGTCGATGATCTCCTTTGCATCTTTTTCAGTACTTACAACACGCGGTAAGCCAAGAATAGGGAATGGCGGATCGTCGGGGTGAATGGCCATCTTAAGGTTGTTCGCCTCAGCAGTGGGAACAACTTGCTGAAGGAAATGGAACAAGTGTTGTTTTAATTTCTTTGCGTCGATGTGCTCGTATGTTTTGAGCGCTTTCAGGATCTGCTCTTCGGTGAAACGTTCTTCGCTTCCGGGGAGTCCCAATAATGCGTTGCGATAGAGAGTTTCTTTCTCATCGGCAGTCATTGTTTCGAAGCGCTTCTTTGCTTTGCTGATCTCGTCTGCAGTGAATTCTTTTTCAGCGCCGGGGCGCTTAAGAATAAAAAGATCAAACGCGACGAAAGCCGACCTCTCGAAGCGCAGCGCCTTGCTACCATCATCAAGAGTAAAGAAAGGATCGGTCCTCATCCAGTCGAGGATGGGCATGAAGTTGTAGGTCACAACTTTCAATCCACACGCTGCTACGTTTTGCAGACTGACTTTATAGTTAGCAATCCACTTTTCAAAACCGGGTGCTTGTTTTTTTATGTCTTCATGAACCGGTAAGCTCTCGATCACCGTCCAGGTAAGGCCAGCTGCTTCGATGTCGTTCTTTCGTTTGTTGATCTCTTCCTTGGTCCAGATCTCGCCAACGGCGATATGGTGAAGGGCAGTAACTACGCCTGTACAACCTGCCTGGCGAATATCTGCGAGACTAACTGGATCATTGGGCCCAAACCATCTCATGGTTTGTTCCATACTGGGTGAAGTTTTTACCATCTTGGTCTTATTCCGGGTGCGTAAGGATAGCTAAGGTTTATGTAATACTCAAGAGGTTTATTTCCAGTGTCAACACCATTTGGTAAGGCACGTTTGGAAAATGTCTGGAAGTACAGGATACAGGAGTTTCTCCACAGCTCCGCCTCATCTTTCTGCCGTTCAAGCAGCATCGTTACATGCTTAAACCGGTCGGCATCAATGTTGGAGGCAAGCGAACTCCATGTCTTTTGAAGCCCTTTTACTTCTTCCACGCCCGCTGCATAGTTAGTGCAGATCTCATCCCATAATGTTTGCCCGGACTTCATCTTGTGATCCCACGGCACATGGTTAAACCACAACAAGAACTTCTCGTCGTTGAATTTCTTTTGCGTTTCGGGAGAATACTGTTCTATAGCGTTGCTTCCGGTTGAAGTCCTGTTGAAACCAATACCCAACGAGTCGGCCTTGTGATAGTATGTTGAGGTCCAGTCGCTGCGCGACATCTTGCTTACCCAGGGGCCCGGGCCGAAGTGATGATTGGCTCCCATGATGTGATGAAGCCCGAGGGGCGTCATATATTTAACTACTGTTTCATGAGATGTGATCATCATCCACGAGATGTCTTTGACAACATCGTTGTTGTTGGTGAATGTCATTCGGGTCCAGTCATTGGCAATTTCCAGGCTGCTGGTTTCATAATCCCATGCAAGTCGCCCGAAGCCATACCAGTTTGACTGCCCGAACAAATGCCCGGTCCAGTTCCGGTCGTTGCCGATATTAGATACTCCACAGATTGCTTTCAGTGCGTTGCTCTTCTTTAGATCCGCCTGGTCGATATTTTCTTTCCATAGCATCGGGAGGAAGACGAGGGTGGTGGCCTGGCCAAGATATTCCTGCGTGATCTGGAGTTCCATCATCAACGGTGTGGTTTTCATTGCGCCAAACAATGGATGAACGGGTTCGCGCGGCATGAAGTCGATTGGACCATTCTTTACCTGTACGATTACGTTGTCGTTGAATTTGCCATCGAGTGGTTTGAACTCCGAGTAGGCTTGCTTCGCACGGTCGTCGGGAACGTTGCTATCGTACACAAAAGCGCGCCACATAACAATACCATTGTGAGGGGCAACTGCTTCGGCAAGCATGTTCGCACCATCGGCGTGGGTTCGACTGTAGTTCTGCGGACCGGGTTGACCTTCCGAGTTTGCTTTCACAACAAAGCCGCCGAAATCAGGAACATACTTATAGATCTCGTCGACTTTTGTTTTCCACCACTGACGAACCTCGGGATCGAGCGGGTCGGCGGTTTTCAATCCACCGATTTCCATTGGAGCGCTGAAACGGGCGGTGAGATAGACTTTAAGATTATAAGGACGGAAAAGATCGGCTAACACTTTCACCTTCTCGAGGTACATGGGTGTGATCAGGAGTGCGTTTGCATTTACATTAGTGAGAACTGTTCCGTTGATACCAATTGATGCGTTGGCCCTTGCATAGTCGGTATAGCGGGGATCTACGTACTGCGGAAGGCGATGCCAGTCCCAAATCGA
>DASRSO010000132.1:0-16945 GCA_035656375.1 Cyclobacteriaceae bacterium | reverse complement strand
TTCACCCAGAACTCCTTAAGCAAATCAAGGATAAGATTTATCTCATGGCTGCCAAATCGAATCACGCAGACGCCTGGATTAAAGAGATAACTGACCTGGAGGCGCTTTTTGGATCGCTTAAGATACACTGACACCTCTCCTACCGCAAACTTCATCTCCGGACTGTATAAATCTGTCCCCCCTTTGCAGGAGATTTTCAACATGGCCGGCATGGAATTGCCCGAGTACCTGAAAGGTAAATCGGCGGATGAGTTGAAAAAGATGGCTGACGAAGCCAAAGCGCGGGTCGGAACGAAGGAAGACACCCCGAAAAAATAAGAAACCCCGGCACTGGTATAAAATCGCCCCGCAGTATTTCACTGCGGGGCTTTTTTTGCATACAACTTTAGGCCTTTTCAGCGTTACTGAAACGGGTCTAGACTTCTCCTATGAACGTGTGGTGCCGGCGGCTTTTCTTGCCTTTCATTTTTGCCTTTTGCGTCGGCGGCAATGCTCTTGCGACTCACTTACGGGCCGGGGAGATCACCGCAACCCGCGTTAGCTGCTCCGGCCGCACATACCTGATCACCGTTACCGTCTACATCGACACCGAGTCCGGCGTTCACTTCGGCGGACCCGGCGAGATCCTGCATTTTGGTGATAGCACTTTCGTTGAGATACCCGATACCAATACAACACCACGCCCCGACCTGGGTGAGAACATGGGGATGGCCCAGTTTCAGATTGAACACACCTATTCGGGCCCTGGTAAATTTCTTCTTCGCTATGCCGAGCCCTTCCGCAACGGTGGAGTGTTGAATCTGTCTGATCCGCTTGCAACGCTTTTTTATATCGAGACTTCGATCCAGATCGATCCGCTGGTTGGCTGCGACAACTCGCCTCGCCTGCTCGTACCGCCGATCGATAAAGCTTGCGTTGGCGCCGCATGGTATCACAACCCAGGTGCATACGATGTTGATGGCGACAGCCTTTCGTTCGAGATGATCGAGCCAAAGATGGGCAAGGGTGTTAACGTTGCAAACTATCGCGATCCAAACGTTCGTGAATTTTACGACAGGGGAGGGATCACCTACGGTACAGCGAGTGAAGACGGGTTGCACGAACCAACGTTCAACATCGATGCAGTAACGGGAACAATCGTATGGGATGCGCCAGGCATGCAAGGTGAATATAACATTGCGTTCCTAATTAAAGAGTGGCGAAAACTGAATGGCGTCTGGACATTACTCGGGTATGTGGAACGCGACATGCAGATAGTTGTCGAGGATTGCCAGAACCAACGGCCCGAGCTAACGGTGCCTGAAGACATTTGTGTTGAAGCGGGCACGTTGATCAACGAGGATATTTTTGGTTTCGATCCCGATTCCGACAGCGTGATATTGGATGCATACTCGGAGTTGTTCATCATTGATGCAGCTGCGTCGGTGTCACCATACCCGTCGGTGTACCAGGCATCCGGCCCCGGAAGTCCGGCCACCATGCACTTCACATGGCAAACAGAATGTACTCATGTGCGGGAGCAGGCGTACCATGTTCAATTCAAGATCACCGATAAGCCGAAGTCGGGTGGTGCGAGATTGGTTCAATTCAAGACATGGAGGATCACGGTTGTTGGGCCCGCGCCCGAATGGCAAGCTGCGGAAATAGTTCCGGCTAAACGCAGTGCAAGTCTCGCCTGGGATCCATACTCGTGTACGAACGCTACGGTGATGCAGGTGTGGAGGAGAGTAGATCAGTATCCATACACGCCGCCTGAATGTGTTACAGGTATGCCGGCATTTCTTGGTTACACAAAAATTGCCGAGGTGCCCATTGGTACTTCAAACTTTGTAGATAACAATGGAGGAAGAGGGCTGGCGGCCGGCGCGCAGTACTGCTATCGGCTGGTGGCAGTGTTCCCGGAGCCTGGTGGAGGTGAGAGCTATCTTTCGAGAGATACATGTCTCGCACCGATACTTGCAGACGCGCCGGTGATCACCAACGTTACCGTAGATCGAACGGCCTTCGACGATGGTGCGATAACAGTGAAGTGGCGGGAGCCATTTGAGATCGACACGGTTCAGTTCCCGCAGCCATACACGTACGAAGTTTACCGCGCGGAAGGCATCACAGGAATTAACAGGATCGTTAAGCCACACCCGGGAAGACTATCGGAACTTTCATTTGTCGATAATGGAATCAATACCGAGCAGTTGATATACAACTACAGGATTGTTGTTTACGATGCGAACCAAAACAGTGTAGACACTTCGTTCGCGGCGTCGAGTGTGCGGTTGGAGGCGAAGCCACAGGTTGGCAGGATAGAACTTTCATGGTTTGCCGACGTGCCGTGGAGTAACCAGGTCGAAGCGTTCCCGACGCATTTGGTTTACCGTGGACCAGAAGGCAGTGCGGAAGACCAGATGGAGTTGATTGCAAGTGTTGATGCTACGCGTGAGGGCTTTCACTATGTAGATGAGGATGGTCTCGATAATACAAAGACCTATTGCTACCGGGTGATGACGCAGGGCGCGTATGGCAATCCGAAGATCGTGGAGCCGTTGTTGAATTTTTCCCAGAAACTTTGTGCGCAGCCAAATGATACTATCCCGCCTTGCAAGCCGGTTGTGAACATCGTTGCGCAGTCGTGCGAAGAACGTGAAGACTTCGGTTGCGGCGTAAACATATTTACCAACATCGTGAAGTGGAACCGCACTCCGTCGGATTGCCAGGACGACATTGCCAGCTATTCGATCTTTATCTCCGATGTTCGCGGTGGTGATTTTATTCCGTATGTCGATAACGTTCGCGACACGTTCTTTATCGATAGCAACGAAAATCTGAAATCATTCGCGCGTTGTTATAAGGTGCAGGCTGTCGACCGATCGGGCAACAAGAGTGAACTGAGTGATGAGTTTTGTTTTGATAACTGTCCGCACTACGAATTGCCAAATGTGTTTACACCCAACGCGGATGGATGCAACGACGTGTTTACGGCATTCGGCGATCCGGATCAGTCGGCTACGTGCGATGCCAACGACGATCCGTTCAGGTGTGCGAAGTTTGTTCGTCACGTGGATTTCATCGTTTACGATCGTTGGGGCAAGGAGCTTTACCAGTTACGGGATAGCAAGGAGCGAAGCATTTACATCCGGTGGAACGGACGCGACAACAGCGGAAGCGAACTGCCCCCTGGCGTCTATTATTATAGAGCGGATGTTCAGTATTATACCGTAGATCCTGATAAGGAGTTTGAAACCTTAAAAGGATGGGTTCAGCTTGTACGTAGTAAGGAAGAGTAGTTACAGCTTTGGCGCCAGCCAAAGAAATCCCGCTGCCAGAAGGAAAGCAATAAAGAGAAGGATATTTTTAGCTTCATAAACAACATGCGAAGGAGCAGTTGAAGAGGCCTCAACTATTTTTGATGTCGCTTTCCTGTTATTGATGGCATTGAGCGTCTTCCATCCCTGCGACACATATACCCACGTGCTCGCCGAGTCGATTGTTAAGTCGTGCCATGTATTTCCTTCCAACCACACCTTCCCATGCCACAAGTCGTCGATGTATGTGTCTTCGGCAAGAGGCAACTCTATGTTATTTGATCTAATGTGTGGCTGTTTGCCTGATGAGAGCACGTCGAATTCAATTGGCTGGTTTTCGTAGTATGGAAATGGGGAAGTGATCTTTACTTTGAAATCTGTTTGTTCACTTCGGGCACACTTTTCAAGCAGTGGTACCCAGAGTGAAGCATATTCTTCCGCCTTCCCCTGCAAACCAAGTTGATACGTCTCGTGGAGCAACTGGTAGCCGGTTTTCCCTGCACCGGAAAATATGTAACCCGACAATACACGGTCATTGGAAGCAAGTACCGACGTCGATTGTTTTACTTCGAGCGGCAATGCAGGCAACACCGAAAGTCCGACCCGCGCCGTATCTTTTTGATTGGTCGGAACAAATTGGATCAGCCCTTTCTGTTTGGCAGGCCTGGCTTCCGGAAGTATCACCACACCAAGACCATCAAGAACCGCATTCCTTAGATTTTTCTGCTCTGCCGCACTGAGTGTATGCCACGACGGCTCATCGATCACAAGCAGGTCGGCTTCTTTCAGAACTGTTGTTGAAAGAGTTTGAAAATTGGACGGCGGTCGATTGGCAAACTCAAGCTTGTAGCGTCCGCGCGAAACCTGGTTCCGCACAGACAAACGATGACCTTTCGAAGCAAGAAAATTCTTCAGGTAGCGAGTTTCGAACGTGGGATAATCGGCGATGAAGAGTATGTTGAATGTCCTCTCAGGTTCAATTACAAGCGGGAGAGCTTCGGTACCCCCAGGTGTGACGAGCTCGTAGTTGAATCGACCCGGGGCTTTCGCAAAATATTTAAGAGAGAATTCCGCATCCCCCGGCCCTTTCAGTGTCACAGAGTCTTCTGCGCCACCCGGTCCACGCAGTTTGATTGCTGCCGATTGACCGGTCATATGATAGGTCCCCCTGATCTCGTTCACCCGGTGGGCATAGATGTGACCTGGTATTTCGATACCCGAAATACCTTCGGGTTGTTTTGACGCAACGAAAGTAAAATTCTTTTCCGGCAGCAAGTCAATCGCCCACGCTGGAAGCCCATTGCCTGTAATGACCCGGACGTCGAGATCCGAAAGATCATTAAATGATTCAAGCTGGCGAACTTGCAGGGAAGGGTAGGCAGCCTTAAGGCTATCAACAGTTGAATCGTTGTAACCGTCGGTTAATAGTAAAACGGAACGGCTGCGTTCATCCGTAGCAATGGACGGCCGCATCGCTAGAAGCAAAATTGAAGTAACAAGGATGCACTGTGCTGCAATTCTCAGGATCAGAAATTTTTGCTTTCGCCGGAGCTCTAATGCGATCAGCACAGATAGAGCGATCAACGACACGATAATTGAAGGGAGTACTGCGAACAGCGGGTCCCAGCGAAGCATGCTGTCAGTCATTCGCCTTCGCTTTGATCTCTTCGAGGAATTTTACATCCAGCGGGTGCGAGCCCGATCCACGCCGGGTAGGAGAGGGTGCTTCGTTAGGCAACACGGTCCACAGAGCTTGCTGGATCTCTTCGAGCATCTCCCGAACCTCGGATCCGGGTGCTTTATTCTCTGCAACCAGTTTAAGGTCCGACAGTTGATCGAGGTAATTGCCGGGCGACTTTAATGCGAGGCCTGCAAGCTCGTCGCCCGCAGCGTGAAGGTTCGATCGTTGCTGGTCGGTCAGTGTAACCGGGCTACTCATCAAAGCCGTGGAGATATCGGTAAGGGCCAAACGTATCGCGGGGTACTTAAGATCGTTGGTCGATGTGTTCTCGGTTCTGGCGGGATTCACTTCCTCCAAAGATCCGGTAAGTCGCTTTTCTTCTTTAAGCGGTGGAGGATCGAAACCCATCCGGTGTACGTAGATGCGTGAGTCTTGTGCGATCTCCTTAAGCAACTTGAGGATCTGGTATTGATACGGGAGCGAAGCCTTGGGTTGATATAAACGAAGTTGCAGCTCAGAGTCCCACATGAGCGTGAGGGCCGCTCTTAATTTTACTTTAATTGATTGGGTGAAGAACGTGGCAGATTCTTCGTTGTCGTGGTTGTGCTTATAAGCTTCCAGTGGGTCTTTTTCCTTTTTGTCTTCAACCAGGTTATGTTCATTTTCGGTATCGTGCTGATGACCGTATTTTTTTAGGATATCTTCATCTTTTTCATCATGATCTTTATCTTCCTCAACCTCTTCTTCGGCCGCCGATTCCCCGATGGAGGTCTCGAATTCTTCTCCTAAAAACTGTCCATAACGCAAGCGCAGAACTTTTTGATCGTAGCCAAGTTCGTTACTCGTACTATTGAATTGCTGTTTGGTGATCTTCTTTTGTTCGGCCAGGAGTTTCTCGGTGTCGATGATCAGTTGTCGCTGGCTTCTGAAATAATCCGGCATGAGATCAACGCCGAGGCCTTCATCCATCACGATCTCCTGGGTCGACGTGTCTTGCAATGCAATGAAATATGTGTCTGTTCGATTTCGTTGTGCCGTGGGCTGCTTGTTATCGAATGCTTCAACATAGAAGTACACTTCATCGCCGGGGTCCATGCCCAGTTTTTTGAAATCGAGTGTGAGCTTTCCGGTGATGTTTGTGCCGCCGATCGTTGTTGGCGACGCGAACGGGATCTTTTCTTCCCTGAACTTTACCGATTCACCACTGCCTTTACTTACAGTGGCGATCACATGCGCAACCGTGAGGCCATAGTCGTCCTGCACGCCTGATGTAACGTCAACAGAATTTTTCTCTCCCCACTTGATGCGGGTAAATTGTGGCAGTTCTTTTATGGAAACCTGCGGAACCTGGTCGGGCTTCACATCTACGCGATGATAGTCGGAGCTGTGAGATTCGCCGTTGGCCGTCCAGAGAATGCGATAGAGGACGGATGTCGTAAGCGTGTATTTGAATTCCACCTGTTGGGTCGAAGCGTTCTGTACGAGCGAGTCGCCGGTGGTCAACACGATGCGGGCATTCGAAACTGGCTGGTGGAACGAGACTGACCAGGTGACCTGGCTTCCTTCGACGGCGGTAAAGTTCAGGTGGTCGGTCGTTGACTTTGCAAGACGTGTATAGGCAGGAGGTGTGATCGTAATGCTCGCGCTCTTCATGTTCGGATCGAGAGGGGCAGCGGTCGTGTTGCTATCGCCAGATTGATCCGGCGTGGAAGCTGTGTTCGATGCAAGATGGGGCGCAAGCATAATGGCTCCTGATAGTATCGCTGCTCCTACGGCTAATGCTATAAATGACTGGGGCAACGAATGCGGCAGCTTGATCTCGGGCATCAGCCTGGCGATCTCGCGGTCGATTCGATTGATCTGAAGCCGTTCGAGTGTAGAGAGCGAGTCGTCGTTTTTCAATAGCAGGTCGCTACTTTCTTTCAGTGCGGGATAGAACCGGTTGAGGTAAAGTGATATCCGGAGATTGTCGACGTTTGACAGAGATAATGAGCGATATCTCCACACGGCTATAACGGTTGCCGATGCGGCAGCGATCGTTGCAGCGGCGATCGCGGGTAATTTCAGAATTACCGAAATGGCCCCGGCGATGGCCGCCGCGGCCAGCGCAAAGAAGATTACCTCCGTCCACCGAAGGCGGAGGTATTTTGTACGGATCTGCGATATGGACGCTACGTGGCTCACTGGTTTCTACGAATAGCAACAAACCGCTCGGCGGCAAATGATACAATAAATAACAAGATCAGGTACTTTTCAATTCCTGCAGAAGTGGTCGTTTCAGTAACCTGGGTCGACTTCGAAGCGGACCACGCCAGTTGCTCGGGCATGGAGCGCGCGTCATTATTTTTTGCAAGCTGGGGCTCCTGGAGGTTTGGATACAAGACCCTGAATAATTCAATGACAAGGTTTTCGTTCAAAGCAACGTCCTGGTCCAACTTGTGAATAGTGATCTCGTTTGCCGAAGTTCGTTCAACAATCGGACCTGCATTATTTGTAACTAATATTTTTTGATCCCCATTCTTGTCAACGCTCACAGGGAGCTTGAATTCGTTTTTTAAAACCGCCAATGCGGCCACAACAAGCGCGTTGTCGGTTGAAACCTTTATAGGTTCAGGCTTTTGGATCTCTATTGAATCGGGGATTCCAATACTTGTGTTGAACGAAGTCGCGATAGAAGAAGAATTTGCAGTTCTCACAAAAACTGTGTCTCCCGCTTGCCACGCAGTTGCCGCGAATTTTTTTGATGGCTGTTCTGCGGTGATCCAACTGACATTTGCGGGGAGGCTTATGCGTTCGCCGTTAAACTTATTTACCCGCGAATGCGACAGTACGACAATCTCATTCGGAAGATCGCCCAGTTTTTTAGCGACCGAATAGTAGTTTCCTTCAGGCAGGGGATGAACTTCAAGGCTATCTGCTTTTTGATCAACTCCCGATTCAACCATCAACCACTTGTCGCTTTTGCCGGGTGGATTGGTGCACTGCGCACCTGCAAGAAACAATACGATCATCGTTACCATGAGAGATCTGAGCAACAGCAGGAAGATCTCGTTGAGCTTTATCGACTTGAACTGACTTGTGTTCGATTCTTCAACGTGACGAAGACTACCAACACGAATAACCTTGCCTTCCTTACGGCTCAACAGGTGAATCGCCAGCGGGATCGCGAGCCCCGCAAAGGCCCACAGGTATGAAGGATTCGCGAACGTCATCTGAATAACCTTTTGCGGCTGTTAAGAAAATGAACAAGAACCGACTCCACGGTCTGACTCATTCGCACCAGGTGATAGTCAATTTGTTTTTCAAGCATCCATGAACGTGACTGTTGCAGCCATTCGTTCACTCTTTTTGTGTATGCCCTTTGCTGCGACACCGTGTCGACCTTGCGACGTTCGCCGGTCTCCAGGTCTTCGAATGTAAATACTCCTTCGGTCTCGAGGTTTAGTTCATCGTTGCCCATCACATGGAAAACGATCACCTCGTTTCGGCTTGTCTTTAATCTCGAAACAAACTGCTGGATGTCTTTGCCGTTGTCGTAAAGATCTGTGAAGAACACAATGATCTCTTTGCCGACGTGACGCTGCAAGGCTTCGAGGTCTTTCCCCTTTCCCCAATGTCCTTCACCTTTCGCGGCAAGAAGCTCATTCAGGAAACGCATGAACTGCTGTTGTTCGAAGCGGGGCTCCACCATTGAGATCTTCTGGTCATTGACTACATACAGACCAAACGTGTCGCTCTGCTTTCGTGCCAGGTATCCGAGCGCAGCGATCATTACTTTGGAATACTGAAGCTTGCTGAGGCCGTTCTCCTTGTAGTCCATGGAACGACTGGCGTCGAGAATAAACTTCACAGTAATATTGGTCTCGACCTCCGACTGTTTTATGTAGTATCGTTCCGATCTCGCGTACATCTTCCAGTCGAGCAAGCGAAGATCGTCGCCTGGCTCGTAGCTGCGGTACTGGCTGAACTCGTAGCCCACACCAATCGATTGACTTCGATTGCTTCCACTCATGAAACCTTCAACGACAATGCGGGCCACGAGCTCAAGACCATTTACGGTGTTGAGCAACTCAGGCTTTAGCAGATCGTTGATTTGCTGTTTCAAATTGTTTTGTGTGTAGCGAGTGTGTAATCCAGGATTGCTTTTGTGATATCGTCCGATTTCACACCTTCTGCTTCTGCGCGGAAGTTCATGAGTATCCTGTGACGAAGAACCGGATATGCCACGCGTGAAATATCTTCACGGGTCACGGACAGATTTCCATTCATTAATGCCCGCGCTTTAGCAGTGAGGATCATTGCCTGGCCGGCACGTGGTCCAGCACCCCAGCGAACCCATTCTTTCACGTTGCTTACGGTCGTCTGGTCGGGACGTGTAGCACGAACAGTTTCACTCACCACACGAACAAGCTCGGGGCTGATGTGGACTTCCCTTACGAGTTTCTGTGCTTCGATGATCTGCTGGCCGGTAATTACTTTTTCAATTTGTGTCGCTCTTTTGCCTGTAGTGTTCTCGAGGATAGAACGTTCCTCTTCTGCAGTCGGGTAACCAATTCTGATGTATAACAAAAACCGGTCGAGCTGTGCTTCAGGCAATGGGAATGTTCCGGCCTGCTCGATCGGGTTTTGCGTGGCGAGAATAAAGAACGGGCGCTCGAGCGGATATGTCACGCCACCATAGGTCACTTCAAATTCCTGCATCGCTTCGAGAAGGGCCGACTGTGTCTTGGGCGAAGTACGGTTAATCTCGTCGGCGAGAATGATGTTTGCGAACAACGGACCTTTGTTGAACTTGAAGATCCTTTTGCCCGTGGTATGATCTTCTTCGAGGATCTCGGTTCCAATAATATCCGACGGCATCAGGTCGGGCGTAAATTGGATGCGACGGAACTTCAGGTGCACAGCTTCGGAGAGTGTACGGATCATTAATGTCTTCGCGAGACCCGGAACGCCTTCGAGCAGTCCGTGTCCCCCGGCGAGAAATGTGATCAACAACTGGTCGACCGTTTCTTCCTGGCCAACGATCACTTTACGGATCTCCTTCTTTAGTGCCTGGAGCCGTTCGATCAGGTCGTTCACACTTTGTTCCGTTGCTTGTATGTTTGCATTCATATTCTACGTGTTATGCAGTCAGCGCGTACATCACGATGTTTACGCTGAAACGTGTATTATCTATTTTATAGAACCGTTTGTTCCTGAAATCGTAATCCCACTCACAGCCGTAATCTTTATTACTGTAAAGGATACCTATCCGCCCATTCACTTCAACGGCTTTCAAGTAATCGTGCACGATATCGTCGCCCCAGCCATTAAGTTCCTGGGAAGTAGCCGGCGGCCCATCGAACTGGAAGAAAGATGAATAGATCCCATGCGTCTTCGGGATCTTTTTCAATGAGTTTACGCCGAAGATCTTTTCCATCTGCGACTCGAACGACTTTGCGAACAGGCCGTCGATGTCGTGATTACAATCATCAACAAATAAAAAGCCTCCCTGGTTGATGTACTTCTCCAGATTTTCGCGCTCCGTGGCGGTGAACTCAACCAGCTTGTGCCCGCTCAGGTAACAAAAAGGACAGCGGAAAATGGCGTCACTGCTGAGGGCCACAATATTCTCCTGTGTGTCTACAGGAATAGTTGTGTACTCAATCAGTGAGTTAAGGACGTTAGACGGCATGCGCTGATCCACGTCCCAATCGCCCGATTCATACTGGAGGCGGGTGAAGAAAAACTTGTTGAGTTGCACTGCGAAAGTTCTGTGTATAATCGGAATTTTTAGGTAGTCGGATCCCGAATTTATACGGACGGAAACTACAACGTTTTCTTAAACGGCATCAGAGAGACTGGTGAACGTAAAGTCTCTCACTTTCATATTCGGGATGACGAGCGCGCCGCCGGGGCCGAACTGTCTGCCTATGCGGGTTTGCTTACCCAGGGTCTCCACATTGTTCAGCATAATGACCGGGCTCTCGTTGAACCTGAAATTTTTCACCGGGTGTTTGATCTTTCCATTCTCCACGTAAAATACACCATCGCGGGTGAGGCCGGTGTATAGTAACGTCTGGGGATCGACCGAGCGGATATACCAGAAACGAGTGACAAGTACGCCTCTCTTTGTGTCGCGGATCATGTCGTCGAGTGAAGCGGTTCCGCCCTCCATGATGACGTTGGGAGGGAAGGGAACCGGTTGCATATTTTTTTGCGATGCCCAATACCTGTCGTAGAGCATATTGGCAACCGTTCCGTTCTTGATCAGGTCCAGCTTCTTTTGTTGAAGGCCTTCGGCACTCCAGGTAGATGCGGGTGCATCAGGATGCAATGGATCTGTGTAGATGTTAATTCGCTCGTCGACGATCTTTTCATGAAGACGGGTGCCGCCGCCTTTCTTTGAAAGGAAACTACGGCCTTCGTCGGCGCTGCGCGCATCCATGTTAAACAACATGTTGATGAGCAGATCGGCAACGGCCTGTGCTTCCATGATAACTGTATACTTCCCTGGCTCGATTGCTTTTGCGTTGCGCGATTGCAATGCTTTGTCGATGGCGATCTGTGATGCTTCGGCTGCATTGAACTTACTCACGTCGTTGAAATCGCGGCTTGCCCAGCCGGAGCCGGTGCCGTCGTTCGAGCGCATGGTGACAGTAAAGTTTCCGCTGGTTGAAGAGTTGTAGGCGAACAGTCCTTTCGAATTCATGAGGGCTGTTGTATACGAACCATCTTCCATGTAACCTGCAGCCGTTACGTCTGCTTTAGCGGCGGGCGTCATGCTGTTGTAAGCTGCCTGTGCACGAAACTCTGGCGTGATCGCTGCGGTATTTTCATAATACGTTTTCGACTCGGCGAATGTCTGAGGACCGAGTGGTTCCATGAACTCTGGGTTTTCGGGTGCAAGCTTTGCGAGCTCTTCCGAAGCGCGAACACCACGTTCGAGGGCGGCGTCATCGAACTCATTGACGGTTGCAACGCCGGCACGCTTGCCGAAGTAGGAGGTGATGTTGATAGATGTGTCGCTACTTTTTCCAGCAGTCGTAACAGTATTTCTTGCGTAGCGAATGTTCCCAACAATGCCGTGGTTGAGAGTGGCTTCGCAGCCGTCGGCTTTACTAAACCCAATTGCCTTGCTGAGGATAGCTTTTGCTTCTTCTTTGCTGATCATATTGTTCGTGCTGTATTGATAACTGTGACACCATTAAATCTTGCTGTTGCCGATCCATGAGAAACTGAGTTCGACTGGACGGGTTGTCCTTTACCGTCGAAGAAAGTTCCATTAAGGCGATAGTCGCGCTCGTCGCATACCTGCACGCATGAGTTCCAGAACTCCTGTGTGTTTGCCTGGTAGGCAACGTCTTTCAACATGCCGACGATCTTGCCGCCTTTGATCTCGAAGAATAATACGCCGCTGAACTGGAAGTTGTATCGTTGCTGATCGATCGAGTACGAGCTGTCCTTCACAATATAAATTCCCTTGTCGACACCGCTGATCATTTGATCGGGCGTGAGTTGTGCCTTGCCGGCAGCGAGCGACACGTTGGCCATCCGTTGAAACTGTACGTCGTTCCAGCTTTGTGCATACGAGCAGCCGTGCGATTCTTTTTCGCCGAGCATTCCGACCTGGTCGCGAATTGCCTGGAAGTTTACGAGTATACCGTCTTTCACCAGGTCCCAGCGTTTTCCTTTCACGCCTTCGTCGTCGTAACCGACAGCGCCGCATGAGCCAGCCTGTGTTTTGTCGGCGAAGAAGTTTACCTGTGGACTTCCGTATTTGAAAGATTTCGATTTCAAACGTTCCATAGATGCGAAGCTGGTACCTGCAAGGTTGGCTTCGTAGCCGAGTACACGGTCGAGCTCCAATGGGTGACCTACCGACTCATGAATGGTCAGCCATGTGTGCGATGGCTCGAGTACGAGATCGTACTTGCCGGGCTCTACCGACTTCGCTGCGAGGATCTGCTTTGCCTGTTCGGGAGCAAGTGTGGCGTCCTCGATCATATCGTATGAGTTGTTGTATAACAATACTCCGCCCGGTCCCTGGATCTTATCTTTCGCGAGGCCGTCGAGATATTCGTAGCCCATACCAACAGGTGCGCTGAACGAGTCGCGCGTCTTGAACGTACCGCTTGCCTTATCTACAACGGTAACGGTGAAGTATGGCCATGTCCTGTGAAAATCCTGGTCGATGTAAGATCCTTCTGTTGATGCGAAGTACTTCTGTTCGTTTACGAGGAACAGCGTGTTGTTGATGAAGTTCGCTCCCTTCTCGAGGGCTTTCGCGTTCGCGTTTAAAAGCAGGTCGGCCTTGTCTTTCAAAGGAACTTCGAAGGCATTCTTTTTAATAGGAGTTTTCCATGAAACTTCGCCGTAGCTGGGGACGGGCGCTAGCACAACAGGTTCTTTCTGAAACTTCGAGTTGGCTTTCGCGATCGCGATTGCTTCCCTGGTTGCGGCTTCGATCGCCTCGGCAGTGACTTTGTTAGTCGAAGCGAACCCCCACGTACCGTTTGCGATCACACGAATACCCACACCATACGATTCGGTGTTGATGATATTTTGAACTTGTTTTTCGCGTGTGATGATAAACTGGTTGAGGATGCGTGCGATGCGTGCGTCGGCATAAGTGGCGCCGTTTGATTTGGCGGTGTTGAGTGCAACGTCTGCAAGTTTCTTTTTCGCTGCGGCATCCAGGCCGGGATTTAATAAGCCAGCGGCATCGACGTAAGTCGTGCCAAAAGGGAGGGCGAGTGCTGCGGCGCCCATTGATGACAGGCGTACAAAGTCTCTTCGATTCATAGGTAAGGTTTAGGGCTATTCAACTGTCCAGGGGATTGCCACCCTTGCGGGCGGCAATGACTTCCCTGTGCAATAATTCATCAAACTATACTGCGTCCGACAAGCTCGAGAATGTAAAGTCTCTCGCTTTAATTGCCGGCACCAAATAATTCTGATTCGATTCTGTACTTACAGTCCTTTCCTGCTTACCAAGCTCTTCGAGGTTGTTCAGCATAATGATCGGACTCTCGTTGAAACGGAAGTTCTTGATCGGGTACTTGATCTCACCGTTCTCGATGTAGAAAGTTCCATCGCGGGTAAGACCCGTTAACAGCAGTGTTTGCGGATCTACGCTGCGTATGTACCAGAGCTTTGTAACGAGAATTCCTTTCTTGGTTCCTTTGATGAGCTCCTCGAGTGATTTCGTTCCGCCATCCATGATTGCAGCATCTGGCCCAGGGATAGCTTTCACACCTTTCTTCTCTGCCCAGTACCTCGACCAGGTAAGGTTTTTCACAACGCCCTTTTCGATCCAGCTCACTTTTTCCTGTGCGCGACCGTCGCCCGTCCACGGGCTTGTTGGCAGCTCAGGATTTTGCGGATCGGAATAGATGTTCACCCTTTCGTCTACAAGCTTTTCGCCGAGACGGGTTTGGCCACCTGGTTTGCTCAGGAAGCTGCGGCCTTCGTCGGCCTGACGTGCATCCAAACCAAAGAATATGTTTTCGAGCAACACGGCAACGGCAGCGGGCTCGAGGATAACGGTGTATTTGCCGGGTTCGATCGCCTTTGCGGCAGCCGACTTCACGGCTTTGTCGTTAGCGATTTGCGTAGCTGTCTTCGTATCGAGCTTGCTCACATCGTTGTAGCCCCTGATCGCATATCCTGAACCTTTACCATCTTCTGTTCTGACAGTAACAGAGAAGTTTGTATTGGTCGAGGTGTTATATGCGAACAATCCTTTCGAATTCATCATGGCTGCAAAGGCAGCATTGTCTTCGAGGAAGCCGGCAGCAATTGTCTTTGCTTCCTTCGCGATCTTAAGACTGTCTTCCACGAGTTTGGAACGCTGTGCAGGCGTTACCGCAGCGGTAGACTTAACGAATGTTTTCGACTCGGAATAAGTTTGCGGACCGAGAATTGAAACGTATTCGGGATTTTCGGGGGCAAGGTGCGCAAGTTCTTCAGAACGACGAACAGCTTTTTCAAGCGAAGCATCATCGTATTCGTTAATGGTTGCAACTCCCACCTTCTTGCCAAATGCAGACTGAACAACAAGCTGGGTTTGGCTGATCATCCCGCTGGTGGATACCGAGTTTCTTGCGTAGCGAACATTACCGCCATCGCTTCCTGTGAGGTTCACTTCACATTCATCGGCTTTTGAAAAGCTCAACACTTTTTTCATTAGTGCCTGTGCTTCTTCTTTCGATAGTATTGCCATAAGTATGATCAGATTTGACGTGCAGTATTGATTACATTCACTCCATTGAAACGGGCTGTCGAAGATCCGTGTGATACGGAGTTGCTTTGAGGTGGCTGGCCCTTGCCATCACCAAATGCACCACCAAGACGATAGTCGCTCGAATCTGCAATTGCTGTACACGAGTTCCAGAAGTCCTGTGTGTTCGCCTGGTAGGCAACATCTTTCAGCATTCCAGCGATCTTGCCATTCTTGATCTCATAGAACAACTGACCTCCGAACTGGAAGTTGTAACGCTGCTGATCGATCGAGAACGATCCATCACCGATGATGTAGATACCTTTCTCAACACCTTTAATGATATCGTCGACCGATTTCTTTTCTTTTCCAGGTTGCAACGAAACGTTCGGCATGCGCTGGAACTGAACGCTGCTCCAGTTGTCGGCATAGCAGCAACCGCGCGATGCATTGAGGCCGAGAATATGAGCCTGATCGCGGATCACCTGGTAGTCTACGAGGACACCGTCTTTAATGAGATCCCAGCGACCGCACTGCACTCCTTCGTCGTCGTAGCCAACAGCACCGAGCGAACCAACTTCCTGCTTATCCGCAACGATGTTGACGAGATTGCTTCCGAATTTGAATTTCTTCGATTCCCACTTGTCGAGTGTGAGGAAGCTTGTGCCTGCAAAGTTTGCTTCGTAGCCCAGAACACGATCGAGCTCGGTAGGGTGACCTACCGACTCGTGGATCGTTAGCCACAGGTGCGATGGATCGAGTACGAGATCATACTTGCCAGGTTCAACCGTTTTAGCCTTCAGTTTCTCTACGGCTTGTGCTCCGCCAGCTTTGGCATCTTCGAGCATGTCGTAGCGGCCTTTATACAACGTGGTTGCACCGGCAACTTTGATCTTATCGGTAGGGCGAACGTCGAGATATTCGTAGCCCATACCCATGGGTGCGCTGAGTGAATTTCGTGTTTCGAATTTTCCGGTCTGCGGATCGATCGCGGTTGCGAAGAACGCCGGCCAGATGCGATGAACATCCTGGTCGATGTATGAACCGTCGGTCGATGCGAAGTACTTCTGTTCGTTGATAAGGAACAGGATCGAAGTGATGTAGTTGGCGCCGGCTTTCATTGCCGCGTCGTTCACACCAAGCAATAGATCGACCTTGTCTTTGATCGGTACTTCGAAGCCATTCTTCTGGATCGGGGCTTTCCAGCTTACCTCGCCATAACCTTTCTGAGGTGCGAGACGTACGGGCTCCGTCAACAGGCGCGAGTTTTCTTTCGCAATTGCAACCGCGAGGTCGGCAGCTTTAGCAATGCTGTCGTTATCGAGTTTATCGATCGCAGCAAATCCCCAGCTTCCATTCGCGATTACGCGAATCCCCATTCCATACGATTCGGTGTTCACGATATTCTGAACCTTGTCTTCGCGTGTTACGACAAACTGGTTCAGATAACGCCCGATACGTACGTCGGTATAAGTTGCGCCTTTCGATCTGGCGGCATTCAGTGCAACGTCGGCCAGTTTCTTTTTCAGGGCAACGTCCACGGGCGTCAGTGCCTGCTCCATCGTGATGGGTTTGGCACCCGCCATGCCTGGTAGCATCACAGCGCCTGCCGCGCCAAGCCCAGACAGGTAGATAAAATCTCTTCGTTTCATAATGAAATGGTAATAAGCATAATTAGCACTTTAAAGGAAGGCGCACAAGGGGAGGAGACGTCCGAAAGTGAACAAAATGGATACCCAATGAACAAATAAAAAAGGCTGTCGA
>DASRSO010000131.1:0-55221 GCA_035656375.1 Cyclobacteriaceae bacterium | reverse complement strand
CGGTCCTTCGAAAAAACAGACCCGAACTCATATTGCCCGTCTGTGGACACCTTGCCGCGAGCGAACACTTTCGGAGTTTGACCGGGCGGTGTCTCATTCAGATACTTTGGATCGGCGTTTTGTGTAATCACAAACAGGATTGGGAAAAGGTAAGAGATCATTGGGGTTTCGGTTTGAGGTTGATGTTATTCGGGGTAAGGAACTTACAAACAGCTCCCGCTACAATCATCGAGCCACCAATTAAAAAAGTTTGCCTCTCGGATCCTTTCCGGTTCATTCCACACGCAGGAATTTTTACGTATTTCTAATCAAAACTTTTTGAACTGGGTCGACAGCGGAGCTTCATGCTCCAGGTCCCTGGTCTCTTTTGAAGTAAGAGGCACCAGTTTCACTTCGTTATTGTTGTTCCAAAACAACTCATCGTACGGGGTGCGTTGTAAGATAAGGCTTTTGCCATAATTCATCGTGTTCTTCACACCCTTCCGGTTCACGATCTCTGTTATCACCAACAGCGACTCACCATTTATCTCGTATTCTACTTTCTTCGTATGCTTATTAAAGATATCGGCAAAGCCAGTTTGATGATAGTACTTCAGGTAATACTTCCCCTGGTACGGTTCGAATTCATAAACGGTCGTCACATCCTTCGCACCATACATGTACAATGAGTCGGCCCCCTGGAATGCCCACGGAACATTTCTATACAGGCCTTCCTTTGCGTACTCTTTGGATTCACATTTTGTGATTGCAAAAGTTTTCGAGTCGATGTAGAAGCGATCGCGTCGTTCGAAATTTGGCGAACCCTTGCTGTGGGTGATGTAGCTCACGACAAAGATCTGGTTATCGTTCAAATAAAGCACGTCGTCGAGGGTGCACTCACCGGCTGTCAGATCACCGTCCGCGTTTGGTATCGAATACTTTACCGGGTTCCAGCGCAACGCAGCTGTGAGTGAGTTGTAAGTTCTCATGACTGGTTTGATGATCTTGTTCATGTAATCCTCGCTGGCCCGAACATTTTTCAGATCAACCTTTTCACGCACCCGGCTCGATTTGTTCCGCTCTCGTTCGTAACCCGGATCATTGATGTCGAACACCGACTCTACCAGCGAGACCACCTTATCGTTCTGCGACCACAGCTCGCGGGAGAATCCACGATACACATATGGGTCTACCGGGTAGTTGTCGCCAATCTTCCCGAGTGCTTTTCGAAGGATGATATTTGGATCCGATTCGCTCGAGTTCACGATCACTTCCTTCAACACCAATGGCTTCGAAACAAGCTCAACAGAAATGTGTGACTTCCCTGCCGCCAATTGCACCGCAGTGAGATACGGGCTATATCCCAGGATCGACACCATAAGAGTATCTGAACCGTAGGTTATCGGGATATAGAAGTCGAACGCCCCTTCGCCATTCGTAACCGTGCCGATCGGTTTGCCTTTTATTGAAATCGTTGAGAATGGCAGCGCCTCTTTTGTCTGTGCATCCACCACCCTGCCCGATACTTTTATAACGTCCTGCGACCAGCAAGAAATCGCCACCAGCAGGAACGGGATTATGCTTAACTTTAATAGCATCTTTATCAATCTATTGTTTGTTATACAAACGTGAATATAATGCATTTATTATATATTTGTATAACTAATACCTTGTGCCTGGTGTCCGTGCTCGCATTCGGGCAAACGGAGAACAAGAACAGTGTTCAGTTCAGCTATGGATTGTCGCATTCGCGGCTGATCGACGACGGTTATTCAAGGAACCTGCTGTTCAGGGGCACGAACAGTAAATTCTTCCTGGGTTACGCAAGGGAGTCGGACGACTATCGGTTCAGGTTTTCAATTGAGAGCAGCCTCGGTACAGTAAAATCAAAAAGTGAAAATCTGCCTTCGAAGTTTTACACGGCACAGCCATCACTGGAATACTCAAGGAAAGCAGGACCAGGAAATCTGTATGTTGGGCCTGGCCTGAAGTCAACAAATTACCTTATCATAAATCAACCAATCTTCGATAACGCGAGCCTTGTTTCTCTGCACGGCCTGTATATCAACGTGACCAGGGATATCAGAAATTTAAGATTAAGTTATGCATTGCCGGTGGCGGTATATGATAACCGTGTATTATGGAATGGTGGTGCGAGTGAGCTTGCATTTGAAGACCTCGAAACGCCGTTGAGGGTGTTCACAACAAACGGGTCGTTCCATTACTTCGATCTCAGCAATATTCAATTACGCGCAGACTATATTAAAAGCATTGGCCAAAAGGCCGATTTCATCGCGGGGTACCAGTTCCGGTACTTCAAGCATTTCTACTCAAACGAAATTACGGCAGGATTAAAAATTCACTTCTGACGGTGCGGCACTTTGTGATCATATTGTTCTTCCTCCCCTTTCTTGCAGGCTGCGACAAAGTCCTGCTGGGAGATTCAGACCCGGTAATCCCGTTGGAAGAAAACCTGCAAACTCCCCCAGCATTGAACGACGGTTGGGAAACATCCGACCTGGCTTCACAACAGATCGACATTGCCCCGATCCACCGACTGGTTAGTTTCATACAGAACACTCCGAACAACATTCACAGTTTAGTGATCATACGGAACAACAAGCTTGTACTCGAGTCGTACTACACCGGCTGGCACCGCGATCGTGTGCATGCGCTTCGATCCGTATCTAAAACCTTCATGGGAACGTTAACCGGGATCGCTATCGGGAAGGGGCACTTCACCCTCGATCGGTCAGCATCCGAATTTCTCCCTGAATATGCGGGCTTGATGAACGACCAGAAGCGACAAATAAGGATCCGCCACCTGCTCACGATGACATCCGGCATTAACTGGGATGAAAAGACCTACGAGCCCGAAGATCTTCGCAATGACGAAACAGCGTTCGACCGGAGTGATGAGCGACTATCATACCTGTTCGAAAAAAATATGGCTTTCCCTCCCGGCCAGGAGTTCGAGTACAACAGCGCGCTGCCAGTCGTGGAGGCCGTGATCATAAGGCAGGCAACAGGTATTCATGCGACAGACTTTGCCGATGAGAATCTCTTCAAGCCATTGGGGATCACGAACCGTTACTGGAGAACCGACAGGAACGATGGTTACATCACGGCGATTGGTCCATTATTTCTTACCCCTCGCGATATGGCGAAGCTCGGGCAGCTCTATTTAGATAGTGGCATGTGGAAGGGCAATCGTATACTCTCGAAGCAGTGGGTGAAAGAGGCGACGACAAACTTCCGTGGCGATGAGGCTTCAGGGGATGGCTATGCCTTTCATTGGTGGACCGGGCTTTATAATGTGGCCGGGAAAACGATCAAGATCTACAACGCGCGAGGCAGTGGCGGGCAGTACATTTTTGTTGCCCCCGATATGAATGCGGTGGTAGTGTTTACGAGCGGGAATTACGATTCCAGGCAGGATGCGCCCGTTGGCATGCTAACCAACATTATCCTGCCAGCGATGACCCGGAACTAAAATTCACTCATTTTTTTGCACCCATTTCCAACTCGTTTTCGTATAATATAGTACTTTCAATACTTTCTGAAAGTTCTGAATTACCGAAAAATGGATGCCCTGGCGCTTTGTTTATACCTTCTAATCACCGGTTACATTACCATCTACGTCGGGAAAGTCCTTTTTGAGAACGGCCGCCACTTCCTCCTCCAAACCTTCCAGGAGGTTGCCCTCACCGATTCGGTCAACCGCATCCTGCTTACCGGGTACTACCTCATCAACCTGGGATACGTGAGCATCATGCTCACTGTGCGGGCACCAGTGGTAACTGTAAGCGACCTGTTCGCGTCGCTCGGCACCTCGGTCGGTCGGATCCTGCTCACCCTGGGCATCATGCACTTCCTCAATATCGCTGCGTGCGTAACATGGAGTAAACTGAACTCAAAATATAAACCAGAAAATAAATTCTAGAACTATGGAAACCTCTTATGTACTCATCTCTTATGTGATCTACCTCCCGCTCACTATTCTTTTAACATGGTACGTAGCGCACACGCTCTTCAAGAATGGTCGCATCTTCATGATCGACATCTTTCATGGCAAAACGGAGATCGCTATGTCAACCAACAAGCTATTCGAAGTTGGATTCTATTTGCTGAATGTTGGATTTGCTTTGAGGATACTGGAGACTTACACGGAGATCACTTCATTCCGTCACGTGATTGAAGTTCTTAGCTCTAAGGTCGGCGGGTTTTCGATCTATCTTGGTGTGCTTCTGTTCCTGAATGTGTTCCTGTTCCTTAAAGGACGGAAAGCTGCCAGGCTGAATGCGAAAGCGCCGGTGCCCCCTCCTGGCCCAATTGCAGGTTGATCTACTTCCTCACAAGTTTACCGGTAACAGGTCGGCCATTGTTGTAGATAACCCGGTACACGTAAAGTCCTTGCGGGGCGACAAGCGGTGTTCTCACCGAATGTCGCCCTGCTTCATTGTCGGTGTTCACAATAGTCGACACACTTCTGCCAACTACGTCCAGTATCTCGATCTTCGTTACACCCGGGCCGGGTATTTCATAATCGAAAACGATCTCCTGGTCGAACGGATTTGGAAAAGCATTTACAATAACCCCATTAGCAGTCGGTTCATCGACACCCGTTACTGTATACTTGAAAGTTGCGTCGAGGTATGTCATGCGTTCAGTGATCCAGGTTTTCATCCACGCCACTTCCCCGTCGAACGTAGTGATATCGAATTTGTAGTTGGGCCAGATGTAAACTCCAAGCACAGGCCACTTCTTAAAGTTTCGTTGCTGCGCTTCAACGTTCAACACTGACGCAACTGAATCGACGTAACCGAGAACCGCAGCATTCGTAAATCTATTCTGTCTTAACGAGCTCCAGCGGTCCGACACAGCAACGCGAAATGCCGGATCGTTCCACAACTTGTTCCACCAGAACGGAACGAGCCACCCATCTGTCGGGCAAATCGAATTGAAATCAATAACAAGACCGGTCGATGTTCCCTGCGTACAGTAGTTCACGTTTCCAAAGCCCAGGTTAAAGTCCCATATCGGTCCCATCGACAGCTTCCCTCCTTCCGAGTCTTTCTTTTTGTACATGAAAGTACTTAGCCTGTAAGCATCCGGGTTTTTGGTAAGCTCATTGATGATAAAATAATCGACGAATGATCTGAGGTCGGCATACTTCGTCCAGCCGTTGATCGAATCTTTATAATTATCACTTGCAAGAACATTCTCGAATTGCTTTACATAATTTTCGATGTACGATTTCTGTTCCGGTCTGATGTCGTCGGCTTTCGGATATTCCCATTGAAAGTATGTTCTCTGGTTGGTTGCACCGGGAGGTGGGTATGTTGATACGAACCCACCTTCATCGCCACCGGTAGTTTTATCGATCTTTAAAATATAACCACCGGTTAGACCATCGCCGGTGAGTTCGTCTTTATCGAGCTTATCGATGTTAACACGGTTCTTTCCTCTCTTCACTTTCTCGAAGAACACATAAACACCCATGTATTCACCGTTGAGAACAAGTTCAAAATACCTGCTGCGTGAAGCATAGTCGCCCATGTTTCGCCCGAGGCGGTACGAGAGGGCGTCGCGAATAAGTGTCTTGTCATTATATGGAGCATACAGGATCCAGTCGCCTTCTTTGGGCATACCGAAAATGGACGCCTCGTTGTCGTCTTCGCCGTTGGCCGCTCTCAGTTCGATGCCATATTGTTTCTTGGGGAACATCTGCGACGACGAGCCGCGTATTTCGATGCCTATCTTTCCGTTGTAACCATTGTATGGGTCGGTGAGGTTGTTGCGCTTACCTGCACCATTGTCGATGATACCCATATCGACAACAATCTTCGGGTCGTCTACTATCTGCTTTCCGTTTGTTTTGAGAACAATTATGGGAAGATTAGACGAAGTGAATTCGACAGTTTGTGCGTGGAGAGTTACGCAGCAACAAAGAAGAGAAAAACCGGCTATTAATCTCATATCAATAAATCTATTCAAAATTGTCAGCGTTTTGTATTATTGTTTATAACCGGTTCGCTTCATCACCCGGATGGTGTGATCTGGTTACGACAAAAATACCCAATGCATGGCGCGTACACTCTCACTCTTTGTAGGTATTCTTTGCTCCCTGGCATCATTCGGGCAGGGATATATAATCAAGAACGTTTCGGTTATCACCATGAAGAACGACCAGGTGCTGCAGAACCAGACAGTCGTTGTGGAAAAGGGTATCATAAAAAGTATCACACCCACTTCCGCTAACCGCCGTGAAGACGGTCCGAACGTTTATGATGGCACCGGAAAATTCCTGATGCCGGGGCTGTTCGATATGCATGCACATTTCTTCCAGGAACAGGGAGAGCATGTGAACACGAATGAGACAGACCTCATCCTCATGTTGATCAATGGCATCACGACGGCGAGGATCATGTCGGGCCATCCCGATTTTCTTACGGCGAGAGCAAATGTTAAGAACGGAAAGTGGAATGGGCCGGAACTCAGTGTGGCAAGCCCACAGTTGGCGGGACAGTGGCCGTTCCCGGTTGATTTTAAAAACTATGAGTTGGTGACAACTGAAGTGCAGGCGAGCGATGCTGTTGCAAAGTTTAAACGTGAGGGATACGATGCGATCAAGGTAACGTTCAAGGTCTCCAAACCGGTGTACAAGGCGATCATCGCAGCCGGCAAGCGTGAAAACATTAAAGTAGTTGGACACGTCGGGCCGTTGGTGATGTTGCCGGCAGCATTGGAGGCAAAGCAACAGATCGAACACATGGATATGTTCATCGAGACCTTGCTTCCAGATACAACCTACAATCACGGGCAAAGTGTATCGGACTTCAATATCTACAGCAAAGCTGCATGGGAGACCGTGCCGTACCTAATGGAGTCGAAGATCCCGGCATTGGCTAAGAGTGTGAAAGAGGCAGGCATCTATGTGACGCCGACAAATTATTTTTTCATTTCGAATGCAGGACTTCCGTTGAGCGATGAAGAGATCAGGTCGAAACCCGATTATGATTTTATTCCATCAAAACTAAAAGAGGAAAAATGGACGTATCGCAATAGTTACCTGAAAAAGATGGCGCCGCTTGAAAGTCGCGAAAAGTATGTTCGTATCCGCAAGGCGATGGTGAATGAGCTTTGGAAAGCGGGCGTACCATTGATGGCGGGCTCGGATGCGCCGGAATATTTCCAGGTGGTTGGTTTTGCATTGCATGATGAGTTGAGGGTCATGGTGGAAGCAGGCCTCACGCCATTTGCTGCACTTCAAACGGCTACTACCATCCCCGCAACGTTCCTTGGAATGGAGAACAGGACTGGTACGATCGAGGTAGGCAAAGAAGCCGACCTGGTACTTCTTGATAAAAATCCACTGCTCGATATCAACAATACGCGTACGATCTCCGGCGTGGGAACCTCAACTTACTGGCTCAAGGCAGATGAGCTTGCGCGATTGCGTGAACAAACGAAAAACATTCTCGGTAAATGAAACATGTACTGCTTGTACTGATCGTCGTGGGCACGGCGTGTACCTCCGAAAAACAGATCGACTATTTTGGCCAGGCTGCTCCGCAAAGTACTGCAGTTCCATTTGCACCGGGATTGATTACAAGTGATGGAAATGAACACAGCGCCGTAGCATTTGCGCCAGATGGTAGTTCGGTCCTGTGGACAGTCATGGACAAGAATTACGTTGGACGTTTGTACGAGATGACGTACTCGAACGGTGCATGGTCGAAACCCGCAATGCCTTCCTTTGCCGACACCGTGAGCAACTACTTCGCTCCTACTTTTTCGGCAGACGGGAAAACATTGTTGTTCAATTCCCGGATGAAAGCCGATGGGCTTCGCACGGGACGAGGCAACAGGATCTGGTCGGTTGAAAGAACGGAGAGTGGCTGGGGAAAGCCGGTTCCATTCGATACGCTGGTTTCGAAAGGCGATGAGTTTGCATTGTCGGTTGCGAATTCGGGCGCGTTGTACTTTTCTTCTGCATCGAAAAGTGTGGGAACAAGCCTGAACATTCTAATGACGACAAAAACGAATGGTCAATACTCCGATCCCGCATTGCTTCCTTATAACATCAACACCCCGGCATACGAAGATGGTCCATACATTTCTCCCGATGAAAGTTACCTCGTATTCGAGTCGACCCGGCCCGATGGAATTGGTGGAAGTCATGACCTTTATGTTTCATTCAGGAACGATAAAGGTGAATGGGAGCTTCCGGTCAACCTTGGACCCGGTGTAAACTCCGATGCGATGGAACGCTTTCCACGTGTAACGCCGGATGGGAAGTATTTGATCTTCGCAAGCAACCGTGATCAAAGTGCAACGAGACCAGGCTTTGACATGTATTGGGTAGACGCGAAAGTTATCAGTGACCTGAAAAGACCAGGAAAAGCAATTGACCCGAATAATGGAATACTTCACGAAAGCGACTCGGCTAAACTTGAGCAATCCTTAAAGAAATGGCTAAGTGAAAATCCTGCGAATACCGATGGGCTCCTGCTGTACAGTTCTTTGCTTCGCAAGCAAAAGCGTTTTGAGGAAGCCGAGAAACTGGTCGATGGATCCAATCTTCTTATGGAGACTGCCCTTGTTAAATATGGACTTGACAAAAACGAAGAGGCTGAGCACATACTTAGGCCGTGGCTCCTGGATGGACCGAACCTGAGGCATCATTACCTCGAACTTACCAATGCGTTATATGATATGAGTGAGTTCGATGTGAGCGATGCGTATTTTGAAAAGGCTATGGCGATCGAACCCGTGGGTGTTTGGTACTATAACCGGGCTTGTGGGTATGCGCATAAAGGTGAAACCGACAGGGTTTTTATGCACTTAAATAAAGCGGCAGACAACGGCTATAATTCGAAACGGCAATACGAGAGCGATACCGACCTCGCCGGGGTACGATCTGACAGGAGATATCGGGAACTGCTGAAAAAATTATTATAAAACATCGTAAGGTTCGCAGCTCAAGCCCGTCTAAGGCGAAAATACACGAAAGATGTGGCGTAGCCTTCTACTTGTCTTTATAGTGCAATCAGCAGTCGCACAGTCAGAACTCAATGCTGGTGTGGCTTTCGGAAAAACGCAAGGCACACTGTCGCTCGCTTATGTCCACAACTGGTTTGCTGGCGAGAAGCACAACCTGGTGATTGGCCTGGGAGGACGATTCACGGGCTATGTTGGCCGTAACCAGTACTACGTTACAGCGCCTGCAAAACTTACTTCCAATGGGACTGGCCCGCTGGTGATCTTTAAAGAGAACATTACGGCAAACATGGACACTCTCCTGGTCGCAAAACCAAATGTATATGCGTTCAATGCGATGATAAATCTTGGATATCGTTTCAGTGAAAAATTCATGATGGGTTTCAACATCGATCTTGTTGGGATCTCATTCGGGGGCGATCGAAGAGGAAACTATATTAACGGGGCACAGGGTAAAATGACGAACAGCGCGGTAACAACGTTCAATGCGCTGCTTGTAAGTGACAATGATCTTGGATCCTTGAACTCCGAGCTATACGGTCGTTACATGATCAACAAGCGATGGGCGGTCCGTGGTGGTCCGCAGTTTTTGTTCACGGAATACACCACCGACTCCAACGTACAACAATACCCCGAACCGAACGATCGCTTCCGAAAGAAATCGTTAATGTTCATGATCGGTACATCCTTTAATTTGTAAAGGCATGAAAACGAAAAGCGTAGTGTTCCTCCTGGTCGTATGTTTCAGTTGCGGCCCGGAAGATGCGTCACCTGATGACCCTGTAACAGATGTGTTTGATGCGAAGAACGCGACGCTCATTAAGACGGGCGATTTTCTGGGTATTGGTCACGACGCAAGCGGAACGGCGACGATATACGAGTCGGCCGGGATACGAACGGTGGTACTCGACCCATATCGTTCGCAAAACGGCCCCGACCTCAAAGTATATCTGAGCAAGTCGGACGATGCGACAGAGTATATAAACCTCGGGCAACTGAAGTCTACGATTGGAAAGCAGTCGTATACGGTGCCCGCAAGTGTGAAAGTGAGTGAATATCCTTACGTGCTAATCTGGTGCGAGCAGTTTTCAGTGCTTTTCGCCCGAGCTAAAATGAAGTAGGATGAAAAAGCCGGTGCTGGTTTTCCTATTTTTAAGTAGTTCATTCGTTGCAAAATGCCAGGTTCTCCACCTGCAAGAAAAGACATCTTCGGTATCGTTTACAATCAGGAATTTTGGATTGAATGTAGAAGGTTCGTTCTCAAGACCTGAAGGCACGATTGTTTATGATCCGACTAATCCGATCGCGAGCTCATTTGTATTGAAGATTGCGTCCAACACAATCGACACAGGGATAGGCCTGCGGGATCAGCACCTGAAAGGTGATGAATACCTTGATGCGTTGCATTATCCATTTCTAAAGTTTGTGTCGGCCGGGGTTTCAAAAACGGATTCCGCGGATAGCTACACGGTTACGGGCTACCTGACGATCAAGGATACGACGAAGAAAGTAGAGATCCCGGTGCTTGTGATGTCATTCACCAGCAGGTACACGTTCCAGGGACATTTCACGATCAATCGTCGTGACTTCGGCGTGGGGAGGAACAGCTTAAGCCTCGCCGACGAAGTGCTGGTTCGTTTCGAGATCGTTACGACCCCTCCTCTTTAGCCTTCCCCTTTCCAAAACTCTGCAAAAATTCCACTTAGAAAGTACTTTTAACTTAAAAGTACTTTCTATACTTTTGGGTCATGGCATTGCAGATAACCAACATTTCCAAGACCTACCCGAACGGCGTCCAGGCTCTCAGGAACGTTAACCTCACCATTCCAAACGGCATGTACGGGCTGCTCGGGCCCAACGGCGCCGGTAAATCCACGCTCATGCGGATACTCGCAACTTTGCAGGAGCCAGACAACGGACAGGCGCAACTGACTGATGTCCCCTACACTACTACTGGCGTGATCGATGTGATCGGCGCGAAGGATGAGGTCCGCAAAACGTTGGGTTATCTGCCGCAGGAGTTTGGAGTGTACCCAAAAGCGAAAGCCGAAGATCTGCTTGAGCACTTTGCTGTCCTTAAGGGATACGACGATCGTAAGTCGCGCAAAGAAGTTGTGGAGGCCCTGTTGCGAAAGACGAACCTGTGGGATGTGCGGAAGCAAAAGCTTGGCGGATATTCCGGTGGGATGCGTCAGCGGTTTGGTATTGCCGTGGCGTTGCTCGGCGACCCAAAACTTTTAATCGTGGATGAGCCCACAGCGGGGCTGGATCCTGCCGAGCGCGTAAGGTTTCTAAACTTGCTGAGCGAGCTTGGTGAAAACAGTGTCGTGATCCTCTCGACCCACATCGTGGAAGACGTAAGTGAATTGTGCACGAACATGGCGATCATCGACCGCGGCGAGATATTACTTGAGACTCAACCCGAACGGGCGATCAAAGAACTGCAGGGAAAGACGTGGCGACAAACGATCGACAAGACTGCACTTGCAGAGATCGAAAAAGATCACACGGTTATCTCGACCAAATTATTCGCGGGGAAAACGGTCGTGCACGTGTACAGCAACACTGCGCCACGTGAAGGGTTCGAATCAGTAGAGCCAGACCTCGAAGATGTTTACTTCTGCGCCATGGCGGGGCATATCGGCAATCGAAAACCTGCGGCTGCGTAATGAAATCCTGGGAGATATTCCGCTTCGAATTTAAATACCAGGCAGGTCGTTGGATCACCTGGCTCCTGTTCATTGCGTTTGCAGTTATTTCGATCATGATGACGCGCGACGGGATGCTTTCCGAAGCGCTTCACGACGAGTTTCTATTGACCTCGCCTTTCTCCATTGCCAAGACCACCGTTGTCGGCTGCATGTTCTGGCTGCTGGTTAGCGCCGTGGTTGCCGGCGATGCGGGTGCCCGCGACGTTGCTACCGGGATGCATCCTCTTGTGTACACGGCTGCCATCAGCAAAGCACAGTACCTCGGCGGGAGATTTCTTGCAGCTGTTGCCATCAACACATTGATGATGCTCATCGTGCAGCTCGGCATCGTGATCGGCATCTACGCACCTGGTGTCGACGCGGAACTGATCGGTCCGTTTCGAATATCAGGATACCTGACGTCCTTCGTTTACATATCACTCCCCAACATAATATTCTCTACTGCAATACAATTCCTTATCGCAACCAGGAGTGGTCGGCCCATGGCCGGGTATCTCGGTAGTCTCATCCTTTTCTTCATGGCGTATGTGGTCGGGATCTTCCTGATGCTGAATGGCCACAAGGATCTTACGCGATATCTTGATCCCGTTGGCCTTCATTTCATCTTATCAGACCTGTCGTACCAGTGGACAACTATCGAAAAGAGTACGCGACTTATAACCCTCGAGGGCATTGTATTGACAAACCGCCTCATTTGGATGGGCATCGGCCTTGCTGCGTTGACGATCACGTACACAACATTTCAATTTGCTCACCGCACCTCTTCCACATGGTGGTGGAAAAGAAAGCGTCAACAGTCGCCTACACCGTCGATCGTTGGTGTGACCTCTGCTCCGCCAGTTGTTGTACCGGGTGTTTACCGCAGCTTTACGTTCGGCACGCAAACCCGTCAGACGTTCTTCATTGGGTGGACGTCGTTTAAGAAACTTGCGTTCAGTTGGGGCGGCGGTTTCATGCTGATCCTTCTCCCGTTGCTTACTATTCCTGTTGTTGCCGATCAAATGATGTCGGATAGCATTCGGTTGGTGCCAACAACTGTGCATGCTCTGCAAGAGCTCACGGGTCCGATTGCCAGTGAGTTCAGCCGGTGGATCATTATCCCGTTGTTGATCATCTTCTTCGCGGGGGAATTGATATGGCGTGAACGCGATGCACGACTCGGTGAAATGACAGACGTGATGCCCGTGGCGGATTGGGTGCCCTTTCTTGGAAAGTTTCTGGGAATTGTGTTCCTGCTCCTTGCCTTCACCATTATGCAGATGTTGGCATCGATGACTGCACAAACCATTCTCGGTTATCACAACTATGAGATCGGCTTATACCTTAAAGTATTATTTGGATTGCAACTCACCGAATACATTCTTTTTGCCGTGATCCCATTTATCGTTCACGTGATCGTTGATCAAAAATATATCGGTCACCTCGCGTCGATCATGGCGTTCGTGGTGATAGCGCTTTCGTCGATGTTTGGGATCGAACACAACCTGCTGGTTTACACCGCGAGCCCCGCGTGGTCGTACACAGAGATGCGCGGCTTCGGCGCTACACTCGGGCCATGGATCTGGTTCAAGTTGTATTGGGTTGGGTGGGGATTGCTTCTTGTGGTAGTGACGAGGATCATGTGGGTGCGCGGGAAGGAAAATAAATTTCGTGATCGAGTGAAGCTTGCAACGCTCAGGCTCACGCCAGCAACGTTGTCGGTGGGTTCGTTGGGTATGGCGGCAATTATTGTGTTTGGCGGGTTTGTTTTCCTGAACACTAATATCTTAAATGAATACAGGACGAAAGCCGACAGCGATGAGCTTAGTGCAGATTATGAGCGATTGTATTCACAATACAAAAGCAACCCACAACCACGCGTGGTAGCCGCGGAGCTCAACATAGAACTTTACCCCGAACAGCGCGCAATAGATGTCGAGGGAACGTATAGTTTGGAAAATAATACTGGCCGGACGATCCAATCGATTCATGTAGCGACGGTACCAGGTATTGAAATTGGTGAGATGACACTCTCCGGCAGGTGGGCGCTGACCTTGAACGATAACGAATTGGGTCACCGGATCTACGTCCTTGAACCCCCGATGAGCGCGGGCAGCTCTGCTATTCTAAAGTTCACAGCACACCTCGAGCCGAAGGGATTCCGGGCCGACGGAACAAACACATCGATCACGGCGAACAGCACGTTCCTAAACTTAAGCAGTATACTTCCGGCGATCGGTTATCAGTCTTCACGTGAGCTTTCGAGCCCAGCCGAACGCCGCAAGCATGGGCTCGCACCGAAGCCTTTAATACCATCACTTTATGAACCTCAACTGGCAAGCGACCGGCCATCTGGTGTTCTCCTCAAGGCAACCATCGGAACAAGTGAGGATCAAATCGCCGTCATGCCCGGCGTGGCTCGCCATGAGTGGACCAAAAATGGCCGGCGCTATTTTTTCTACTTCACCGACGCTCCCATTGGCGACGAATGGACCTTCGCTTCCGCAAAGTATGACATCTACAAAGCGGAATGGAAAAATCCCGATAGCTCCGACCAGGTCGTTGATATTCGAATCTATCATCATCCGTCGCACGATACTCAACTCGATCGAATGACACGAAGCATCCGGGCTTCGCTGGACTATTACACAAAAAATTATGGGCCCTATCCTTTCAGTCACCTTACGGTTGTAGAGCGACCGGGAAATGGGACCGGCCTTCACGCCGATATGAGCCTGGTCACATTCACGGAAGGAGTTGCACACTGGACCATAAATAAACCGGGCACATTGGATCTTGCATACGCAGTTATGACGCACGAGATCGGTCATCAATGGAATGCGCCTTCCGCACGTATAGAAGGAGCTCCGGTTATGTCGGAGAGCGTTGCATGGTACTATGGGATGCAAGCCGTTGAAGCCTCACAGGGACGCGCTGAATTACTTAGACTATTGAAGTTCATGCACGAACCGTATCCCTTCGCCCCTATTCGTCGCGGCGAACCGCTGCTGCGCGGCCTTGATCCATACCTTTCCTATCGCCGGGGACCATTCGCTTTATACATATTGAGTGAATATGCGGGTGATGAAAAAATAAATGGCGCGTTACGTCGAGTCCTTGCGCATCATCGCAAGCCGGATGCACCACTTGCCACGACACTCGACATGTATCGCGAACTGAAAAAATCGGTACCGGATTCGCTTCACTATTTATTGCACGATCTGTTCGAGGTGAACACTTTCTGGCAACTTAATGCCGACCGCGTGACCGGCAAGCAAACGCCTATGGGCGAGTGGGAAGTTACACTGGAGATCAGTGCCCGGAAAGTAGTTGCCGACAGTGCCGGTGTTGAAACAGAGATACCGATGGACGAGTACGTTCCGATCGGGGTGTTCGGACCAGACAAGTCGGAATTTGAGCTTAGCGACGAAATGTATCTTCAACTACATCGCATTCGTACAGGAAAACAAACAATCACGATAACTGTACCCAGGGAACCCAACCTTGCCGGTATCGATCCATACCACATGCTCGATGTGTATGTGAACGACGACGACAACAACATAGAGGTGGTGAAGAAGGATAAAAAACCCTAACTTACTCATCCAAACATTTTGACGTATGAGTAATATTAGTCGTCGTTCTTTTCTTGCAATGACCTCAACGGGAATTGCAGCTCTCACAGTTGGCGATCTCTTTGCTGCAGCCAAAGCAAAAGACATCTCGCTCGGTTTTCAGACATGGCCGATCAAAGAAATGCTCGGCAAGGATATTCCCGGCACTTTGAAAATAATGTCAGGAATGGGTTACAAGCTTCTTGAGATGTGTTATCCGAAAGGATACGAAAAGATAGGCTTCGGCCCGTTTGTACAATATAAAGGCGGCGAGTTGAAAAAGATTTTTTCCGATGCAGGACTCACATGTCCGAGTTGTCATTTCGGAACGGGAGATCTTATAGCCGATGATGCAAAACTCGATGAGGCCATTCAATGGTCGAAAGATCTTGGTCTTAAACATATGATCCTCTCAACATTCTGGCTTCAGAAAGACGGCACGTTGAATGATTATCTTGTTGCTGCCGATAAGCTCAACAAGGCTGCCGAAAAGATAAAGTCTGCCGGGATGGTGACCGCGTTCCACAACCACAGTTTTGAGTTCGTGCAACTGGATGGCAAGCTGGTTTATGATGCCTTGCTGGAACGTTTCGATCCGAAGCTGGTAAAAATGCAATTCCAGACCGAGGTGATCAATCTCGGCTTTAAAGCGTCTGATTATTTTAAGAAATATCCGGGAAGGTTTATCTCGGCACACTTGTCGGACTGGACGAAGGAAAAGAAACAGGTTCCGATTGGGCAGGGAATTATTGACTGGAAAGAGTTTTTCTCAGCCGCGAAGACCGGCGGAGTGAAGACTTATTTTGTGGAGATGGATTTCGAGACGTATAAGCCGAGTGCGGAGTTTATTGCAAGAAGGTAAAAGCAGTGGAAGAAACACAGAGGCACAGGGATAATTCTTCTGTGCCTCTGTGTCAAATTGTGCGCCCCGCTATGGCTTTGCTACAAAAAGATCAATTCCGAACTCGCATGCCATGCAATGGCCGAAATCATCTTTATCCGAACCCTTCTCTTTCTTACAACCCTGCGCAATAAAACGCATCTCCACCGACTTACCTGGCTTCACAGATTCTTTGGCTGCATCTCCGAAGTTACTCTTTACAAGCTGATCGTAGTAGGATGACATGCCTCGCACATTCAGCTTTTCACTCGAAGTGTTCTTAACTTCAAGATCGTAATGACACCCAATACCTTTTCGGGCCGCCAGGCGAACGCGGTACTCAACTGTTGCTTCGGAACCGTCGCCGAATGATACATCTACCTTTTGCCACTCTCCATATTCACCCATCTTTCCACTCGCTTCAGGGCGGATGTTCGTCTTAACCTGCGCATTGGCAACAAGCGCGGTGACAAATAAAAACGCAGTAATTACAATTAGCTTCTTCATGTTAGTGTTTGTTGATGATTATTGATTAAAGTTTATAGATCCATGTCTTCATATACGACTGCCGGGTATTGACGCAGCGTTCCTTTCGCATGATCCAGCAGCACCCAGAGTCCTGTGAACCAGAAAAGTCCTTTTACTTTATCGCCGTGGTACGTGCGCGACTTCGTAACACCATTCTGGGTTACAGATATATCAAGGTCACGTTTAGGCTTACGAAGAATTACGCGGTTCACATAGTATGCTTCGCCTTCGTATAGCTTATAGTAGCGAGCCTCTCTCCCATTCACAGTCACCGAGATTGGCTCGGGACTTTCCGTCACCACGTCGATACCCATCTTCCAGCTCTTGTTGTTGTCGATGTTCACAATTGTCGCGCACGAAGACAACAGGCACGCCAGCGACACAATGCTTATGAGTTTGATCATATCAGTTGAATTTTCGGTAAGCAACAAGTTCCCAGTCGTACGCAAGGTTGTCGCCCAGATCGACGATCGATCCCACGCCCGCCCCGATGAAAAAGTTCAGTGCGAAAAATGCGTATCGCGGGTCGCGGCGGAATAGGTATGATTCCAGCACAGTGACATCGTCGGTGTCGCGGATCTCTACGGTTACATATTTCTGTTTCGGGAAGACCAGCACTGCCTCATCGAAATACAATGTGGTGGTGGTAACGGTGGTTGAATAGGTGTAATAATTATTATGCTTCGTCTTTACATCGGCGCCGGATACAACACTTTTTATGTCGAATTCCTTGCCCTCGACGAAAACCTTTCCGGATCGATCGCCGATATACACCGGCGATGTAAACTTGTGATTCCATCCGTGGATCACCGTGGCGCACGACGACGCAAGGCATCCAATCGCAAACAGTGTAATACTTCGAAGCAGCATGACGAGGTGTTTTGGTGTGATCAAAACTACCCTGCCCGCTATTCACATATATCGCATGAAATACGTATTTTCCGGAAATGCGCATTTGGCATTTTTAGCCATGAGTTCAGAGTCAATCGAGTCGATCGCTATAGTTGAAGATGATGACAAAGTGAGGCATTACCTCGCCGAACAAGTGCGGCAACACATGCAGGTAAACGATCTTCGCGTCTTTAAGGATGCCGAGACAGCCCTGCAAGAGCTTACAGCGCAACCAGCAGAGATCGGTTTGTTCGACGTAAACCTGCCCGGCATGAGTGGCATCGACTGCATCCAGCGATTGAAGATGCTTCACCCGAAAATGCAGATGATGGTACTTACCGTCTACGATAACACCGACACGATATTTCGGGCTTTACAGGCCGGCGCAACAAGCTACCTTTTAAAAAGTACACCGCCCGAAAAAGTCGTCGAAGCAATACGGGAAGTCCACGATGGCGGATCTCCGATCAGCAGCCAGATCGCGAGAAAAGTGATCGAGACATTTGCGGCTGGTAAGAAGGTCAATAAATATTTCCAGGAACTGAGCCGTCGCGAACAGGAAATACTCGAACTGCTGAGTAAAGGATTTCGCTACAAAGAGATCGCCGACCAGTTGTTCCTGAGCATCGACACGGTCCGTACGCACATCCGGAACATCTACGAAAAACTGCAGGTCAACAGCAGAGCGGAAGCCCTGAGGAAAACAGGATTCATTTCCTGATCACAACTTCACGAGAAACGAAAACCGGCTGCCGCTTCCCGGGGTCGAGGTAACAGTAAGATCGCCGCCGAGTGCTGCAATGCGCTGACGAATGTTGTTCAGCCCGTTGCCCGGATAGATGCGCGTTGTGTCGAAGCCCGTGCCATTGTCGGCAACCTCGAACTTAATCGTGGAGCCGAGTACGTTTGCGGCAATACTGATCGATTTCGCCTTGCTATGTTTAATTGAATTATTCACGATCTCCCGGGTGGCGAGAATGATGTTCCGGCGCGCTTCGTTCGATAACATCAATCCCGATTTATCATCAGGAAATGAAATGGTATAATCGATTGCCGAGTACTCGAGCTGCCGGTGGAGCTGTTCGCGAAGATAAGCGAGAAGCTGGTCGAGCGTTCCATTCTCCGGGTTCAAGCTCCAGATGATCTCCCCCATGTTGCTGACCAGTTGCCGGCTTGTTCCCGCGATCTCTTCAAGCTCGGTACTTACGCCAACTGTTCCCTTATTGCGGGCAAATTCGCTGATCAGTGTGATGCGGGTAAGGCCGGCACCAATGTCGTCGTGCATTTCACGAGAGATGCGTTGACGCTCCCGGTCGATCTCTCGCTGCCGTTCGAGCTCAGCCAGCTTACGTTGAAAGCTCATGAACGAGATGCGACGTGTGATCATGACCACTGCGCCTACAAAAACAATAACTGCCGCTGTGTAAAACCAGCCCGTCTTCCAAAACGGCGGAGTGATCGTAATGGCAACTGAATAAAGGTCATCGCTCCACGCACCGGAACTATTGGCAGTCCTTACCTGGAACGTGTAGTCGCCCGGAGGAAGATTGTTGTAGCGAACCTCGTTCGACGTGCCATTGTCAATCCACTCTTTATTCCAACCTTTCAACTGGTATGAATAGTTGACCTTTGCCGGGTTGCTGTATTCAATCCCGCGAAAGCGAAAGAACAGATTGTTCTGAGACCAGGGCAGCGACATGCTGGTGAGATAACCCGCAGATGGAGTCCGCTCGCCATTAACGGCTACGTCCGTCATCACAATTCCGGGAACAGCAGCATTCGGTTGAACATCGCGCGGTTAAAACCAGACGATACCGGAAGGTGTGCCAAAGTAAAACGTTCCGCTCATTCCTTTGTGCGCCGCATTTGCATTGAACTGATTGTCGGGAAGGCCATCGCGTGTTGTGAAAGTTACCAGGGTCGCACCAGGCAAAGGGTCGTTGCCGGAATACCTCAGTGAAGCTTTGATCAATCCGGAGTTCGTGCTAACCCAAAGATCATTGGAGTCGGGCAATACGGCGTAGGTATAATTATCCGGGGCGACGATCTTATGTTGCCGTGAAGCCGAATGCCAGGCGATCAGGCCATCCGAAGAGCAGATCCACAACATCGAGTGACGGTCGTCATAATAAAGAGCCCTCACGTTCGTGTCCTCAAAGATCCTTGTTTGACCTTCACTGCTTGTAGGGTCTTTTGTAACAACAATGCCGCCCGATTCGAATGCGATGTACCATTCGCCCGACGGCGCGCGACATAAACCTGCAACCCTCGAGTTTCCGAGTGCTTCAATGTGCCCGATCGCAAACTTGTTGGCACTTTCGGCGACCTGGTAAACCCCAACGTTCGTCCCGATGAGCCAGCCGTTCTCATTCTCAGCGATCGACCATACCTGCGGATTCTGCAGAGCAGATGGAACCAAAGGAATCAGTATGGGAGTAAAAGAACCTGAACCCTTCTTCCGAACATACAGGTAGCCTGAACTTCCCGTCCACAAATTCCCGTGGTTGTCGGAACGAATAAGATGCACCGACTTGCCGTAAACCAATGGTGGACCGGAATATGGAAGGTCAAATGTCCTGGTGAGGCCTGTCGTTTTGTCGAGTATGACTATTCCCTTTTGAAAGGTACCGAGCCACACTTCATTTCCCTGCTCGAAGAATGTGTTCACGAAAATGTTTTCAGGGGCAGCGCCGGAACCGGATTGCGGAAACACGGTGAAGCCTTGCTTGCGAATTTCCGCTTTGATGAGACCAAACATATAGCCGCCCGTCCACAGTCTACCGGAAGGATCGTAATAAAAACAGTATACCGGGTAGTTGGTCCGCACCCTGCCTGCGCGATTGATGTTGCCGCTCCACTGAAAACGTTTCGTGCCATGCTGCCGGAAAAATACGTTTCCACTCTCATCTCCTACCCAGATGTTTTTCATTTCGTCGGCATAGATGCGATGAACAAGATCCCGTTCCTGGTTAGAGAACTCTGCAAAGGAATAATTGTGGGGAGTGTTTAACGGAGCAACAAGGATATTCTTCTTCTCACTTATAAATAGTGTGTCGTTACTGATCGCGACGCTGTAAAATTCCTTGTCAGAAAAATATTGCTGCCACTGCTTTGTAGTCAAATTGAACTGAAGAAGCCCTTTGTTGGATGCAAACCACAGGTTGTTGTTGTTATCACTAACGCCGTTATACATCAATCTCGTTGTGCTTGGATAAAAAGTGCTCTCACCAGTACTGATGTCCAGGTCGAACAATCCGGCGTCGGCGTTTGCGAGCCACAAATGTCCATCGCGAAACAACAGCGGGTTTGCAAATTGATTCTGTTTCGACAGCGGCCATGTCTTAAACAGTTCGGTTTTCTTATCGAAACTATGCACCGCTAGATCGGTTGAAAACCAGATGCGCTCGTGGTCGTCTTCGAGAATGTCGGAGCGGATCAACCGGCCCATCATATATCCGTCGGTCTTTCCCCGTCCAGGTTTATAAGCACGCATCTCGACCCCGTCGTAGCGATTAAGACCGTCGGCGGTGGCAATCCAGAGAAAACCCTGCTTGTCTTTGGTGATCGCATACCCGGTACTTTGCGAGAGACCCTCGATACGTTCGAAGGAAAGAACCGATTGCGCTGCAACGTGTGACGTCAGCAGAAAGGAAAGAAAAATAAACAGGAATAGCTTGTTCACCTGCTTTTTGGCCTCGGGGTTCACGCAATCAATTCTATCTGACCAGAAATCAACTTGCAGCTCAACGAAACGTAGAACTTAGCTCTGACTATTTCAACAGTTGATTGCGGCATCGTTTCTCAATATATTGTATTTACGATGGCAAAGAAAATCCTTGCTGGTCTTTTAGCCTTGCTATTCCTGGCCGCAGGCTTTGCCTACCTCCGCAAACGACCTTCCGGCGATATCGATAAGTATGTTGTTTTCACGACCGCCCAGGTCGAACTCGGTTCTGAAATTTACAGTACGCAATGTACTGCCTGTCACGGACGTGACCTTCGCGGCTCCGAAGGAGGCACAGCACTCATTGGTGATCGCTTCCTCGACAAATGGAAAGACCAAACTCCTGGCGCACTCTTCACGATCACGAAGAACACGATGCCAAAAACAAATCCCGGGTCACTGGACGATAGATCATGTGCAGCGATCGTAGCGTTCATCCTCAGCCGCAATGGCTTCACGCCAGGGACGAAGGAACTGACCGGCGACCAGGCCCAACTCAATAACATCACCATCGGTGTACCTCCTGCTGCGTCGCGACGAAGTCTTGCTTTTACACCCAACAAGTACGATCCCACTCCGCCTTCGATCGAAGCCGAATGGTTACAACATCGTGGCGACTTCGGCAGCACGAACTATTCGTCACTCGACCAGATCAATCGCGACAACGTATCTCAATTAAAGATCCTGTGGCGATGGAAAACTGAGAACTTCGGGCCGGCACCCGAGTTCTACTTTAAAGCGACTCCACTGATGGCCAATGGTGTGTTGTATACCACTGCCGGACTTAGCCGCGTCGTTGCCGCCATCGATGCGCGCTCCGGCGAAACTCTATGGACGTATCGCTACGACGAAAAAGAACGGAGAACATCCGTACCACGGCAAAATTCCGGACGCGGCGTGGCCTACTGGCAATCCCCCAATCGAACGTCCGACAGAATTGTTTACATCACACCCGGTTTTCAAATGATCTCGCTCGACGCAAAAACCGGGCTACTTGTAACAACTTTCGGAAAGCAAGGTATCGTTGACCTGAAGAAAGAGCTTAAGCAAGACATCGATCCTCTTACAGCAACTATCGGATCAACATCACCACCCATCATCGTTAACGATGTGATCGTTGTTGGCTCAAGCTTCCCGGTTGGCCTCGCTCCCCGGTCGATGAAACAGGTACGCGGCGACGTCATGGGTTTCGATGCCCGTACTGGCAAGCAACTCTGGACCTTTCATACTATTCCGCAACAAGGGGAAGAAGGCAACGAGACATGGGAAAATGAAAGCTGGAAATATACAGGCAACGTCGGTGCGTGGGCACCGTTGTCGGCTGATCCCGGGCTGGGATATGTTTACCTTCCCCTCGAAGCTGCAACGGGTGACTTCTATGGTGGACATCGGCCCGGTAACAACCTGTTTTCACAAAGCATCGTCTGTCTCGATGCGAAGACCGGCAAGAAGGTGTGGCATTATCAATTGATCCATCACGACATCTGGGATTACGACCTTCCGGCGCCACCTATACTCGCCGATATCAACGTTGATGGAAGGCCCGTCAAAGCAGTGGTACAGGTAACGAAGCAGGCTTTTGCATTTGTGTTCGATCGTGCTACCGGTAAACCAGTGTGGCCTGTCGAAGAACGTCCGGTTCCGAAGAGCGACGTTCCCGGCGAATGGACCTCGCCTACTCAGCCGTTCCCTACGAAGCCTGCAGCTTTCGACCGCCAGGGTTTTTCGGAAGACATGCTTGTCGATTTTACTCCCGCGATCAAAGAGGAGGCGATCAAGATCGCAAGTCGATATAAGACCGGGCAACTGTACACTCCTATTTCTTCGTATGAAGAAGGCAGCAAGCAGGAAACGTTGATGTTGCCCGATGCCGTGGGCGGCGCAAACTGGCAAGGTGGTGTGTTCGATAAAGAAACGGGTGTGCTCTACGTTTCATCCAGCACCGTCATGCGGCCCACAAGTCTTGAGAAATCGCCAGAACTATCCGACATGAATTACGTTGCATTTCAGGGAAGCTCGAAGGTCGGGCCCTACGGTTTGCCCCTCGCCAAGCCGCCTTACGGAAGAATAACTGCGATCGATTTGAACACCGGCGATCACAAATGGATGGTGCCCAACTCCGAAACACCGCAGTGGCTGAAAGACATCCCCGCGTTGAAAGGGATCGACATACCCGCAACCGGAATTCCGGACCGCGTTGGTATGCTGGTTACAAAAACATTGCTGTTTGCCGGTGAAGGCTCGGGCATGTATGCTTCCGACTTCCCCGGCGGAAACAAGTTTAGAGCGTATGATAAAGCAACAGGACAGTTGATCACACAAATTGAATTGCCCGCCTGCCAGGCTGGCATCCCAATGACATACTCGGTGAACGGCAAACAGTATATTGTATTCGCCGTTGGCGCTCCCGGCCATCCCGGAGAACTCGTTGCCCTGGGATTGTGATCGCACGGATCGTCACCACTATATTAATTGCAGCGACGGGCGTCACGTCGATGTCGTTAACAGCTTACCTGCTCAACAACGGCAAAGTTCAATCGCTCAATATCTCGCAGTACGATCTTGTGAATTATACTTTCACCATGCAGATCACGACGTTGATGGTCTCATTTGTTGCAATGCTCCTGATCTTCTTCGTTGATAAAGAAAATTTCCGGACGTTCTTTCGGAGAGGAAGTTACTGGGAGTATGGATTGATAGTGGCCGTCGGTTTCACCGCGGGCACGACAATGATGATGACGTTCAGTGCGACGTCACAACATGGTACCATTAACCAAACATTCTGGGGACTGATGCCACTGGTGCTACTCTTCGCTGCCACCAATGCGTGGTCGGAAGAGATATTCACACGATTCGTGGTCGTGGTTGGACTATACGGAAAGCTGAAGCCGATCACAATCTGTTGGATCGCTGCGGGGGTCTTTGGTATCCCTCATTTCTTCGGAACGCCGAGCGGGATCTTCGGAGTGTTTATGTCGGGGTTCCTGGGATTCGTACTTGCGAGATCAGTACTAGAAACAAAGGGAATGGGCTGGGCATGGTTTATTCACTTCTTACAGGACGTTGCGATATTTGGAGCGGGGGCAGCGATCATTGCAGGTCAACCATAAAAAAGGCGAGCCGGTTTTCACGACTCGCCTTTCTTTTTTTTAAAAACTTTGATCTATTCTAAATCAAACCGATCAAGGTTCATCACCTTCGCCCACGCAGCTACGAAGTCTTTCACGAACTTCTCCCTGGAATCAGAGCAACCGTAAACTTCTGCAATCGCCCTCAACTCCGAGTTCGATCCAAGAATAAGGTCAACCCTGGTGCCCGTCCACTTCACCTTATCTGTTCTGCGGTCGCGTCCTTCGAATACATTCTTTGCATCCGAATTCGCTGACCACGTAATTCCCATGTCGAGCAGGTTCACAAAGAAGTCGTTGGTCAATGCACCAGGCTTATCAGTAAACACACCATGATTAGATCTGTCGTAGTTGGTGTTCAGCACACGCATACCTCCTACCAGTACCGTCATCTCCGGTGCAGTCAGGTTCAACAGTTGTGCTTTGTCGACCAACAATGCTTCGGCAGATGCCTTGTGGCGATCCTTCAGGTAGTTACGGAAACCATCTGCACCCGGCTCGAGCAACTGGAACGATTCTACATCTGTTTGCTCTTGCGATGCATCGACACGTCCCGGTGTGAACGGAACCTTCACGTCTACACCACCATCCTTCGCAGCTTTCTCGATTGCTGCAACACCACCAAGCACGATCAGGTCGGCCATAGAAATTTTGTTACCAAACTCGCTTTGGATTTTTTCCAGGGCCTTCAATACTTTTGATAACTGTGCAGGGTTGTTCACCTCCCAGTCTTTCTGGGGAGCCAACCTGACACGAGCTCCATTCGCGCCACCACGCTTATCAGACCCGCGGAATGTAGATGCTGATGCCCATGCAGTCGACACAAGTTCAGAAACCGTTAAGCCCGACGAAAGTATCTTGCCTTTCAATGTTGCGATGTCGCTGTCGCCAACAGGCTTAAGCGTTGCTGCCGGAAGAGGATCTTGCCACAGTAATTCTTCTGAAGGAACTTCGGCGCCGAGGTAACGTGCACGCGGACCCATGTCGCGGTGTGTCAACTTATACCACGCGCGGGCAAATGCATCTGCAAACTGGTCCGGGTGCTCGAGGAAACGACGTGAGATCTTTTCATAGATCGGATCCATCCTCAGCGCGAGGTCGGTCGTAAGCATAGTTGGTGCGTGCGACTTTCCATTTATGTGCGCATCCGGTACCGTGCCTGCGCCGGCATTGTTCTTAGGCTTCCACTGGTTCGCACCGCCAGGGCTCTTGCTCAATTCCCACTCGAAGCCGAACAGGTTTTCAAAAAAGTTATTGCTCCATTTTGTTGGAGTTGTTGTCCACGCACCTTCGAGTCCGCTGGTGATCGTGTGAGCTCCATTGCCTTTGCCAAGGGAGTTCTTCCAACCCAGGCTCATCTCTTCGATCGTTGCACCTGCGGGCTCCGCTGCTACATACTTGCCAGCTTCACCAGCGCCGTGTGTTTTACCGAAGCTGTGACCTCCCGCTATCAACGCAACTGTTTCTTCGTCGTTCATTGCCATGCGACCAAATGTCTCGCGGATATCACGAGCGGATGCAACCGGATCGGGTTTACCGTTAGGACCTTCGGGGTTCACATAAATTAGTCCCATCTGGACAGCACCAAGGGGCGCTTCGAGCTCGCGGTCTTTGGTATAACGTTCATCGCCAAGCCACTTCGCTTCAGATCCCCAATACACTTCTTCCTGCGGTTCCCAAACATCTTCACGCCCACCGGCGAAACCAAATGTCTTGAAGCCCATCGATTCGAGGGCAACGTTGCCTGCAAGGATCATGAGGTCGGCCCATGAAAGCTTACGGCCATACTTTTGCTTAACAGGCCAAAGGAGAAGTCTCGCTTTGTCGAGGTTTGCATTGTCGGGCCAACTGTTGAGCGGAGCAAAACGTTGTTGCCCTGCACCAGCGCCGCCGCGACCATCACCTACACGATAAGTACCTGCAGAGTGCCACGCCATACGGATGAAGAAGGGACCGTAGTGTCCCCAGTCTGCAGGCCACCAGTCCTGCGACTTCGTCATGAGGTCGTTGAGGTCTTTTTTAACTGCTTTCAGGTCTAGTGATTTGAATTCTTTAGCATAGTTGAAGTCTTTATCCATTGGATTAGACAGCGACGAGTGCTGACGGAGCACGTTCAGCCTGAGGGCGTTGGGCCACCAGTCGCGGTTACGGGTACCGCCGCCCGCGGCTTGCTTTAGCGACCCGTTGTGGAACGGGCATTGGGCAATGCTGTCGTTCACGTCGAGTGATTTCTGTTTAGAGGGAGTGTTGTTTTCCATGGCTTGTGTCAATTTGTAGCAATTTTGACACAACATCGATATAAAGCAAATCGATTATAACTATAAGTTCATAGATAAAATCTATGAGGCCACTTTGTTGCGGGCCTTAAGCGCCAGGTAGTCCAAAAGCGCCGTCTCAAACGGGCTTATTGCCTTATAGTCCATCATCTCACGAGGCGTAGTCCGCAGTACATCGAGCATCCTGGAAGCACGATCGCCGTCGCAACATTCCTCGCCCAGCAGATTAATGTACGTGTGGATACCAAACAGGATACAATTTGAGACCGGCAGCCTGGTAAGCGTCTGACGCTCAATCCTGATAAACAATTTGTCACCGATATTTTCTGCAGTAAGCGTCGGCGACACGGCATCCATCTCTTTCTTGTACCTCAGATTATGACGCGACGTGAGATCGAGCTCGTCGTTGATCTTAAAGTTCCAGCTTGCACGCCAGATCGGGCGCATGGGCGGAAGATGTTCGAGCAGCTTATGAGCAGCATTCATCGTTGGGCCGACCATTCGTGGCGCCGGTGCATGAATAGCGAGAAACGGCTGGTTGAATTTGTCGTCAAGAGAAAACCCATTAGCAAAACACAATTGACCGGCCACGAGTGTTGCAGAACTATCGTTGCTCAGTATGATGAGATCCTCTTGCACCTGTCGGCCAACCCAATCCAGTGGTTCGTACGGCAGTGTAGATGGGTCGCCAAACTCAAAATCGAAAGTCTCGTGAGTCAGTTTGTTTTCCCAATGCCATGTAATGTTGTCCTTTTCAAGCTTGAAATCACCGGGGCGAGATTTTACCAGGTCGTCGAGGATCAGTGCGACAATGTCCCATTGCGCAGCCATTGTTTCGGGCGAAGAGCGATAATAGTAACGATGGTCGGAGTCGAGGATATGTCGCTTAAGCGTGATCTCATGCAGGTAATGATCGTCGGTCTCGATCAACTGGTCTTCCGGTTTCAGGAACGAAGTTCCCATTCGAAGGTCAAACTGGTTGCCAAATGGGAAATACCTGAGCGAGCCCACGAAGAGAAGTTTAGGTTTAGGTATGACTAAAGTTAGTCAGCAACCTTTCGGGTAGACTCGTTTTATGACTGCAATTATGCAGGCGGGAACGGAACCGAAGACGGGATCGATTGCGATTTACTCCAAAGTTCGTCGAAGGTAATTTACCTGGCCAAGATGGTAGTTTAAATGAAGGGCAAGTTGCGTGAGTACGTACCCGTTCGTCCTCTTAGCGTCGTCGAAGGGAATGGGAAACTCCGCCTCCAGGTCTATGTTTTTCAAAGTGGTGGTGATCAAGAAAACAAGTTGCTCAAGTTGAGAAATCAACTCCCTCCTGGGGACTCCTTTCATCGCGAATTCCTGGTCCCTGTTTCTGACATAATCCGTTTTACCAAGTTGCCTGCCTATCAGAAAATTGGATCCACCCACGATGTGTAATACAAGATTGCCGCAGGAGTTCTTCACTGAACCCGCAGTCTTCCAGATGTTCTCTTCATTTTTGAACGAATTAATCTCTTCGATCAGCCTCCGCAGATCTCGTTCATAGAAGTTTGCCAATGTTTGATCCTGCATCCTACTCAGCTCTTAACACAATCGCCGGGCTCGTTCGCGTGGTCTTCAACAGCACATGTAGAATGGAACATGCTGCCAGTGCAACGCTGGACAGGAGGGCGATCAGAAAAACAAACGACGAAAGCTCGATATGCACCACAAACTTCTCCAACCATTGGTCGATCAGCCACACGGCGGGAATAAATGCAAGCACGTTACCGACAACCACAACCACAATATATTCAAGCGAAAGCTCTTTTAGCAAAAGCAACTGCGAAGCCCCGAAAACCTTGCGTATACCGACCTCCCTTGTCCGCTGCACAACAAAGAACGACACGACTCCGAAAAGTCCGAGCGTAGCGAATATTACAGCCAGTATTGCGAGCCCCGTAATGATCTCTGCAGTGATGCGCTCGGCCTTGTACTGTGCATCATAAGTCTCATCAAGAAATGTATACTCGAATGGCGTGGACGACACACTGCGCCATACCTTCTCTACATCGTTGATCGTCCTGTTCAAATCCTGTCCATCCAACCTTATACACAGGTATGAATACCACGGCAGCACATGGATCACCAGCGGCTCGACGCGCGAATGGATCGAAGCGTAGTTGTAATCTTTCACGATGCCGATTATCTGTCCCTTCTTTTCCATCTGCCAGAGATATTCAAACGGACGTCCCACAGGATCTGTTAAGCCAAGCGCTTTTACAGCGGCCTCGTTAAGGATGAACGCCGATTGCCTGTCAGCTGCGTTGTTGATAGAAAAGTCACGGCCGGCAACGATCTCCATCTTCATTGTGTTCACAAAATCTTCGTCAACAGATAATACTCGAAGTGTCTGGTGGCTCGCGTCGGTGGCATCGTAATTATTGGCAAGATCGGGGATACGAACGTTGAGGAAAGGAATTCTCTTCCCCGGTATGGAATAGGTGAACGTAGAGCTTTCGACACCCGCTACTTTGTTGACCTCGCTCTTGAGTACATCCAGGTTTTTTTGCAGATCTCCCTGGACTGCCAGCACCAGCAGGTTGTTTTTATCGAATCCCGGGTTGAGTCCGTTGATCAGGTTCATCTGGCTCCAGATGGTATACGCGCCTACAATCAGCAATGAGGCGATCGCGAACTGGAACACGAGCAGGCCTCTCCTGAAATACAATGAAGCCCGGCCGCCCCTGCTGATACTGATCCCCGATCGAAGTATCTTTACCGCATTCACTGAAGCCAGCGCCATGCTTGGATACAGCGACGACAATACACTCATTGAGACCCACAATGCGATCACGCTTAATACGAGCGTTGTATCGAAAACTATTCGCCAGTCGAAACTCTTCCCGGTGATCGAATTGAAGTAAGGCAGGGATATAATCGCGAAGGTCAACCCAAGCACGATCGCTACCAGGCTGAACAGGTGCGACTGGACCAGGAACGATACGAACAATCTCCTGCGCGAGGCGCCGATCGCCTTTCGGACGGCAATCTCGCGAATGCGTTTCAACGCCGTTGCATTCGTCAGGTTTACGTAGTTTATCACGGCAATCGACAGGATCAGAATGGCAACGGCGATAAAGATGTACCCCACCTGGAGGTTTCCATTAACACTGAACTCTTTCTCTGCATGACTATCAAGGTGTATTTCACTCAAAGGCATCACGTTGAACCGAACTTTTACCACGCCCTTCGTGTCGTGTCCGTATAATCGCTCCCAGTCAGTATCAAGCTTTTCTTGAAACGACCCTATATCCCGTTCAGAGTTGAGTTTCACGTACGTATAAAATGCAGACATAGCGCCTTCGGTGTCGACACCCGGCCACATTCTCTTCAGGTTTATCGCAAAGTCGATCTTCAAATGAGAGTTTGACGGCAGGTCTTCGAACACACCCGTAACAGTAAGCACCGCCTGTTCCCACACTATGATCTTACCCATAGGATCTGTGTCGCCAAACATCCTTGCAGCGGCCGCCCGCGACATAACGATCGAATTGTTGTCGTTGACGAAATTAGATCGATCGCCCTTTATAAACGGGAAGGGGAACACATTAAAGAACGAACTGTCAACTGAGACCATTCCCGTTTCCCTGAACTCGACGGAGTCGACTTTAAGTCGTGTGTGTTCTTCAATGCGCATGATCCGGGCACTGCTCTCTATCTCCGGGTACGATTGCAAGGCCGGAAGCAGCAAAGCCTCGGTTGTCGCCCATGTTCGCGTGGAACCCGCAGTAACGGTTGGCTGTATCCGTACAACATGTTCGTAGCCGGGAAGAAACTTGTCGTAGCTTACTTCATCCCGAACGAAAAGGAAGATGAGAATACATACCGTCAGGCCAAGCGTTAAACCTGAAAGGCTGATGAAGTTGAAGAAACTATGTTTAACGAGATTCCGCCAGCTAACAGTGAAGTGACTTTTCGTAAGGCCGCCGTTGAATTCCAGTCGACGCTGATCAAACGGCCGAAGCAGTTTGAGGGAAGCCATTACGTATCGGCGATCGGCCACACTTTTACCTTCTTTTTCAAGCCAATACTTATAGAGTTCATCGAGATCGCCCTCGACCTCCTCCAGTGTTGCTCGCTTTCCGAATGTCTTCAACAGCTGGCTTATCCAGCGTGGCGGGGCAGGATTATGATGGGAGCTCATATGTCGAGGAGGGCTATGGTTTTTGGCGGAAGCGCATTCCAAAGTTTAACACGCACGGCTTTGATGTCGCGTAGGGCGGCGGTGCCTGCAGGTGTGATTGAGAACATTCGCTTTCTTCTTCCACCACGTTCTTCGGTAGCTCCGCCCATTTTCGATTTGAGAAATCCTTTGTCCTCAAGTCGCTGGAGGGTAACGTGAACAGTGTTGAAACCAACCACGCGACCGGCTTGCGTTTCAATCTCTTTGGTGACGGAGGCGCCATATGCGTTGTCGTCGAGAACGCCAACAGTAAGCAGGACGATCTCTTCGAACTCCCCGAGGAATGTTTTTCTCACATAATCAAATCTATTACTTATTATTTTGTCGAGCAAATAGGGATTGAAAATACCTAAAGCGACGTGAATGGAGCGAAGAAGTGTGACTTTCGCTTTAAGAGACTTACTTAACGGTTACGATCACCCGCTGATACCTTGTAAGCGCGGGCACACCATTATCGGTCGCTTCGAGGATAACATGAATCGTATCGCCGCTCTTCGCGTCAGCGGGGACAACAAATGTTGCTTTTGAACCACTTACTGTTTTGAATTCGATCTTTCCTTCGTACGTGTCAACTTCGAAGTACTGCCACCACTTGTAAGTTACTTTATTCTTATCCGGGTCTGTAGACGAACCAGTAATCGTTATGGTTTGGTTCGGGAATGCGGTGACATCCTTATTATCAACCTTTACGGTCGGGGCATGATTTGCGTTCTTATAATCATTCACACACCAGTCTGCTCTCGCCGCGAAATCATTCTGAAGCACGTCGATCCACCGGGTTTGCGGATATGCTTTGTCCATTTTCTTTGTGAACGGGTTGTAGTCGGTTGCTGCGTCGCCGTCTTCCCAGCGATAGGGATTGGTTGAACGAACCATCCTCCCACCCCACCCTCCGTACGAGGCGTCTTCCATGTTTCGAAGGCCGACGTCGACCAGGTGAAAGTACGCGGGCGAGTCGCCTTCGGAGATGAAATCATACGCAGTCATCTTAAACTTTTCGAGCTCTGCAGGATCTCCCTGGCTGTGTTCGTCGTCGCCTTGTATTTGTGTTCCATCGCCCCACAGGTAATAGGTTTCGAGCAGAGGGCCGTGCCCGGTCTTGATGTTTTCTTTAAACCATGGGCCTCTCAAATAAGGTTGCAGTTCCGCTGGCACTACACGTGGCCATGGATATGCAAAGTTCCAGAACTGGTTTGCGTTGTACAGTACTTTGATCGCGGGCCAGTTGGGAGCAACATATTTTTTATATGTCGCGTCCTGGTCGAGTACGGCGTAGATGATAGCTTTGTCCGAAACTTTTTGCTTTATGTCTTTCCAGTTCGACTTACTACTGTATTCATCTTCGATCGACTTCAATGCGCGTGCGATCGTGTTGGTGCCGCCCCATACTTGCAGGTAGATCGGCTCAGTTGAATTGTCGAGGAGTATCTTTTTGATGAAGTCGGACCCTTCGGTGTCTTTGGCCATCTCGCCTTCGAAGTCGATGTTTCCTACCCTGACCAGGCTTTTCAGCTGATCGGCGGTGGGGTATCGCTTGTCGTGTTTAACAAGGTTGGGATAGACTCGCCGGTATTTTTCGATCATCTCTTCCATCCATGTTGTTCCGGGCCAGCGCAGTTCGGTGCGTTCACCGTAGCGCTTTTCGGTCATCGCCATTTCCGACTTGAACTTGGTGCCTTTACCATCGCCTTTGTAATGCCACTGGGAACTGCTGTATATCAAACCATCGATGCGGAACTCGTTCGCGTAAAGCAATAGTCGAATGAAAGAATCCTGGTCGTCGACTTCCCCATCGGTTGTTACGATGGTCCTCGGTGTTTGAGCATAGCTGCTGGTAACCGCGATCGATGCCAGAAGAAGGGTTAAAAGTTTTTTCATTACTTATTCAGTTTTACTGCCTTCTGCCAGCCTAAACAATATGCATTCATTCTATGATTTGCTTTGGGCTGATATACTTTAATGTCGGGGTTAAGTCTTGTGAGCGCCTCGATGTTTTCAAAAACCCCGGACTTCAACCCGGCGAGATACGCCGCACCGAGAGCTGATACATCGGCCATACCGATGTTTGCAACTTTGATCTGGAGAAGGTCGGCAAGGAATTGTACGACGAAGCTGTTGGAGGTCATTCCACCGTCGACCATGAGTTGCTTGAGCTTCAGTGTGGTGTCTTCTTCCATTGCCACGATGATGTCGTTGATCTGGTATGGGATGGACTCAAGTGCTGCACGCACGATGTGATTCTTGTTGGCGTTGAAGGTGAGGCCCACGATGGATGCTTTGCGGCTCATGTCCCAGTGAGGAGCACCGAGTCCGCTGAAGGCAGGAACGACATACACACCGTTGTTGTCTTCCACGGAAAGGGCCATGGCCTCGGTGTCTTTGCCGTCGTTGATCAGACCAAGTTCGTTCTTCAGCCATTCGATCGTAGCACCTGCGGTTACGATCACACCTTCAAGGGCAAACTGGACGGTGTGTTCTGTACTCCAGCATATTGTTGAAATCATCCCGCTGTCGGAATATTTCAACTGCGTTCCGACGTTCATCAGGATAGAACACCCGGTGCCAAGTGTTGCTTTCGCGGTACCGGGCAAGTAACATCCTTCGCCGAAAGCTGCCGCGTGCGAGTCGCCGATCATTGAAGTGATGTCGACATTCTGTTCGAACAGTCCCCCGAAATCTGTTCTGCCAAAAAAAGCAGACGAGGGCCGGCACTCGGGAAGCTTCAGTTTCGATAGCCCGAAGGTCGCGAGCAGTTCCTTGTCCCACGAAAGTGTGGAGAGGTTGAAGAACAATGTACGCGACGCGTTGGTGTAATCGGTGTAATAACTTCTGCCGTTCGTGAGCCGGTACAGCAACCAGGTATCAACAGTTCCGAAATATGCTTCGCCTTTATCGATCGCGTTTCGAACGGCTGTGTTGTTCTCGTGCAACCATATGAGCTTCGTGCCCGAGAAATATGGGTCGATCAGCAAACCGGTTTTTCTTCCAACAATAACTTCCAGGCCCCGCACTTTCAGTTTTTCACATATAGCGATCGAACGCTTGCATTGCCACACCACTGCGTTATGCAATGGCTTGCCATCTTTGTCCCACACGACAAATGTTTCGCGCTGATTTGATATCCCGCACGTTACAATCGAATCGATATGCGCAAAATCTTTCAGACATTTCTCCACCGACGATAATACGTTGCGGTAAATTTCTTCGGGATCCTGCTCGACGAAACCATTGTTGAGATATGATGTTTTCAACGGCTCTGTCGCTTTCGCATGAACCTTTGCCTTGTCGTCGATAACGATAGTTTTTGTACCGCTGGTACCCTGGTCGATTGCAAGAATGAACCGTTTGCCTGGCATCAGTTCTTCGATTTAGCTTTATCGATGATGACGGCTGCGAGGATCACCGCGCCTTTCACTACCTGTTGCCAGAATGGAGAGACGTTCAACAGCACCAGTCCGTTGTTGAGTACACCGATGATCACGGCGCCGAGTACCGTTCCGCCGATGCTGCCTCTTCCGCCCGTAAGTGAAGTGCCCCCGATGACGACGGCGGCGATGGAGTCGAGTTCGTAGCCGAGGCCGGCATTAGGTTGTGCAGCATCCAATCGCGATGTGACCAGCAAGCCGCCGGCCCCGGCAAGTCCGCCGGCGATTGCATACACCGTAAGTTTTATCTTCTTTACGTTGATGCCTGAGAGTGTCGCGGCCGATTCGTTGCCCCCGATGGCGTAGATGTATCGACCGAGCCTGGTCCGGTTCGTGATCACCACTGCGATCAACACGATAATCCCGGAGATCCACACAGGCACCGGAATACCGATGAACCAACCGGTACCGATCCAGGTGAAGTTCTCCCCAAAGTTGGATATTGGAAATCCTTTCGTCCACAACATGGTGAGGCCACGTGCGATCGTGAGCATGGCAAGTGTCGCCACGAAGGGTGGTACGTTGAAACGGGTGATTACAAAACCGTTGAATGATCCTATGAGAGAGCCTGCGAGCAACGCGACGACGGTAACACCGAGTATCGTGAAGCCGATAAATAAGTTTGCTGATGGAAGCTCGATGCCGTCTTTCAATAATCCCGCAGCGATGGCGCCGCATAAAGCGAGCACAGACCCAACCGACAGGTCGATCCCGCCGGCGAGTATAACCATCGTCATTCCCACGGAGATGCAGACGTTCACCGAGATCTGTCGCATGACGTTCCATGCATTGGTGGCAGTAAGAAATTTATCCGACAACAAGCTGATGACGATGCAGAGGATCACCAGTGCGATCAAAGATTGAAACCGCGACAACAGCTGCTTATAGTTTTGGCCCTCCATCGGTTACTTTGGGATCGCGTGTTTGAGAATTTTGCTTTCAGTTGCTTCTCCCGCACTAAACTCGGCTGTAATCTTCCCTTCCGCCATCACCACAATCCTGTCAGACACTGCAAGTATTTCCGGGAGCTCTGAAGATACCATGATAATGCCCAGGCCTTCCTCCGCAAGTTGCAAGATCAGTTTATAGATCTCGTTCTTTGCGTGAATGTCGATGCCACGTGTGGGCTCATCGAGCAACAGAACTTTAGGTTTGGTCGCCAGCCATTTGGCAAGAACAATTTTTTGTTGATTGCCTCCACTCAAGTTTTCGGTGATCTGGCCTTGCGAAGAAGCTTTGATCTTAAGGCCGTCGATGTAACGGGAAGCAAGGGCTGTTTCCTTTGACTCATCCAGGAAACCAAATGTTTGAAGATCCACCAGGGTAGTTAAACACAGGTTCGTTCTTACGTCGGCATTGAGCACCAAACCATCTTTTTTCCTGTCTTCAGGAACCAGGGCCAGGCCTGCCTCGATGGCATCAATGGGAGAGTTTATTTTAACCGGTTTTCCCTCAACAGAGATCTGAAGTGCACTTTTATTAAGACCGAAAATTTCTTCTAACAGCTCAGTTCTTCCAGCCCCCATCAGGCCAAAAATTCCCAGCACTTCTCCCCTGTGTAAGGTTAAATATTCCTCTACCGACAGCAAAACTTCATTCGAAACCTTCTCTTTACTCCGTCGCACTGTCCTTATCTCCCGCCCTACCATTTTCTGCACAAGGTTATCGACAGTCATGCCCTGCCTGTCGCCGCTTTCGATCGTGCGGCCGTCGCGAAGCACGATGTAGCGGTCCGCAATGCGGAAGAGCTCGTCGAGCTTGTGGGAAATGTAGACGATTGTCTTGCCCTCACTTCGAAGTTTGTCGATTATCCCGAACAACACTGCAACTTCACTTTCACTGATAGCCGATGTGGGCTCATCCATTATTATGACACTGGCGTCGTGCAGCAAGGCTTTAGCAATCTCGACCACCTGCTGCTGGCCGACTTTCAATGACGAAACTTTCGCCGACGGATCGGCATTCAGTTTCAGGCGACCGAGCAATGCTGTCGTTTGTTCGATCATCGCATCCCGGTCCAGTAAACCGAAGCGGTTCGTGATCTCCCGACCAAGAAAAATATTCTCGGCGATGGTAAGATCCGGAACAAGCTTGAGCTCCTGGTGAATTATAGTGATGCCAGCTTCGCGAGCTTCCCGTGTGTTTTGAAACCGGACCTGTTTGTTATTGAAAATAATCTTCCCATCGTATTCGGTGTAAACACCAGAAAGGATCTTCATGAGGGTCGACTTGCCGGCGCCGTTCTCTCCAATGATAGCATTCACCTTCCCCGGATGCAGCTCGAGGCAAACATCTTGCAGAGCTGCGACTCCCGAAAACGATTTTGATATGTTCTCAGTTACCAGCATTTTCCGTGTCGACAAGTTCCAGTTGAACGGGGATTATTTCAATGTCGGAAAGGTCGAGGTGTTCTTTATTTAACTCGATCGCGCCGATAACCTTTACCTTACTTTCTTTCTTCACACTCGCTTTGAAAGGAGGCAATACCTGTTCACGGATGATCTTGTTGATCTCCGCAGAAACGTTGTTGAAATCCATGGTGTTGGTAAACTCATTAACGTTGACGAGCCCACTGGCATCGCGAACGGAGTTACCAAAGATAAATTCGGTTGCAACCTTAACGCCTTTATCCAACCTGATATCGTCGCTCCCAACGTTTGTGACAACACCCGTTTCTTTCACCAAAAAATACCTGAGGTTGCCTATGCCGAGAGCATGCGAATGTTGAGCGAAAGCGTTGCCAGGATCGGTCGACAACATCTCCTTCAATACACCAAGTTCTATTGCACTGTCAAGTCGTTGCGGCAGCTTCTTTTCCCAAAACGTCTTTGCATAACCTATAGCGTCAAATTCCTTCGCCACCCCCGATGCCTTATGCTCATCAAGCTTCCTGAAGTACACCGAGTTGTACGCAACGATACCGACAATCACTATAGCAACAATTGCCTTCATTCTTTTTTACCGTAACCCATGTAATCGTCTATATTCTTTGCCGTCACGAGTTCAACTGCTACTGGTACTTTTTTGGGAAAGTCCCTCTTGCCCTTGAAGAATTCATCGGCATAAACTGCCGCAGTCTCGGCCATTATTTTTGGGAACTGCATGCCGGTCGCTGCCACCTTACCTTCTTTAATTGATCGTATTACATCTTCGGCACCATCGAATCCAAACACCTTTACCTTATCGATCTTGCCTGCGGCCACCAACGCCTGGAATGCTCCCGAAGCCATGGCGTCGTTGCCACAGAACACCGCGTCGATATCGGGGTTCGCCTGGAGAATACTCTCCATAACTTCCATGGCCTTGTTCCGGTCGAAGCCTGCACTCTGCTGTGCTACCATTTTAAGGTCAGGATAAAAATCAACTACGCTGTGAAATCCCTTCGAGCGGTTCCATGTATTGTTGTCGCCCACCATTCCGAGTATCTCTACATACGTCCCTTTTCTTTTCATGGTCTCCACGAAATACTTTCCAATGGCTACGCAACCAGAGTAACTGTCCGAAAGAATTTGAGACGTGGCAGCATCGATAGAGTTTACTTCACGGTCCATGCAGAACACGGGAATTCCCGCCGACTGTGCCTTCATTGCATTCACCACAGATCCATCTGCGTCTGTGGGGTTGAACAGTATCGCGTCGTAACCCGCGGCGATCGCATTATCGAAATGATCGGCTTCGAGCGCAGTATTGTTTTGCGAGTCGAATATCTTTGCTTCGTACCCGAGCGACTGTGCTTTGTCGGCCGCGGTCTGCGCAAGCACAACAAACCACGGATTGTTGAGGGTTGAAATGATGACGGCAACTTTTTTGCTTTCATTGTTGGTGCGTGAGTTGCACGCGGCCAGGACCAGCAAAAAAATAATTCCCGCCAATCTCATGCTTTCAGGAGTTTTAAAGCGGCGTCGGCGAGACCGGTTTCGGAAATTCCGTAGTGATCAAAAATATCGTTCTGCGATCCAGTCACTGTATACTCATCGGGGATACCTGCAATCTTGAAAGGTATAGAAATACCGGCTTGCAGCAAATAAGACGCACACGCTTCTCCAAGACCGCCGTGCACGCTATGTTCCTCCACAGTAATGATTGCGTTGCGACTCTCTAACAATTTAGTGTCTAGAGGTTTGATCGTGTGCATGCTGATGACACCGGCGCGAATTTTATAAACGGACTCTAATCGTGTTGCCGCCAGCAAAGCGGGGTACACCGTTTCACCGGTCGCGACTAAAGTAACATCACTCCCGTCTTTTATCACGCGTCCCTTTCCAAACGCAAAACCGGCAACGTTAAGATCGGGCATATTCTTTTTACCAAACCGCAGGTACACCGGCTTCGCAAGTTCACTCGCCGCTTTGATCGCCTCTGCGGTTTCATAGTTGTCTGCCGGTGCCACGATCGTTATGTTATTGATCGCACGCAGCACTGCGAAATCGTGCAGGCTATGATGTGTCGAACCAAGCGCCCCGTAACTGACTCCCGCACTTATCCCCACAAGGTTCACCGGGTTATCCGAGTACGCAACATCATTCTTGATCTGTTCCAACGCACGCGCCGTAAGAAAACACGCGGGCGACACAGCGAAAACTTTTTTCCCCGCCGACGCCAGCCCAGACGCAACACCTACAAGATTTTGCTCGGCGATACCAATCTCTATAAGTTGCTTCGGGAACTTTTGGGCAAAAGGAACCAGCTTGCCCGAACCTCTCGAATCGCTCGTCACCACCACAATGTCTTTATCGACGGCCGCGAGTTGCTGCAATGTCGAAGAGAACACTTCGAGATTGGGCTTCCCCGATTTTACGTTGCTGTCTGCTACCGCTCCCATCTATTTTAATTCTTCCATTGCAAGTTCAAACTGCTTTGCATCGGGTACACCATGATGCCACGAGGCCTGGTTCTCCATGAAACTTATTCCTTTCCCCTTCACCGTATGCGCAAGAACAAGATTGGGTTTACCTTTCTCGAAAGGTATTTCAGCAAACACTTTTTCTAGTTGCTGAAGGTCATGTCCATCGACATGTTTCACGGCCCAGCCAAAACTTTCAAACTTGCTATCGATCGGCGATGTATTGCAAACCTCCGCAGTGGTGCCGCTGATCTGCAACTTGTTGTGATCGACGATGGCGCAAAGGTTATCCAGTTTATAATGTGAAGCCGTCAGCGCGGCCTCCCAGTTCGATCCTTCCGCAAGCTCGCCGTCACCAAGAAGTGTAAACACCCGAAATTTCCTGTCATCCATTTTTGCCGCAATAGCATTGCCGACTGCGATAGGAAGTCCATGACCCAATGCACCGGTGTTTTGTTCGATGCCATTGACCTTGCGTGTGGGATGACCAATGTAGTGCGACTGGTATTTACAAAGCGTATTCAAATCCTCCTCGGGAAAAAATCCTTTATCGGCAAGAACAACATAAAGTGCCTCGACAGTATGTCCCTTACTTTGAATGTAACGATCACGGTCGGGTGACTTAAAGTTCCCGGGGCTCACGTTCAGCACTTTATTATAGAGTACATTCAGGATATCGACACACGACAGGCTGCCGCCGGTATGGCCGGCGCCCGCTCCATAGATGTACTTGAGGATCTTTCTCCTGTACCCGATCGATTTCTTTACAAGATCAGCCATGTTGATATACCTCCCAGCCCAGGTAATTTTCAAGTGATTCTTTAAGAATGTCTGCAGTCTTGCTTGCGTTCATTACCACGTGATGTTCGAAGCCGTTCTTGCAAACATATTTCATGAGTCCCTGGAGGTCGTCGATCTTTGCAACGGCGCGATTGCCAAATGTATTCAGCGCATCGTTCGTCAGCTCACCTTCGCCGATGTAGGCTTTTACCACACCCTTACAATCGTCGGTGCTGATGCGACCATACGTGAGCGGCATGGCTGGAGTGCGGCCATCGAGGGCACCGTAAGTATTCTCGGTACCGACGGATGTTCCGAGGATCGGCGCGGTGCTGATCTGGATGTCGGGCAGGAACGATTTGGCCCAGTTACCACAGTGGAAGAGAACACAACGTGTGTCGTCGTCTGCATAGTTGTTGTTCCAGTCCACAAGTGCACTCGGGGAACCACTTGCCAACTGCATCGCATACATAGTGAGCGTTCCGGTTACATCCACCTCGCATGCGCTTGGCAACATGTTCTCGCTCATCATACTCATGTTAGTACACACATTGCAACCGTAGTTCTTCTGCAGCGACGTCCAGCATTGGATCGCCGTGGCATCCAGTGAGTTCTCGGCCATGAAGTTCGCAAGCACTACGTCGAGCTTTGCGATCTGCACAAGCCGGTCGCCCGGCGTCTTTCCGACAGCTGTATATGCATGGATCTTTTCAAGCTTTTCTTTTACAACGTGATCGTCGGCCCCCAGCTTGTTGGCATTACCGAGGATCTCCGAAAGATCGACCGTGGTAACCGAGATGCCATTTCGCTGCAAGATCTTTTCGCTGTAACGTACAGTGTTGAACGCACCCGGCCTCGCTCCCACTGCACCTATTCTCACCTTCCGCATTCCTTTCACAACACGACACACCGAAAGGAATTTCGTGAGATCGCTGGCGAATGAAGGGTCGTTTAATGTAACTACATGTTTAGATGTAAGCGTAAACTTTATTCCAAACTGGTAAAGGTTATTACACACGGATATCTTACCACACCACGCATCACGGCGATTAACAACATCCATTTTGCTGAGATCATCCGGACACGCCTGGATCAATACGGGCACATTCAATCCGGATAACTTAATGGTTTCAGCCACGCCCTTCTCATCTCCGAAATTCGGTAACACCACGAGAATGCCATCAATGTGATCCGCATGTTTCTTGAAAAGGTTTGCACACTTCTGTGCATCGGCAAATGTTTCAACCCCGCCGAGCTTAGAATCGGCATCGCCGAGCATCACAGGTGCAATGCTAAGTTTCTTAAAAAGCTCTATCACTTCGATTCGTGCTTCCGCAACGAGCTTGTCCGGAAAAAAATCACGGTTGCCAATTATTACCCCGAGTGTCATATTATTCTGCAATGATCAATTCAATTTCATTATCTCTCAATACCTGCTGATGCTTCTCCTCGATACCCGCATCTGTAATTATATAATCGATCAGCGATAAGGCGCCCAGGCTTGCAAATGATGCTTTCCCCATCTTGGTGGAATCGGCAACCAGGTACGTCTTCTCAGCAGCATCGATCATCGCCTTCTTCACCACCAGGTCGCTGATACTGGGATAGGTCAGGCCTGCTTTTAGCGAAATGCCTGCTGTGGCGAGAAACAACTTCTGCACGTGGAGTCCTTTAAAAAAGTCGGCAGCCTTCTGACCTGTAAGCGACAAAGTCGGAGGTTTAAACTCACCACCAGTCACGATCACTTCAATGCCCGGCTCGGCTCCAAGCAACAACGCAATGTTCAATGCATTGGTAATGATCGTCAGATCCTTTCTTCCACGGAGCTTCTTTGCGACCTCGGTAGTTGTTGATCCCGAGTCGAGAATGATCGTATCGCCGCTCTCAATAAATTCCATGCACTTGTTGGCGATCGCTTCCTTCTTGTCGAGGTTTTCCTGGTGAACAATAGAAAACGCCTGCACCTGGTCCTTCACATTCTTGATGTAGGCACCACCATGCTCGCGGATGATCAGCCCTTCGCGCTCCAGTTTTTCCAGGTCCTGCCGGATCGTTACCTCCGTTACCTTAAACAGCTTGGCCAGGTCGAGCACTTTTGCCGAACCATCCTCTTGCAATAACTCCAGTATTTTGTCTCTTCGATAGGTCGGCAGCATGCTGTTTTACTTAAAACACATCGGGGCAAACTCACTTAAATAAAGCCTCCACGAATTCCAGTCGTGCACGCCTTCGTTTTCGCGATAGGTGTACTTGAAACCGATCTCGTCGTAAAGCTCCTTCAGCTTAATTACTGTGGAATATAGAAAGTCTTCCTTAGCAATTGCAACCCAGTAAACCTTCGGGTTATTCTTTTGCAGCTCTTTCAACTGTTTCACGTGCGACTCCTTGTTGTACTCTGTTCCACGGAACGACGAAAACAGTCCCATGCTCATCACACCGATATACTTAAACTTGTCGGGATTGGCGTTGGTGATGTTCTGTGTCTGGTATCCGCCCATCGAGAAACCCGTGAGTGCACGATGAGCCGCGTCGGGTATCGCACGATAATTTTTCTCGACGTAGGGAATAACGTCTTTCACGAGGCTCTCTTCAAACTTGCCTGAAGCCATTGACCCAATGCCGGGCGCTGGTTTCTCCATTGTAATCGGGCGATCGAGCGGAGCCGCGGGAGTATTGGGATTTCCGTTCGTGATCACAACGATCATGGGAACAGCTTTGCCGGAAGCAATGAGGTTGTCTATAATATAGTTGGCCCTTCCCCGGCTCAACCACCCTTCTTCGTCACCACCGCCTCCATGCAGCAAATACATCACGGGATATTTCTTTTTTGTGTCTTTGTCGTAGCCCGGGGGAGTGTAGATGAACATTCGGCGTTCGGCGCCAAGCGTAGGCGACGAATACCAAACTGCTTCCAGGTCGCCATGCGGCACTGCCTTTACGTCGTAAAGATCGCCCTGTCCTCCTGGGATGAGGAGCCTGCTTTGGATCCACGCTCCATCGCGCGTCACCTGGCTGGAACCGCCGTCGAGGGTCGGCACGCCGTCTACTATAATATCGTACTCATACATGTCGGATGGCAGCGGTCCGATCTTCACTTCGAAGATGGAGTCTTTCCGTACCATCCGGTGAGATTTCTGAAACTCTTTAGGCCATGTTCCTGTAACAGTGGCATTTGTGGCGTTGGGCGCCTTCAATCGAAAGATGACGGAGTTGTCGGGCTGAACTTCCGGCGATGCCAGGGCGCCCGGGCGCTGGGAGATGGCAAAAAGTGGCAAAACCGTCAGGATTACCACTAAAATGAAGGGTTTCGTTTTCATGATAAAACGAAAGTAAACAAAAATAATCGAAGGTGATAGCAATTAAAAGAAAATGCGCGATATTCAATCGCATGAAAAGAATCACAACCCTCCTCTGCCTGGCATTACTGATCGCACCCCTGTTTTCATCGGCCCAAAAACATCGCGTGATGATCCTTACCGACATCGAAGCAGATCCCGACGACACTCAATCGCTCATTCGCCTTCTCCTTTATTCCAACCAGTGGGATATCGAAGGCATCATTGCAACAACTTCGATCCACCAGAAGAACCGCGTGGCACCGGAGAGTGTCGACAAAGTATTGCAGGCATACAACAAGATCCAGCCCAACCTTATTAAGCATGAAAAAGGATTTCCAACCTACGATCAGTTGAAACCCAAATTGAAAAAAGGTCTGGCAGTATATGGAATGGAAGGAGTTGGAGAAGGGAAAGATTCGGAAGGCTCCGAATGGATCGTCCAGGCGTTGAGCAAACCCGACGACCGCCCGATCTGGTTCAGCGTATGGGGCGGTCCAAACACTCTTGCCCAGGCGCTATGGAAAATTCAGAAAACAAAGTCAGCCGCAGAAGCACAGAAGATGTACGATAAAATAAGGATCTATACGATCTCCGACCAGGACGACAGTGGTCCGTGGATACGCAAAACATTCCCAACGATCTTCTTTGTGGTAACACCTGGATACAACTACACCTATGCGACATGGTTAGGTATCGCGTTCCCCGTTCCCGGCTCCAATCCCGAAGTAGTTTCGAACGACTGGCTCGCGAAAAATATTCAACAGGGTCACGGACCTTTAGGTGCAGCTTATCCCGATGTGGCGTATGGAATGGAAGGTGACTCACCGGCGTTTCTCGGTTTGATCGACAATGGTCTCAATGATCCCTCGCATCCCAACTATGGTGGCTGGGGTGGTCGTTATGAATTATATCTCCCCGAGTTTCGCGATTCGAATGGAGGAAGGTTCAGGAGAGAGAACTGGCCTAAAGATGAGCCGGAAACGCGTCCGATCTGGACCAATGCAACTGACTCGGTCCTGTCTTCTGTTGATAACAAGATGTATGGAGGTAATCACGCTACGATCTGGCGTTGGCGCGAAGCGTACCAGAATGATTTCGCGGCGCGAATGCTTTGGTGTACGAAGGCTTACAATGAAGTGAACCACCCCCCTGTCGCGAAGCTTGCTCATCCTGATGCATTCACAGTAAAGTCAGGCGAGCTGTTCCATCTCAATGCAGATGGTACAACAGATCCCGATGGCGATTCGATGAGCTATCTCTGGTTTCATTATCGCGAAGCTGGAACTTATCCTGATAAGGTGAGCTTCCGCCCCTACTCGCCGAACCTTTATGATCTGCAGGTTACTGCCCCGCAGGTAACAAAGCCCGAAACAATACACTTTATTTTACAGGTGAAAGACAAAGGCACCCCGGCGCTGACGAGGTATAAGAGAGTGATCGTTACCGTGGTACCGAAGTAGGCGTCAGCACTCTCTCACGTATATAATTAACCGGTGACCTTCCGAAGCTGAGGAACGTTTCGTGAAACTCCTTTGCACCTGCGACAAGGTTGCACGATGATACTTTTCGTCAGCCTGGGCTTGTGTTTGAAAACACTCGCGTACAAGAAAGTCCATGATCTCCTTCCCGGATTTATCGAGCACCTGTATTTCTCAATGCTGAGGATCGGGGGAAAACTTGTGAAGTACACCGAATACAAGGGCGTGAAGCACAACAGTTGGGAGAATTCCCCGAAAGAACCCGGCTTGAATGAATGGCTGCTCACGTGGCCGTTGAAATAGTGTAAAAAAAACACTTATTTTTGGTGTATGCTCCGACCGGCATCCATCATCGCGTTATTCTTACTTCATCACCTACTGTTTGCCCAACAATCTCCTGTTCACATTCGTGTGGATGCCTCGAAGCCCGTCGGTGAAATGACCACCGCCTGGTCGTACTTCGGCTACGACGAACCAAACTACACCACCCGTGAAAACGGAAAGAAACTACTCACCGAGCTCACGCAGCTAAGTCCATCGACAGTCTATGTCAGAGCTCACAACCTTCTCACCTCTCGTGGTAACAGTAAAGGCCCCGACCTGAAGTGGGGTTTCACCGATGCCTACAAAGAAGACAAGAAGGGCAAGCCGATCTACAACTGGACAACGGTTGACAGCATCGTGGATACATACATTCAGCGTGGCATAAAGCCACTGATGGAGATCGGGTTTATGCCGAAAGATCTTGCGTCGAAACCCGATCCGTACGATCACACGTGGAGCGAGGGCGGAAACTTATGGACAGGCTGGACGAGTCCACCGAAAGACTACAACAAGTGGCGTGAACTTGTTTACCAGTGGGTAAAGCATTCTATCGATCGGTACGGAAAGGAAGAGGTGACTACGTGGCTGTGGGAAGTGTGGAACGAACCTGACATCCCCTACTGGTCGGGAACCCTCGAAGAGTATTGCAAGCTTTATGATTATGCGGTAGATGGTTTGAAGCGTGCCTGCGCAGAGTGTACGGTTGGCGGGCCACACTCTACAAGTCCGAGAAGCGAGAAGGCATATAGTTATCTCACCGGTTTCATCGAGCATTGTTTACGTGGTAAGAACTATGCGACGGGCAAAACGGGAACGCCACTTCAATACATAGGGTTTCATGCGAAGGGCTCGCCTGAATTTATCGACGGTCACATCCGAATGAACATGGGTGTTCAGCTAAAAGATATTCACCGGGCTTTCGAAGCTGTGAACTCATTTCCCGAACTGAAAGATATCCCGGTCATTATTGGCGAATGCGATCCCGAGGGATGCGCTGCATGTTCGGCAAAGAGAGACCCGAAGTTCGGCTATCGCAATGGCACCATGTATTCGAGCTACACGGCGGCTTCGTTCGCAAGGATCTACGAATTGATGGATCAGCACAAAGTGAACCTAAAGGGCATCGTGAGCTGGTCGTTCGAGTTCGAAGACCAGGAATGGTTCGCGGGTTTCAGGGAACTTGCAACACATGGCGTAGACAAACCGGTTTTGAATGTCTTCAGGATGTTTGGAATGATGGATGGACAACGTGTATCGGTACAATCGGACCACGGGGCCAACGCAGGCGAGATCATCGCTAAAGGGGTTCGCGAGAAAGCGGACATCCATGCGATTGCCAGCAAAGGCCAGAACTCGATCACCGTGATGGTCTGGAACTATCACGACGATGATGTTGAGAGTAATGCCGCGCCAATCGAACTGTCAATAGACGGGATAGATAACAAAAAAGTACTTATTCATCATTACCGCGTTGATAAAGAGTTCAGCAATTCATTTGAGACCTGGAAGGCCATGGGTTCTCCTCAAGAGCCTACTTCGGAACAATACAATGAGCTAATGCACGCGGGACAGCTTCAGCTTTACACTTCTCCCGAATGGATTAAGTCAAATGTGAATTTAAAGTTTGAACTACCGCGACAGGGTGTTTCTTTTGTTCAACTTACATGGTGATGCGTTCTATAGTCACTTTTCTTTTTCTCTTCATAATCATCCACTGCTCAGTAGCGCAAAACCCGATCATCTTCGCCGACGTGCCCGACCTGTCGATGATACGTGTGGGCAAGGCTTATTACATGACGAGCACCACGATGCACATGAGTCCCGGGCTGCCGATCATGAAGTCGACGGATCTCGTTAACTGGAAACTTGTTGGATACGCGTACGATACCCTTGCGAATATTGACGAGCTGAATCTCACGAACGGGAAGAGCACCTATGGGCGTGGCTCGTGGGCGAGCAGCCTTCGGTTTCATAATGGTACCTACTACGCCACCACGTTCGCTCAAACAACTAAAAAGACGTATGTCTTCACTACCAAAGACCCCGACAAAGGGCTGTGGAAGATCTCTTCTTTTAGCCCGTCTTACCACGATCACTCGCTGTTCTTTGATGATGACGGTCGCGTGTACATGATCTACGGGGCCGGGAAGTTGAAACTGATCGAGCTTACTTCGGATGCCTCACAAGTTAAACCTGGAACAACTGAAGAGGTAATCATTGAGAATGCAAGTGCGCCGGCAGGCAGTAACATCGGCTTGCCCGCCGAGGGCTCGCAACTATTCAAGGTCGATGGCAAGTACTATCTTTTTAATATAGTGTGGCCAAAAGGTGGCATGCGCACTGTTCTTGTTCATCGCGCTGATAAAATAAACGGACCTTACGAAGGCCGGGTGGTATTGCAGGATCGGGGCATTGCACAAGGCGGCCTCATCGATACACCGGATGGTAAATGGTATGCTTACTTATTTCGTGACTATGGATCGGTTGGACGTATCCCCTACCTGGTACCCGTAACATGGACCGATGGATGGCCGGTGCTGGGAGTGAACGGGAAAGTGCCGGATGAGCTCGACCTTCCGTCGAGTAAAGGCCTCATCAATTCTATAGTTACTCCCGATGAATTCAAGGAAAAGAAACTACCGCTCGCATGGCAGTGGAATCACAACCCCGACAACTCGCTGTGGTCTCTTACAGAACGAAGAGGTTTCCTCCGACTGAAGACCGGTCGTATCGATACATCATTTGTTCTCGCACGAAACACGCTGACACAACGCACGATCGGCCCGAAATGCTCGGCAACGATCTCTATGGATGTTTCGACGATGAAGGAAGGTGACTTCGCGGGGTTTTCACTGCTGCAGAAAAAGTATGGGTTGATCGGGGTCAAATTTGAGGAAGGACGTAAAGTGATTACGCGAGGCAACGAACAAGTTGCCCTGAAGCAAGATCGAATTTACTTTAGGATCGATTGTGACTTCACGGACATGAAGGACATTGCGCAATTCTTTTATAGTCTCGACAACAAGACCTGGGTACGAATGGGGACTGACTTGAAAATGGAGTACACCTTACCTCACTTTATGGGGTACAGGTATGGGCTATTCAATTATGCGACGAAGGATCCGGGAGGTTTTGTAGACTTCGACTATTTCAGAGTGTCGACCGGGGGGCCGAAGTAGCCCAGCGGTAAGATGACAGTTGCGGAGCGTGGATTACTTACACGCAATCATTATTTTTTCCAATCTATATTTTTGTAGGCGGTGGGCGAAAACGTTTGCGAACCACCGAGGCATTTCTAAATTTGTTTCAACTGCTGCGAGAGAGTCAGTGAAACAAGACAAGCAATTTCTTGATTTGCTATTGCACAACATAGTGCAACACAACGACGAGAAGTCGTTCCAGAAGCTATTTATGCTCTTTTACGATCGTCTCGTATCATTCTCCAACTATTATGTCCATTCTGTTGAAGTCGCTGAAGAAGTTGTTTCGGAGGTATTTGTAAAGATCTGGAACTCGAGGACGTCGCTACAAAATGTAAAGAACATTGAGGCGTACCTTTTCACGGCTGTCAAGAATCAGTCGCTAAACTACAGGGACAAGGTCGAGATCTCTTCGGTTTATGTGTCTGTGGAAAAACTGCCTGAGCTAACGGACATGATCGATGTATTTGATCCGGAGCAGGCACTTGAGTTCCAGGAACTGCAGCACAATATTAATATAGCCATCGATACTCTTTCACCGCAGTGCAAAGCCATCTTTAAACTCATCCGTGAAGATGGCCTTCGCTATAAAGAGGTTGCCGATATATTGAACATTTCGTGGCGAACAGTTGAAACACAGTTTATGCGGGCATTGAAGAAGCTCGACACCGCATTGTCGCCATATGTAGAAAAGAAGCTGCGCAACAGTACCTCCCCTAAAACGGTCCAGCACGAGAAAGATCTGAAAAATTTTCTTTCGTCATTACTTTTCTGATGTAAGTAATAGTCTTCCTGTTCCTGTCTATACTATTGACGGAAATCAGGAATACAATGAATGACGAAAAGTTTTGGCTGCTTGTTGCCCGGCACTTTGCAGGTGAAGGGAGCGCTGAAGACGAAGCCGAACTGCAACAGATGATCAGTGAACGGCCCGAGTATAAGACCAGGTACGACATCCTGGGCAAATATTGGGGCAAGAGTAAACAGCGGGGCGAAGCAGAACTTCTTAGCGCGTATCAAAAATTAAAAGGCAGATTGGAGCACCCTGCTCCGCGGACGTCCAAAGACAGGATGCCTGTACGAGGCAGCAGGCCATTAATCTCCCGTTGGGTAAAAATTTCTGTTACGGTCGCATTGATCGCGGTTGCCAGCACAGTGGCGTGGCTCCAACTGGATTCCCCGATCGACGAATGGAATAGAAAGACCAACGCGAAAGGCGAGCGTGCACAAATAGTACTGGCCGATGGCACTACTGTATGGCTTAATGCCGACAGCAAGCTAAGGTATCCCGATAAGTTTTCGGACGGCAGGCGCGAGGTATATCTCGAGGGCGAAGCATTCTTTGATGTTACCAAAAATGCGGCTGCACCCTTCATTATCCACCTTGAAGAAGGTGATGTGAAGGTTGTAGGAACTTCGTTCAATGTGAAAGCTTTCAAGCACGACAACAAAATTGAGACGTCGGTTGTAACGGGCAAGGTGGCTTTTGTTGCGAAGCAAAAAGGTGTCGACAACAACCGCGACAGCGTGCTGCTAACACCAAACGAGAAGGCCGTCTACTACAAGGAATCTCAAAAACTCGTACAGCTTACCACCAACAGCGACGAAGACAAGGCATGGATCGATGGGACCATGATATTCCGTTCCACCTCATTCCTGGAGATCTCGCAAGTACTCGAAAGACAATTTGGAAAGAAGATCGTATTCGACAACGATGGGTTGAAGGCCTGTAAGCTGACCGGCATGTTTGTGAACAATACACTCGATGAAGTCCTCGAGCTTCTCTCGAAAACAAAAGACTATACCTATAAAGACATTGACGGTGAGTGGCATATCGATGGTACCGGCTGTGCTACCGCGCCTTAATTCTATAGTTGCTAAAAGTGTTTTACATAATCCACTAAAAAATTCCCTCTAAATCAAACGTGTATGATTCTTTCTACAATAAGATCACGAGTCACGATGATGATGCTGGTTTTAATCCTCGGATTGCAGGCAAGAGCTCAGGGTCTACTTACGAGCACTTCGATCAATCAGCTTGCTTCCGATCAACGGCTACAGGAAACTCTCGTTACGCTTAAAGTCGATGACCGCCCATTGAGAGATGTCCTGGACATGTTGGAGCGACAGACCAAGTACGTGTTCATTTATACCGACAACGAGATCATGACCTCCAAAATGTTCTCTTTCGACGTCGTGAATAAGCCCTTCGACAGTTTCCTGCACGAACTGTTTGAACCCATCGGTATCAAGTACGGAGTTTACAAAAGACAGATTGTTCTTCAGAACAAAAAGGTTAACGACGATAACAAAAAGCCCTCGGTTTCCGAGCCCGCCAAACAAACGGACTTCAAAGAAGAAGAGCCATCTATGCAGGCTGCGAATTACTGGCAAGCGATAAAGGGAAACGTGCGCGATGAGAACGGCGGGGCGTTGCCGGGTGTGAACGTGCTGGAAAAGGGCACGAACAACGGAACCATCACGGACAAAGATGGTAACTACACTCTCGAAGTATCTCCCGGAGCTGTCCTCGTTTTCTCGTTCGTCGGGTACCGGACGCAGGAAGTTGTATCGGACGACCGCGAGATAATTTCAATTCAAATGGTAGTCGATGCTGCCGAACTTAAAGAAGTTGTCGTTATCGGTTACAATTCTGAGAAAAAGAGGGATCTCACCGGTGCCGTTTCCATCGTGAATGTCGACGCGGTTCGGTCGATACCGACCAGTAACCCGCTTCAGTCACTGCAAGGACGAGTTCCCGGTCTTTACATCGAATCAACAGGTAAGCCGAGCGGTGAAGCAAGCCGTGTGCTGATCAGGGGCGTGAACACACTCGGTAACACAGACCCACTTTACATTATAGACGGCGTGCCTACCAAGAGCCAGACGGTTCTCAACAACATGTCGACGAGTTCAATCGAGTCGATCCAGGTTCTGAAAGATGCCTCGGCCACGTCGATCTATGGTTCAAGGGCATCTAACGGTGTAATCATCATCACCACCAAGGAAGGTCAGAATAAACTGAAAGTGAATGTTAACTCCAGTCTCACCTCGCAACGATACACATGGCAAAAGATCGATGTATTGAACACGGAAGAAAGGGGACGTGCGTTGTGGCAGGCATCTATCAACGATAAGACAGACCCCGCAGCCAATGCGGCATTGTACGGCTACAAGTGGCACACCGAAGGCACAACACCAGTGCTCGACCAGGTGACACCTGTTGATTGGATCGGTGGAAATGCAGCAAACAAGACTCACTCGGCAAATACCGACTGGCAGGATGTGGTTTACAGGAACGGACTGATCTCCAACAACGACATCTCCTTGTCGGCAGGCAACGACCAGGGCGCCCTTTCAATGAGTGTTGGCTATTTGAAAAATCAAGGCATCATGCGATACACCGACTTCTCGAAGTTGTCGGTTCGTGTAAACACTTCTTACAATCTTTTTAACGACAAGCTTCGCATCGGCGAAAATCTTCTCGTGGCTTCTTCAACAGAAGTTCCAGAAGGAAGAGACCTGGGTGGCACATCCATGACTCACCTTGCATTGTGGATGCAGCCGATCTTACCGGTGTACACAGAGGATGGCGATTGGGCGGGACCAATTGGCGGTGGGTTCTCCGACCGCAATAACCCGCTGCATATGCTTTATCTCCACCGCAACAATACCACAAAGCAAAAGACTGTTTTCGGAAATGTGTACGGTGAACTTCATCTCATGGAGAATCTCGTTTTCCGCTCAAGCCTTGGAGTGGATTATCGTGCAGGCCATGCGAGGGTGATAGAGCCCAGTTACCGCACTGGTTTCCTTACAAGGGTCGTGAACAACCTTACAGAAAGCGACACCGAACTTGTTAACTGGACATGGTCGAACACATTGAACTACAGGCTCGAGGTGAAAGACAATACGTTGAACTTTCTTCTCGGTACTGAAGCAATCCATGAAGACTTTACCGCGATGTCGGCATATCGCGAAAACTTCGCGTTACAGGATGACGACTACTTCTTCCTGAGTTCGGGTACCGGCGTACAAACAAACAGCGGGACATCGACCGGTTACCGCCTCCGCTCCTTCTTTGGCAAAGTGAACTACGCGTTGAAAGATAAATATCTCGCTGCGCTAACCGTGAGGTACGATGGTTCATCAAGATTCGGTAAGGACAATAAGTTTGGTTTGTTCCCCGCAATGACGCTGGGCTGGAGGTTGAGTGACGAGAAACTATTTCAAAACATTAAGCCGCTGTCAAATCTTAAGTTGCGTGCCGGGGCAGGCCGCGTTGGGAACCAGGATATCGGTAACAACGCCTGGTTCGGATTATATGCCACCAACTACGGAGTGCAAACGCAGGGCGGTAACAGGAACAACGGAACAGCATACGATCTCAATGGAACAAATACCGGTACGTTGCCGTCAGGATACGTTGCTATTCAATCGGAGAATGCCAACCTGAAATGGGAAAGCACTGAAGAAGTCAATGTTGGTTTAGACTTTGGATTCTTCGAAGACAAACTGTCTGGTTCGGTCGACCTGTTTTCACGAAAGACAAGTGACATCCTTATTCAACCTCCTACCCCGGCAGTTTCCGGCGAAGGAGCGAATATGTGGAGGAACGGGGCGACTGTAAAGAACCACGGTTTCGAACTCGCACTCGGTTATCAAAACACAAAGGGCAAGCTCTTTTATCGTGTACAGGGAATGATGCAGGCGTTTAGAGATCGCGTTGTCGAACTGCCCGAGTCTGTTGTCAGGTCGTATCCCGGTAACGTGGAGAAGACTATCATCGGTCATTCACAAACATCGATGTTTGGATATGTGACCGACGGTATCTTCCAAAACCAGGAAGAGGTCAACGCACATGCGAATCAGCCAGGCAAAGGAGTTGGAAGGATCCGTTACGCGGATCTCAACGGCGATGGCAAGATCGACCCGCTCGACCAGACATGGCTTGGAACAACTCTTCCAAAGTTCGAGTATGGCGTCAACATAGAAGTTGGATACAAAGCGCTCACACTTTCAACATTCATCCAGGGCGTACAGGGAAAATCGGTGTACAACACTAACAAATACCAGATCACAACCACCTATTACACTGGTATGAACTTCGGTGCTTCAGTGCTTGATGCGTGGACACCTCAAAATACAGGATCGGATATTCCTGCATTGTCGAACGTGAACACTAACAATGAGAACCGCAGCTCTGATTACTACATCGTAAACGGTTCTTATTTAAAGATACGCACGCTGCAGCTGGCCTATGACTTGCCGACTTCTGTTACTCAAAAGCTAAAGATCGCAAACTTAAGAGTGTATGTACTGGGTGAGAATCTTGCGGTGATCAAAGACAAAAAAGGAAAAGATAGATTCTTCGGTACCGATCCCGAAGCGCCGAATCTCGAATACCCGAGACCTACTAATGTAACTGTCGGATTTAACCTCTCATTTTAAATCGATCACAGATGAAAACTATAAAGATATTATCATTGCTGGCTCTCCTCGCGCTGACAAACTCGTGTTCTGATTTCCTTGATTACAAACCGAGAGGTGTGGTTTACTCAGACCAGATCGATAGCCCCGCTGAGCTCGATCAAATGGTTACAGCAGCTTATGCATCACTAGGTAACGATGATCGCTCATTTAGCTTCACGAATATGTGGGTAATGGGTGCGATCCGCTCCGACGACGCCTATAAAGGTGGTGGTGGTGTATCGAACAGGATCGAATGGCACAACTTCGAAACCTTCAGTCCCATGACGGTAGACATCGCCCCCCTGAACGACATATGGACCGGTGTCTACGAGGGCATCGCACGCGCAAATGAAGCGCTTCGCCGCATCGAAACAATAGACGACTCAGCCTATCCCGATAAAGCCTCAAGAATTGCCGAAGCACGATTCATACGTGGTCATTTCTTCTTCCTTTTGAAAATATTTTTCAAGTACCCGGTTTGGGAAGACACATCAACGCCAAAGGCCGACGTTCCGAAATTGACAAACCGTCAGTTCACCAACGACGAACTCTGGAACAAGATCGCCGAGGACTTCAAATATGCATCTGAAAATCTCCCGCTCACGCAGGTTCAGAAAGGAAGAGCCACCAGGACGGCTGCATGGGCTTACCTCGCTAAAACAAGATTGTACCAGGCATATGAGCAGGACGAAAAGCATAACGTCACAAGCATCAACCAGGCACGTCTGAATGAGGTTGTGCAATTGACCGACAACGTTATCAACTCGGGGCAACATGCTCTTGCCAGCGACTTTGCAGAGAACTTCCTGTATGAATTCGAGAACGGCAAGGAGTCGATCTTCGCGATCCAATACTCGATAAACGACGGCGTTCAGTTTGGTCGTACCAATCGTTCGGTGATGATGAACTACAACATGGCCCCGGAATATGGATGTTGCTGGTTCAATGTTCCAAGCCAGAACCTTGTGAATGCCTTCAAGACAAGCCCAAGCGGTCTGCCTATGTTCGACACATTCGACAACGTGTCGATGAAAGACTCATTGGACTTCCTGACCAACGGAGTAGATCCTCGTCTCGACCACACAGTGGGTATCCCCGGACACCCGTTCAAGTATCTCAACAATTTCATCTATAAGAAACTGTGGGCTCGTGTTCCGGAAGTGTACGGTTACTTCTCGACCATGAAAGAGATCTCACAGCCTACCTGTACTTGTATCACAAAAGTTGGAGCATACATCGGAAGTGCTCAGAATACCGACATCATCCGATACGCCGACGTTCTCCTTTGGAAAGCAGAAGCACTCATCGAACTTGGAAGACATGCCGAAGCGTTGCCGCTGATCAATGCTGTGCGCGCAAGAGCGAACAATAGTAAGGCGAGACTTGCATACAAGAACAACACGATGCCATCGAACTATCGCATCGACCAGTA
>DASRSO010000130.1:0-36507 GCA_035656375.1 Cyclobacteriaceae bacterium | reverse complement strand
TATCGCTTTATAGAATCATTCCAAAAAGGAACTAATGCAAAAGCATGGCTGTTCCGAATCTTGAAGAACAGCTTTATCAACGATTATCGTAAGAAAAGCAAGGAACCAAATAAGGTAGATTATCAGGAGGTCGAAACTTATTATAACTCAGAGGATGTTGATAGGCAGATCACTCCCGACCTAAGAGTAGAAGCTCTTAAGGATATGATCGGCGATGAGATATCCAATGCACTGAATTCATTAGATGTTGACTTTAGAACGGTAATAATTCTGTGCGACCTTGAAGGATTTAAATATGAAGAGATGGCTAAAATATTAGACATTCCAATTGGAACTGTTAGAAGTCGCTTACACAGGGCGCGCCAACTCTTAAAAGAAAAGTTAAGCACCTACGCAAAGTCGATGGGCTATAAAAACACCAATGTATGAATCCTTCATCCCCGAATCCGTTTCTCGTTAACGGAAAAAAATCTACTTGCCTGGAGATGCTCCAGGTAATTCTTGATGGCGAGGCGAGCGATGAGCAGAAAGAGTACTTTAAACAGCACATGGACATCTGCCTGCCATGTTTCAAAGGTTACGAGCTCGACATGGCCATCAAACAACTGGTGAAATCTAAATGCTGCGGAGGCGACGCCCCATCCGACCTCGTTGAACAGATCAGAATAACGATCTCCCAAAAAATCTCCTGATCTCCGATGCCCGGCAAAGCCCTGATTTTTTCTGCGCCGTCCGGATCAGGCAAGACTACCATCGTCAAACATCTTCTCGCAAACAACCCAACCTTAGGATTTTCTATCTCCGCATCGACACGCGATAGACGCGGCCGTACCGAACAGGACGGAAAAGATTACTACTTCCTGACCCCCGAAAACTTCAAGAAAAAGATCGATAACGACGAGTTCGTTGAATGGGAAGAAGTGTACCCCGGAAATTTCTATGGTACATTAAAGTCGGAGATTGAGAGGATCTGGCGCGACGGCAAAGACGTTATCTTTGATGTTGATGTCCAGGGCGGAATAAAATTGAAAAAATATTTTGACGAGAAAGCCCTGTCGATCTTTGTAAAAGTCGAGTCGATCGAGGTATTGAAGCAACGGCTCAACTCCCGGGGAACTGAAACTGAAGAAAGCCTTTCACGAAGACTCTTTAAAGCCAAATTTGAAATGGCGTTCAGCGACAAGTTCGACAAGATCATCCTCAACGATAATCTTGATCGCGCCATTAAAGAAGCCCAATCACTGTACAACGACTTTATTCAAAGCCAACCTAGCCTGTTTTAACCGTGAACATCGGTTTACTATTCGGCTCATTTAATCCAATCCATGTTGGCCACCTCATCATTGCCAATGTAATGGCAGAGAATGCCGATCTGAAAAAGGTGTGGTTCGTCGTGTCTCCGCAAAATCCCTTTAAGCCTTCGAACAGCCTGCTCCACGAATTTGATCGTTATGATATGGTGAAGGCAGCCATCGCCGACAACTATAAACTCGAAGTAACCGATATCGAATTTCACCTCCCCCGGCCGAGCTATACGATCGATACCCTTACACATCTCACCGAACGCAACCCCGGAAACACTTTTCGAGTCATAATCGGCGAGGACAACCTTGTGAACTTCGAAAAGTGGAAAAACTATCAACAGATACTGGACCAGTATGGATTGTACGTATATCCGCGACCTGGCGTAACAAATTCGGAACCGAAACGTCATCCCAACGTAAAAATGGTTGAGGCGCCATTGCTCGACATTTCGGCGACCTACATCAGGAACTGCATCAGGGACAATAAATCGATCAGGTACCTCGTTCCGGAACCGGTTGAGCAAATGATCAGAAGTAAAGGGTTTTACAAGTAATGGCGGCGCATGAGGGCATTTTTACTGCTTTTCTTCTCATTTACCAGTCTTTGTGCCTACGCCGGCGGCATCAAGGGTACCATTAAAGCCGACGACGGCACCCCGCTCGCCTATGCTACGATCTACGTGAAGCAAACCGAAACCGGCGTTGCAAGCGATCTCCAGGGTCGTTACGAAGTGACTCTTCCTGCCGGTACGTACGACGTCATCTTTCAATACCTCGGCTACGAATCGGTACAGAAAAAAATAGAGGTGAAAGACACGTTTATTGTTATCGACATCACCCTCAAAACGCACGTTGTCGTCCTTCAAAACCTGACCATCCGTGCAGGCAAGGAAGACCCGGCTTACACCATCATGCGTAAAGCCATTGCGAAAGCGAAGTATCATACACAACAGCTCGACTCTTACACCGCACGAGTCTACATAAAAGGAAAAGGTCAGCTAAAAGATTATCCCTGGTTTGCGAAGAAGGCGCTGGAAAAAGAGGGAATCGATAAGGACCGCATCTTCATCCAGGAGTCGGTAAGCGACATCAAGTATACCCGCCCCAATAAGTTCGAGGAAAAAGTAATAGCGATATATACAACAGGAAAGAACGACACGAAGCAGTCGCCGAATGCTTACGTGTTCGGCAGCTTCTATGAACCCGAGATCGCAGAGACTATCTCACCGCTATCGCCAAAGTCATTTTCGTACTACAGGTTCGAATACCTGGGAACATTTAAGGACCGCGGGTTCGATGTGAGCAAGATCAAGGTAACTCCGCGTTCACGTGGCGACAATGTTGTTGAAGGAACACTGTATATCGTGGAGGACTGGTGGGCAATTCATAGTCTCGATTTTGATGTCACCAAGTTAGGCGTAGGAGCTAAAGTAAAACAGATCTATAACCCAATCGAAGACAAGGCGTGGCTCCCTGTATCGCAGACATTTAAAGTGACCGGGAAAGTTTTCGGTTTCGAATTCGAAGGCGACTACCTGGCTACCGTAAAAGATTACAAGATCACCTTGAACCCTGCGCTTCCGCAAGAGATGACAGTAATTGATGAGAAAATGGAGAAGGAACAAGCGCCAAAGAAGGTGACGACGCAAAAGCAGGTAAAGAACAAAAAAGTTGAAGAAAAGCTAAAAGAGGGCAAAGAAGTTACAGATAAAGAACTTCGTCAACTCGTAAAAGAGTATGAAAAACAGGAACTAAAAGAGTCCAGGACCCCCGACGTTATTTCTGAATCCAACTTCTCCGTCGACTCACTCGCTTATAAAAAAGATTCCACCTTCTGGAACGAGATGCGTCCAACACCATTGACGAAGGATGAGATCAAAGGCTACGAAAAAGAAGACAGCGTAAACGAGGTAGAACGCAAACGCAACGAAGGCGACACGCTGAGGAACAATTCGAAGAAGAACAAAAAAGGATTTCAACCATGGGATGTTCTTACCGGCGATTCGTACAAGCTCACGGAGACATCAAGTTTCCGGATTCATACGCCCTTCGGAGGATTCAACTCGGTTGAAGGCGTAAATCTTATTTATCGCACGAGTTTATATAAGCGATGGGTCATCAAAGACTCTTTGAACAAAAAGACCCTGAACACATACCGCCTCGAAGTCAGTCCCGTGGTACGTTATGCATTTGCCCGCGAAAAATTCAGCGGCTTTTTACGTGTCGACCTTCGCTCGAAGGACTACAGGATCTGGGCAGAGGCTGGTCGCTATGTTCAGCAATACAATGCCGACGAGCCAATACATTCTTTTGTGAACAGCTATACAACATTGGTTTGGGGTCAAAACTGGATGAAGTTATACGAGCGGGACTTCATCGACCTTAACTACCGGCACCGGTTTAACGACAAATACACGCTTCGTTCATACTGGACCCTTGCCGAACGCCGCGAGCTGTTCAACAACACGGGCTATACTTTCTTCAGGAGATTTAAGGAACGGATAACTCCGAATGAGCCGGTTGCAGTAGAGGAGCCGCTCGGGACATCGTTCCCCACGAACCAGGCATTCATCGGCAGCGTGGCACTCGAAGCCAGGCCGTGGCAGAAATACCGGATACGTAACGGCAATCGTCAGCGTGTAAACAACAGCACCCCAGTCTTCACACTCGAATATCGCAAAGGCTTTAACGGTGTTTTTGGAAGTGATGTGCAGTTCGATCAGATCGAGCTTGGAGTTCGTAAACAGGTTAAACTTGGCATCCGTGGAACACTGGACCTGTTGGCGAAGGGCGGTACGTTCTTCAACAACAAGAGCATGTACTTCATGGACTACAAGCATTTCCTTGGTAACAGAACATACCTGATCACGACGGACCCAACCGGAAGTTTCCGTTTGCTGGACTACTATCGATACAGCACGTCGGATGAGTATCTCGAGGGTCACGCCCACTATCACTTCAGAAAATTCTTGTTGACATTCCTGCCCAAGGCCCGCCTTTTGGGGCTGTCGGAAAATCTTTTCGTGAATCATCTTGCCACACGTACCGCCCAGTACAGCGAGATCGGCTATTCGATAGACGGCATCCTTCGCGTTTTCAGGCTCGAAGGAGCAATGGGCTTCCAGGACCTGAAATTCCGTGACGCGAATTTTGGTTTCAGGATAGGAATAGCAACCAGCATTACTGCTAATTTTAACGACTGAGAAATTCCATTTTGGAGCTGTCTGATTTCCTTTTGTTGCGAAAAGATCTTCCCGTTGTCGACGTGCGTTCGGAGGGGGAGTATGCCGAAGGCCACATTCGTGGTGCTCTCAATCTTCCTATCCTAAATAATGAGGAACGCAAGGCGGTTGGTACCGACTACAAACAGGTAGGTCAGCAATCGGCCATCATGACCGGCTTTCGCCTGATCGGTCCGCGGTTGTCGGGGCTTATCGAAGATGCACAAAAAATTTCCGATGGCAGGGAACTGCTGGTGCACTGCTGGCGTGGAGGAATGCGTTCGAATTATTTCTGCCAGTTTGTTGGAATGGCTCGCGTTAAGACGCAATCGTTGAACGGTGGTTATAAAACTTATCGTCAGAAGGCGCTGGAGTCGTTCAAAACTCCTTTGAAACTTAAAGTGATCGGCGGAAGAACAGGCAGCGGGAAGAGCGAAGTGTTACGCGCGTTGAAAGCGAAAGGAGAGCAAGTAATCGATCTTGAAAACCTGGCGAACCACAGGGGATCGGCTTTCGGGGCGTTGATGATGCCAAAGCAACCGACGACCGAGCAGTTTCAAAATGATTTGTTCGAGGAGATCATGAAGTTGGATAAAGATCGCACTATCTGGGTTGAAGATGAGTCGTTGTCGATAGGACGAATTTATTTGCCGATGGACTTTTGGGCTACGATGAGCAAGAGCCCTGTAGTGGAGATCAATGTAGATCGCGACCGCCGTGTCGAGAGACTGGTAAACGAGTATGGTCCGTCGGATAAACAGGAATTCCTCGAGGCGATGGTGAAAATTACGAAGCGACTTGGGGGACAGAACTTCAATGCTGCGAAAGAGAAGTTGATGGCGGGCGATATGACGGGTACAATAGATATCCTGCTGACCTACTACGACAAGGCTTATCAATACGGGTTAGACAATAAGAAGGAGAGGATCATTTCGAAAGTTGATTGGAATGGGAAGGATCCCGCGGATGCAATTGCTCAACTTGGTATCAGTTGAGTTCGCTTCACCTGCGCTTTCCTTCTTGTTGAGATCACATAAGCCACAAAACCTATTGCGATCAGGCACAGAAAAAATATGGTGCCGTTCTTCTCGAAAGCAGCTCGCAACACAAGATCATCTGTGATAGATTGACCCGCTTCAGCTGGCGAAGGCAACAATACTTCGATATTAAAACACAGCCAGATGAATCCAATAAATATCGCAAGGCAGATTATTCCACCGATCACGTTCGATGTAGTGCTAACTTTTTTCTTGTGTGGTATTACCGTAGCATCGCCAACCTGTGGTTCAGGTGCTCTTTCGCTCACCGTTCGTGGCGCTGGTCTCGAGGCAGGAACATCACCCGGCATCGCAGGCTGCTCATTTTTCGGGATGAGTTTTGTGACATCTTCCTCAACCCGTTTTAGCAGGCCGTCCTCGAAATCCATTTCCTGCGTGGGAATAATATGAGTTGTATTGTCGTTGAAAAAGATCACTATCCCCTTATTGATCTTTTTCACATGGTATATCCTCGTTGTCGACATCGTTACCTCATGAGTGTCGTTGCGGTAATGAATAACGCCTTCGGAAAGCTTGAGAAAATCGTTCCGGTCTCGAATGGTTGAATAGATTGTCCACAACGATGGAGTAACCGAGAGGAGCAGGATAACAACGATAGCCGAAGCGAAGTCAGGTACCGTGGGTCGGGTGAAGTGCAACAAGTAATAGAACACCAATCCGCTGACGAGAGGCGCAACCACACCCATCGTAAGGCCATCAACGGGAGCGGGCACGTAGAGAATGACGCCGTTATTTTCGAGGCGCTCGGAATTTCCGAGGAATCCCCTGAGGAATGTCCAGATCATTGTTACAGCCAGGAACGCACCGAAGAGTATTCCCCAACCGATCACACCACCGCCACGCCATAAGGCGACGATGACGAGGATGATAATGATTATTACTACCGCTCCGCGAATGTTGTTTGCCATACAAATAGGGGTTCCGCAAAATAGTCAAACGTTGTTTAATTCATGGCTATATTTACCCCCCAGAAAAACAAGACAGGTGGTCAAACTAACTCAATACTCTCACGGTGCCGGTTGTGGTTGCAAGATCTCTCCCGCCGTGCTCGATACCATTCTTCATTCTTCCCTGCCGAAAGCAACTTTCCCTCAACTCATCGTAGGAAACGATTCGAAAGATGACGCTGCAGTGATGGACCTTGGCGACGGAAGCTGTATCGTGAGCACTACTGATTTTTTCATGCCCATCGTCGACGACCCGGCCACGTTCGGAGCCATCGCTTCTGTGAATGCCATCAGTGACATCTATGCCATGGGCGGCGAACCGATCATGGCGATTGCTATTCTCGGCTGGCCCATCAATAAAGTTCCTGCAGAAGTCGCACAGCTTGTACTCGACGGAAGTCGTGTGGTTTGCTCGCAGGCTGGCATTCCCCTCGCCGGCGGTCATAGCATCGATTGTCCCGAACCTGTTTTTGGCCTTGCCGTTACCGGCAAACTCAGGAAAGAACACCTTAAAAGAAACGACACTGCCGCTGTCGGATCATCGCTATACCTTACCAAGCCGCTAGGCATCGGTATGATAACAACCGCGCAGAAAAAAGGTATCGTGAAAGAAGAACATCTGAAGAAGGCAATCGATACCATGGTAACACTCAACAAACCAGGCGGCGACTTTGGCAAGCTTGACTATGTAACAGCCATGACCGACGTTACAGGGTTTGGACTTCTCGGGCATCTTACTGAAATGTGCGAAGGAAGTGGATTGTCTGCCGAGATCGACACGACGAAAGTCCCGATGTTCGATTTTCTACAAGAGTACATTCAGCAAAAGTCGACACCCGGTGGAACACAACGAAACTGGGATAGCTACGGCAGCAAGATCAGTCCCATCTCCGAAGAGCAGCGCGTTGTGCTCGCAGATCCGCAGACCAGTGGAGGTCTCCTCGTTGCTGTAGCCGATGGTCATTCACAGGACTTCGAATCATTCGTTCAGTCGAAGTATGGCTGGCAATTGAAGCCGTTCGGTAAGCTTGTGCCGAAGGGCAAGGATGTAATAACTGTTCGTTGAGATGCTGGAAGATTTCACACAGCTGCTTTGGGAGGCTGCCGAAAAACGGAGGTGCTGCCGGATACAGCTGCGTGGCGAGCCGTTGCCGCGAACGATCGATCCCCACGGTGTTTGTCGCACATCTGCAAACAAGATCGTGCTCGTGTGCTGGCAGTCGATGGGCTTCACCAAACCTGGTGGTACGGCGGGATTCAGAAATCTTATTCTTGAGAATTGCGATGAGATCGAGATGATCGACAGGCATTTCGTAGCGCAAGAGTCGTTTAACCCGAAGGACCCTCAATACAGGGAATGGGTTTTTCATATCTGAAATCATCATGAAACAAAAAAGAAAGTTCGGCTTCGAAACACGGATGCTTCATGCCGGTCATATTCCTGATTCTTATGCAGGTGCCCGTGCCGTTCCCATCTTTCAAACTTCGGGGTATGTGTTCGATAGCCCCGACATGGCTGCGCAATTGTTTGAGTTGAAGCAGTATGGAAACATCTACACACGTATAAACAATCCCACGACGGCGGTTTTCGAAGAGCGGATTGCATCCCTTGAGAATGGAACAGGCGCGGTAGCGACGGCCAGCGGTATGGCTGCACAGATGATCACGTTTATGACGTTGCTGCAGCCCGGCGATGAGATCGTGGCTTCATCACATCTTTATGGAGGCACGTACACACAATTCGAGCATACGTTCAGGAAGCTCTCGATCAAAGTCCACTTTGTTGATATCAGCGACATAAAGAACTGGGAGCAGGCGATCAATTCGAAGACAAAAGCGCTGTATGGAGAAACGATAGGCAATCCCGCAGGAAGTATATTCGACTTCGAAGGAGTGTCGGCGCTTGCGAAGGCGCATGGCATTCCACTTATCATCGACAACACGCTGGCGACACCATATTTGTGTAAGCCTTTGGATCTCGGTGCCGACATTGTGGTGCATTCGGCTACGAAATTTATCAACGGTCACGGTAACGCGATCGCGGGCGTGATTGTTGATTCGGGCCGGTTCGACTTTTCGAATTATCCGTCGCTCACAACGCCGTCGATACCATATCATAATCTTAATTTTTACGAAACGTTTGGTCACTATGCGTTCCTGATGAAGACGCGGGTGGAGACCCTTCGCGACACTGGCGGATGTCTTTCGCCGTTCGATGCGTTCCTGTGCATAAATGGTTTGGAAACACTGGCGCTGCGGATGGAACGGCATGTTTCCAATGCGCAGAAGGTTGCGGAGTTTTTACAGCAACATCCATTAGTTGACTTTGTCAACTATCCTGGTTTGAAGAACCACCCTCACCATGAGCGTGCTAAAAAATATCTGCCGAAAGGTCCGGGGGCGCTGTTTGCTTTCGCTATAAAATCGAAAGACGGTCGCGAGGCGGGGAGAAAGTTTATCGAAAATGTGCAGCTGTTTTCGCATGTGGCGAATATCGGTGACTGCAAGAGCCTGGTCGTTCACCCGGCATCCACGACGCACCAGCAGCTTTCGAACGAAGAAATGATCGCCGCGGGAATTAACCCGGGCTTGATTCGGTTATCAGTAGGATTGGAAACAATAGACGACCTTTTATGGGATTTGGAACAAGCATTGCATGCGACATCTCTATGAATACCCGCCTGACGGCGGAAGAGAGAAAGTTGTACCAGGACTCTGAAGTTATTCGCGACTTGCTTCATCGTGCACAAACGGTGGCCATCGTCGGTCTGTCGGACAAGAAAGAACGTGCGAGTAATTTCGTGGCGTCTTACCTGAAGTCGGAAGGGTATAAGATCATACCAGTTAATCCCGCGATCAAGGAAGTGTTTGGAGAGAAAGCATACCCGGATCTTAAAAGTATACCAGTACCAGTTGATATCGTGGATATTTTCAGGCGGCCGGATGAGATGGTAAACATCGTGAAGCAGGCGATCGAAATACAAGCGAAGGCGATATGGATGCAGTTGGGATTAGTGAATCGTGAGGCAGCAGAGCTGGCAACAGCGGCGGGACTGACAGTGATCATGGACAAGTGCATGAAGATCGAGCACGGCAGGTATATCGGGACGCTTCATTGGGCAGGGATGAATACGGAGATTATTACAGCGAAGAAAGCAGGGAGGTTTATTTAGAGATGCCTAACAACCACCGTCGTTACCGATTACAAGTCTTTCTTCTACTTTCTTGACGTAGATATCCTCGTAACAGCCACTTTCATCCGAAAGATTTATTGAAAGAACCCCGGTGTTGTCGACTTCCACTGTGCGTGCGTAGAACTCATCGATTCTATCCTTAATTTCTCCCGTTGGATAGCTGGGAAAGTATTTAGGGAATCGTTGTGCGAGGTAACTGAACGACCCAAGCAGGAGAAATCCTTCTTGTAAGGTGCAGGTCGCAGGAAGTGTGATGTCCGTTCCGCCGCCCTCGTAGTATCCATGGTCAAAAACTTTGATGTCGGACTCAAACTGGTAAGTCATACTCCATGACTTCATCTCCTGGTCTTCACTCTTCCATTTCGCGGGAGTGTCAACCAAATGAAAGCGTGCTAAAAAATATTCAACAGGACCTTCCATTTCTTTCGGCACCGGGAAGTTTGTGAGGTACCCGGAGAATATAAATCTCACCGTGCCATCGGGCATTTGGGCATTAATATATCTTCCTTTGAAGCCCTCATACGTGATGTTGTCGGAGCGCTGATTGTTTACCAGGGGCTCTGTGAGCTTGATCTTGTAACCATAGGGCATTAAAGAAATGGCTTTGGTGGTATCGCCGGCTTCCTCCAGTGAAGCGTAGACTGCCAGACCGGCGAGGCGATAAACATAGGCTACGTCGGTTTGGAGTTGGGGCTCGGTAAAAGAAGAGGTGATGGGTTTGTTGTCTTCTTCGGGAGTTGCAGTTAAAGTTTCTTGCCGAGTTTCTTCAAGGGGCGCAACTGCAACGGAATCAAATTTGGTTTCTTTCGTTTCTGATGACGGTGCTGCGCATGCCGCTAAAAAAATGAAAGCAAAGAAAAAGATCCTCATTATTTCGTCCTTTCCACTTGAGTGACAAAATATTTTGTATCACCCCTCCACGGAAACGACATAAATCTCTTTTTAAAATGAAGGTTCACGCGCTCGCCACTCAACGCCACTTCGTTCAATTGCTGGATCACATTTTCCTCGCTCGACTCTACCGAGAAATCGAAGGTTTCTGCAACCGGGCTCACGCCCTTCAATGCCCCGAACGACTCGAGACTCAGCTTCCCTTCGAAGGTCTTGAAGACAAATCCTTTCTCGCTGATACGCAGCACCTTGCCAGCCATCACACCACGCTCGAACACGCCCCAATACAGAAATGAGATAATGATAACCGACAGTATAACGCCGAATATCACGATGCGTTTCAGGATCTTCATCATATGTTGAATTTAACCTTTCTACTCAATTTAACATAGAAGTACACCGCAGTCGCAGCCATCAGCAACGAGATAAACTGTGAGTTGGAAAGAATGTCTTTTATCACAAACCCGCGGTCGATATCCCCACGGAATGTCTCGATGATGCTCCGTCCGATTGCATAAACCACCAGGTACACCAGGAACACCTGCCCGTCGAATTTCTTACGGGCTTTAAGTATGAACAAGCCCGTCATCAGCATGAAAATAAACGTCGATTCATACAGCTGGGTGGGATGTATTGGCGTGTTGAGGGGCTTCGCCTGGCAAACGGGATCGGTAAAGATCACACCCAACCAGCTGTCGGTAGGTACGCCATAGCAGCAACCCGCCATAAAACATCCCAACCGGCCGAAGCCGTGAACGATGCAGGTGACGATCGCCATGATGTCGAGCATTGCGAGCACCGGCAGTTTGTTCTTTCTGAAGAACCACAACATCGTGGGGATGCAAAACAGGAGGGAACCGTAGAATACGAAGCCGCTGCTTGAGATCAGCTTGCCGGGATTTTTTAGGTAATGCGAAGGATCTTCGAACACCATGAAGAGCTTGCCACCAACAACTCCTGCAACAATTAAAATGATGAAGAGAGTGTTCGCCTGGTCGAAAGTGATACCAAACTCTTTTTTGGATTGGCGCCACATGTAAGTGAAACCCAGGCCGGCCCCCAGCGCTATCAGAAAACCGTAGCTATAAATGGTGATTGGCCCCGCCTCAAATAGTATCGGATGCATACTCGCGCCGGCCGCTTTTAACTATTAACTGTTAACTTATAACTGCTATACGGTCATTATCTCTCCCTCTTTCTTTTTGCTGAGGGCATCGATCTTTCCAATGAATTCGTCTGTTGTTTTTTGCACAACTTCTTCACCGTTCTTGATATCGTCTTCCGATACGCCTTTGATCTTCTTGAGTTGTTCGTTGGTGTCTTTGCGGATCGCGCGGATGCTTACTTTGCCCTGCTCGCATTCGCCGTGTACCTGCTTTACAAGTTGCTTGCGGCGTTCTTCAGTAAGCATGGGGATGTTGATGATCACCTGCTGGCCATCGTTCTGGGGAGTGAGGCCGAGGTTGGCAGCCATGATCGACTTTTCTATTTCCTGGATGAGTTGTTTCTCCCAGGGCTTTATGAATATTGTGCGTGCTTCGGGTGTGGTGATCGACGACACCTGGTTGAGCGGGCTCATGGTGCCGTAGTATGAAACCATTATGCCATCGAGCATGGATGGAGACGCCTTACCAGCCCTGATCTTCGTGAGCTCGCTTGAGACGTGCGACAGGGTTTTATTCATTTGCTCCCTGGCTTCTTCGATGAACATTTCGATTTCTTCCATAATGATTGATTTGAAACTAGCTGATCAATGTACCTGCGTCTTCGCCGTTCACTACCCTCAGAAGGTTGCCTTTCTTGTTCATGTCGAAAACAATGATCGGCAGTTTGTTCTCCATGCAAAGTGTAAATGCAGTCATGTCCATGATGTTCAGTTTTTTCTGATACGCCTCCTGGAATGTCAGCTTGTCGTATCGTACTGCATCGGAAAACTTTTCAGGATCTTTTGTGTACACACCGTCGACGCGGGTTCCTTTCAGGACCACGTTTGCCTGGCATTCGATGGCGCGAAGGCTGGCGGTGGAGTCGGTAGTGAAGTACGGGTTACCGATTCCGGCCCCAAAGATCACGATACGTCCTTTTTCGAGGTGACGGATCGCCCGGCGGCGAATGAAAGGTTCGCACACCTGTTCCATTTTGATGCCGGCCATCAACCTTGTGTACATGCCGTGACGTTCGAGTGCGCTCTGTAGGGCCATGGCGTTGATCACTGTTGCCAGCATTCCCATGTAGTCGCCCTGCACTCGCTCCACGCCGAGGGCTTCGGCCTGACCTCCGCGGAAGATGTTGCCCCCGCCGATCACGATGGCGATCTCTACGCCTTTTTCTTTGACGGCTTTGATCTCCTCGGTGTATTGTTCTAAAATGTTCGGATCGAAATTGATACCCTTATTTGTGCCCTGCAGGGCTTCACCACTTAGCTTGAGGAGAATTCGCTTGAACTTCATTGAGGAAAGGCTAAAATCTGCCAAATATATCAGGATTTGGGGATTTTATGCTTACGATTGGGGTAGGGAAAATTTCGAAGTGGTGGCATTATCGATTAAATTGTAATGCGACAGCCGTCAATTATATGAGTCGAGCGAAAGTTGTTGATCACTACATTCAAAAAGTGACCGAAGGAGGCCTGGAGATCGACCAGGTACGTAAGGAGCTTGTTGCTAACAATGTCGACGAACACGAGATTCGAATCATCGTACGACTGGTTGACAGAGAAGTTCAGCGACGGATGTATACAACCACCACCAATTCCAAAGCGAATGGACTTGTGGGTGTCGGTCTTGTTCTTACGATTGTGGGCGGAGGTATCACTGCCCTAACCTATCCAGGGGCAATCAACATGGTGGTTCATTTTTGATTGCCCTACGGACCGTTCCTGGGCGGCCTTTCCATACTGGTGGTTGGCTTGGGGCGGAGGCGGCAGCAATAATCCATTTCCCAGTATCCCCGAAACGCAGATTTTATTAATATTGAATCGTTTTTAAACCACTGAAACTATGGCAAAAGGAGAAGACAAACGTAAAGAGGACAAGAAGAAGCCTCAGAAAACGCTGAAGGAGAAAAGGGCTGAAAAACGCGCTAAGAAAGAGGGGAAAATGTGATCTCCCCCTTTAGTTACGTCGGTAAATTTTTCGCCTTCGTCTTGTTTTGGCAGCCAGCTGATTATAAGCTGGCTGTCATTTTTTAAATTCATGTCATGAAAACCGGATTCTCCCTCTGCCTGATTGTTTTGTTGGCCGCATGCCAGTACGAAGGAATTGCCCCCGACGTTCCCGTCGCTACGCGCGCGGTGTATTACGATTTCGATAGCGGGGCAAAACTCGGCGAGGCATCGTACGAGTACAACAAATTCGGCAAGCTGAGCCGGGAGCTGTATATCGATGTGGCCAATTCAAATCGCAACACCGAAACGGTCTACGAGTTCGATGTGATGGGCAACCTGGTGAAAGAAAAGCAACGCCCGTTCAGGGATGGCACGTTTTACTGGGTGACGGAGTACACGTACTCGGACCGGAAAATGTTAACCGAATCGTACTACAGTGAAGAGTATCCTGATCAGCGTACAATGATCAAGTACTATTACAGCAACAGTACTGTACCCGACAGCTCGGTATATTCTTCTATGTATGGTGGTTATACGTCTGTATACAGTTACGATGATCAGCAACGAAAGATCCGGGCAACGAACCACGGCTTTGGTGTTATCTGGAGCTTAAACTTCACGTACCAAAACGACAATCTTACGTCGACATGTTCAGTGATACATGAATCTATTGGAGATACGCCCAGCGGATGTACAGTGAATGAATACAACAGTGCAGGTCAGCTCACAAAAATATTGGAGGGCGATGCAGGACAACTCGCTCTTAAAGAAGAGCGCTTCTACAAAGACGGTCTCCTCGATGAAAGAAGATTGTACAATTTTGTCGGTTGGGACAAGCCTGTTCTAAAAGCAACGCAGTATCTGAAGTACGAGTATTAGGCAGTGTAAGCTGACTCAGAATTCGATCAGCACCTGGCCTTTTTCGACACTGTCTCCTTTCTTTACTTTTACACTTTTAACCGTTCCGCCGCCGGGCGACTTCAGAACGTTTTCCATCTTCATTGCTTCGAGGATCAGTAGTGCATCGCCGGCATTCACGGTGTCGCCGACTTTTATTTTCAGATCGATGATTAGTCCCGGCATGGGAGCTTTTATGTTGTTGATCTTCGACGATGCAGAAGAGTTCATGCCCATCTTTTCGAGGAGCAGATCGAATTTATCTTTTACAGCAACTGTCTGAACAACATTGTTCACCTTGATCACGAAGGTTTTTGTGACAGGATCGGTTTTAACGATCTCTGCGCGGTAACTTTTGTTGTTGTATAGTATGTGAAAGCAATTCGGTGCGTACTCAACGAGGTCCCAGTTTACCTCGTCTGGTGAGATATCGAACGTTTGGTTGTTAACTGTTGCTTTGTACATGTTTCAAATATATTACATTTGTGCCAAGGGTCGACTTCGCCGAGGGCTACGTCGATCGAGGGGTGCCAAAAATAACGGGCTGAGATTATACCCACTGAACCTGATGCCGGTAATGCGGCCGAAGGGAGGCAAAGTTTAAAACGTAAGTACGGTACATTCCCCGATGTGCCTGCGGGTTTAAACGATTAAATCAAATGTTAAAAATGATTGCTGCGGCCGCAATGGCTGTGCTGTCACTATCTGCGTATGGGCAAGGCGTGCGCGGCTATGTAAAAGATTCGCAAACACAAGCACCATTGCCAGGAGCGACGGTTTTTATTTCGACGGGCAATGCTGCGACAACTGACGAGAATGGCTATTTCCAACTGGCGCAAGGTGGCCAGGCCGAGATCCGATTTCTTGGTTACAAAACAAAGACAGAAGAACTCGCGTCGCCTTCTCTTATCACCATTCTTCTTGAAGAAGATATTATCCTCACCGACGAGGTTATCGTAAGCGCCACTCGTGCCACCGAACGAAGCGCCGCTACTTTCACCACGATCAACAAGTTAACCTTACAAAAACAAAACTTCGGTCAGGACCTCCCCCTCGTACTCAATTGGACCCCATCACTCGTCACCACCTCCGACGCTGGTGCGGGCGTTGGTTACACCGGCCTGCGCATCCGTGGAAGCGACGCCACCCGAATTAACGTTACCATCAACGGTATTCCTTACAACGACAGCGAATCGCAGGGGACTTTCTGGGTTAACATTCCCGATATCGCCACCTCTACCCAAAGTGTGCAGGTGCAACGCGGCGTCGGCACATCTACAAATGGCGCCGGAGCCTTCGGCGCATCGCTCAACCTCCAGACCAACGTGCGTAACGACAAACCCTACGCCGACCTCATCAATTCCTTCGGCTCCTTCAACACCCATCGTCATACTGTTGGCGTTGGAACCGGCCTCATCAACAACCGCTTTGTCTTCGATGGGCGAATGTCGATGATAAAATCCGACGGCTACATCGACCGCGCTTCGTCCAACCTGAAGTCTTATTATTTGTCGGGCGGCTACTACGGCGACAAGACCATGCTCAAAGCTATTGCCTTTGGCGGCCAGGAGATCACCTATCAAAGCTGGAACGGCGTGCCCGAGTCGCGGCTAAGAAACGACACCGATGGAATGGCAGTAACGGCCGGTGATCTTGGCTTCAACCAGGAACAAACCGACAACCTGTTGAATTCAAACAGCCGCACGTTCAACATGTTCCTGTATCCAAACCAGGTCGATAACTACAAACAAGACAATTACCAACTGCATTTTTCCCACAGGTTCAGTCAGCATACCACGCTCAACGCCGCCGCGCATTACACCTATGGTCGTGGCTACTATGAAGAGTACCGTTACGGCGACGATTTTGCGGACTACGGCTTGACTTCGTTAACAGGCAGCTCCGATTTTGTTCGTCAGCGCTGGCTCAGCAATAATTTCTACGGAACAACTTTCTCGTTCAATTACGACAAGGACATCTTCAACACGATTGTTGGCGGAGGAGTGAATCGCTACGATGGCGATCATTTTGGCAACATACTATGGTCGTCGGTGAATGCCGGTATCCCGATCAACTACCAGTATTATTTCAACAACGGCGTAAAAGACGACTACAACTTCTTTTACAAGACAACATACCAGTGGATACCTGCTTTGAGTTTGTTCATCGATCTGCAGTATCGCGGCATTTCGTACAAGACCAGCGGAATTGAAAACAAACAGTTCGATTTCAATGTAAATAAGAAGTTCAATTTCTTTAACCCAAAGTTTGGCTGGACGTGGACGATCAGTCCGGCACAGAATGCATACGCTTCGCTGAGCATTGCAAATCGTGAACCGGTGCGTGACGACTTTGTTGATGCATCGCGGACCGATAACCCGGATCCGAAGCACGAGGCCATGGGCGACCTGGAAGTAGGGTGGAGGTTCAGGAAAGATGGTTATTCCCTGTCGGCGAATTATTACCTGATGAGTTACCGAAACCAGTTGGTTCTCACAGGAGCGTTGAACGATGTTGGAGCATCGTTGCGCACGAACGTCGACAAGAGCTATCGGACTGGCATCGAGCTAGAGGCGACTGGCCGGTTAAGTCCAAAGTTTTCATTGGGAGCAAACCTTACGTTGAGCCAGAACAAGATCGAAAATTTTAAAGAGGTGGTTTATGACTACGGCGAGAACTTCGATGAGTTCAACGTGATCGAGAACAACTATTCGAAGACCGATATTTCTTTTTCTCCGAACGTGATCGCGGGGGGAGTTTTTTCTTACAACCCTTTCCAGGGTATGGAGATCTCCCTGCTTACGAAATATGTTGGGAAACAATATTTAGATAATACTTCGAATGAGAACAGGAGATTGGATCCGTACTTTACAAACGACATACGTTTTTCATACACATATCGCATCGTTTCTCTGAGTTTGCTGTTGAACAATATCTTCAACGAGAAGTATGAATCCAATGGCTATACCTACGGCTATTTTGCGGGAGCGACAGAGATCAGGCAGAACTACTATTATCCCCAGGCGGGAACAAACTTTATGGCTATGCTTGCTTTGCGCTTCAGGTGAGGATTTCTCTTAGAACGCTTAAGGATTTCATCTGCCCGAATCCATCCACATGCATTGAATAAAATCTCAGCAATGCCTCGAGTATCGTTCGCCTTTGTTGATTGGTGATGGACAGATCGGAGCCCTCAAGCAGTTTGTTGAGGGCCTCCTCTTCCTCATAATCCATTACCCGTCCGCCTAAAACCTCTCCCGCATTTTGCGGCTGGAAACCAAGGTGCCTGCTTAGTTTGACTAAAAAGGTCAAATGAAAATTTTCTGGTTTCTCGATCTTATCGAGTTGAATAAGGGATCGGATCAAAAAATCGCATAGTTCTTCTGCATGAGCTTCTTCCTTGATGGTCTTGTTGACCAGCTCTTCTATAAATAAAGCGATCGTCGTTTTGCTAACGTCGGTTTGAATGTGCTGATAAGGATAAAGGCACTTCGCTTCTTTGATCCTCATTATCCCACCGGAGTCTTTATGATAAACAACCATATCGAGCAATGTCAGTGGTTGATACAACGCAATTTTTCCCTTACCCGATTTACTTCGTGCTCCGTTCACGATATAACTCTGCAATCCGAATTGTGACGTGAAAATGCTTACGATGATGGAAGTTTCACCGTACCGGGTCAGACGAAAGACAACGCCAGTGGTCTTGAAAAGCACTTACTTGGTTTTGAAGTCCAGATTGCAATTGAGGCAACGATAGATAAGCCAGTGATTACCGAGAGGAAAGTGAAGCAATTTCTTGATCACATCGATTTTCTTCAACGGTTGCTCTTCCGATGCCTGGTATTTTAGTTTATCGGAATGACACCTGGGGCAACGGAGCAAGCGCAGCGCCTCAACCTTGTCGGATATCGCTTTCGCTTTCAGGTAGTCTGTGTCCTTAACCCGGATCTCAATTCCCTGCCGCAGGTGCGGCAAAAGCACCGCTGTATTTTCATTCGCCTCGATACATGGTATGTCTTCTTCCTCCAGTGCATGAGCAAGTGCCTGTGCCTGGAAAATGTCATCAACCGTAGTCAGGTTAACCCATCTCATTTCTTCTTCGCTTTCATCCCCTCCTCAAATGCCCTCCTGCTCCTGGCCTCATACTTATCCTTTTCACCTAACATCACTTGCGAACTGTCGGGCGACAACCTGAACGAGAACGACGCCAGCTCACCCGTCTGCATACACACTGCGTGTACTTTCGTAACAAACTCTGCTACCGCAAGCAGGTATGGCATCGGCCCAAACGGTTTTCCTTCGAAGTCCATATCCAATCCCGCTACGATCACCCGCTTGCCGCTATTCGCCAGCTTATTGCAAACATCCACGATCGAATTATCGAAGAACTGTGCTTCGTCGATTCCCACAACGTCGCACTCACCGGCGAGGAGGATGATGTCGTCTGCGAAATCGACGGGGGTCGAGCGGATAGCACGCTCTGAATGCGACACGATCTTCACTTCATCGTAGCGCTTGTCTACCGATGGCTTAAAGATCTCTACTTTCTGCTGGGCGATCAGTGCCCGGTTCAAGCGCCGGATCAGCTCTTCGGTCTTACCCGAGAACATGCAGCCGCAGATCACTTCGATCCATCCCGCTTTCTCGTGGCGATTACTTCGACTAACCTGGGGCTCGATAAACATAAATGCAGTTTACGAATATTTAACGTGTCTAAGTTTGAATTCTTCGGGCACTCTCAGCGTGACGTCGCCTGTTGCGCGGACCTGGCACATTAGCCTTTCATTAGAATGTAACGCCCCTATCCCTCTATACTTTAGCTCCGCTGGGGTCGTTCCAGTAAGATGTTCGCCTCCCGAAACCACTATAGCCTTGCACGTAGTGCACCTCCCTTTACCGCCGCAGTCCGTCATCCAGTCGACACCGGCTTCCTGGATGGTGCGGAGCAACGGCCTGGTGGGGTCATTCGACGTGATCTCTTTTTGCCCCAAATTTTCAATTATTATCTTTACCATCACACTACGAGTCTTAAATGGACGAACGACTGAGCCTCAAGGCAGTTGAAGATTACAGCGAGGACTTTGCCTCGAAAGTAACAGCTTCTTTTTTTTCTAAAAAGGACAAGATCACTGGCCCCGAGATCCTGAAACTTAGCACTGTACACCAGGTAAATCTGTTTGTTATCCGCGAGCTGCTGCGCGCATGGCAACATGAAGGCCAAAAGCTGCGAAGCCCGTACTTCGATTACACAGCTCCCGAAGTAAAGGAGGAAATGGAGCGGTTCCAGAATGTACTCTCGAACCACATCCTCATCAGCAAAGAGAACTTCCAGCCGTTGCTCAAGAAGGCAGTGAATCAAACACTTTTTTTGATCATTGACCCTTACGACTTTTTCTCCGATACGCTCGACAAGCAAGGTAGCTCGCACGTACGCCTGGCCGACCTTCGGAACGAGATCCGTTACCTGAAGATCAACAAGCCTCCGCTCGAACGACTGGCCCAGAAAATGGAGGACAAAAAACTGGATCTCATCGCCGGTAAGGAAGCATTCGGCATGCTCGACCAGATCCTGGAAGAAGTGAATTTTACCCCGGAGGATATCGATGGATACGTGAGTGAGTTCTCGAAGGTAGTGCCATTGAAGGTAGAGTCACTTTATGAGAAAAAAGTAGTGGCAGTGCAACCGCCTCCCATTGCCGTTAAGAAGGTTGAAGAGGTAAAGGAATCAAAAGAAATAAGAGAAGTTAAGCACACCGTCGTAGACAACTTCAAAAAAATAAGCTCGATAAAAGACAGCCTTACCATAAACCAGAAGTTCATGTTCACTAAAATGCTTTTCAAAGGTGACTTTGAGATCTTTAGTCAGGCCGTTGACAAGCTGGACAGGTTGGATAACATCAAGCAGGCAATGAGGTATTTCGATGAGAATTATCCTGAGTGGGATAAGGAATCGGAAGAGTACGAAGAGTTTATAGAACTTGTGGAAAAGCGGTTTGCTTAAACACCTTAATTTACTTAAACGTCTTATTTAAGGTTATCCTAACCATCTCCGCGCACCTTTGCGTTGCCTCCGCGGAACCCCGCTACACCCCGCATTAACTCATCCGCATTAATTCATCCTCATTTAATTCATCCTCTGCAATACCTGCCCTCTATTCGCATCCAGCTTCAGCAGGATAAACAACAAAATCGTAAAGCTCCACAACGCCGACCCTCCATAACTAAAGAACGGCAACGGGATACCAACCACCGGGAACAACCCTATCGTCATCCCGATATTGATCGCAAAGTGAGCGAAGAACAGGCACGCCACCGAATAACCATACGTTCGTGCGAAGCGGTTCTTCTGTCGCTCCGCAATATGAACCACCCGCAGGATCAACGCTACGAATAATCCCACCACGGCAAGACTCCCGATGTAGCCCCACTCTTCGCCAATCGTGCAGAAGATAAAATCTGTGCTCTGCTTTGGCACGAAGTCGAATTTTGTCTGCGTCCCTCTCAGGTATCCTTTACCGATAAAACCTCCCGAGCCGATGGCGATCTTGGATTGAGTTACGTTCCATCCTTCACCTTTCAGGTCGCTGCTGGGATCGATCAACACTTTGATACGACTGCGGTGGTGAGGTTTCAGGGCGTTGTTTACGATATAGTCTGTACTCTCTACGAAACCTGCGATGATCACACCGGCGATCCCGAAGATCAGTATTCTTCGAATGGTCTTTTTGCCCATCAGGATGATGATCGTGATGATGACGAATACCCCGATCTCCAGGTACAGCCGGTTTGGCACAACCAGCGTGAGTATAAACAATGCCGCCGCGCACGTTCCAACAACCAGCAGGAATGGTGACATCCCTTCGCGATAGAATACCAGCAGAAATGCCACGAACACCAGCGCCGTACCGAAGTCTTTCTGCAACAGGATCAAACCGATCGGCACACCGATCATTCCGAACAGTATCGCCTGGTTGCGCATGTTGTCCATACGAAAGCCGACGGACCCTATGAACTTGGCGATGGCAAGCGCCGTGGCAAACTTCGCAAACTCGGAAGGTTGTACGCCGAAGGAGCCAATGCCAAGCCACGACTTGTTTCCACCAACTTCTTTACCAATGATGGGTACGAGCACAAGCACGAAAACGGCAACCCCGAAGATCACGTAGGCGACGGTTTCATAGAACCGCATGTCGACCACCATGATGATAAACACGATGATCAGCGAAGCGCCGATGAAGATCATCTGGCGTCCCGAGTTTGTACTGAGGTCGAAGAATGATTTCGCTGTGGCTTCGTCGTACACTACCGCATAAATGTTGAGCCACCCCATCATCAACAGCAAGGCAAACAAACCGACTGTCGGCCAATCGATATTGCCTGTGATACGTTGATCGCCGCGATTTTGGTCGAGTAGCATCTTACAGGAATTTGCCGGCTAAAACATATTGTTCGAGATACGTGCGCTTTACCTGGCCAGTGAGATATTTTTCCATCAACAGGCTGGCGATAGAAGCGGCTGCACGCGCTCCCTGTCCTGAGAATTCCACGTAGACAGAGATTGCAATCTTGGGATTGTCGCGCGGTGCGAATGCGATGAACACCGAGTGGTCGGGACGGGGTTCGTTCTGCACGGAACCTGTCTTGCCACACACGATCATGTCGGCCATACGTGCACGTGTTGCCGTTCCATGGTCAACTACGGCTTCCATCGCATCGATCGCGATGTCGAAGTTCTTCGAGTCGATCCTGGTATAATGTTTTTCGGTGTACTGCGGCAGCGGCTTTCCGTTTTTGCCGATCTCCTTCACGATGTGTGGCGTGATGTAGTAGCCGCGATTGGCAACAGTTGCCGCGAAATTTGCCATCTGCAAGGGTACGACCAGGTTCTCCCCTTCACCGATCGCGATGGAATAAATGTTTGAGAACTTCCAGGGGCGTCCACGATATGCACGGTCGTAGTAAGCGGGGGTAGGTACAAGCCCTGTCTTCTCGTTGGGCAAGTCGATTCCCAGCTTGCCACCAAATCCAAAGCTTTCGATGTAACTATTCCAGTCAGCGAGGCCAACGCGTGTGTCGCTGAACGGATCGTTGGTCTTGCCTTTATTCACCATGCGGCGAAGCACATTGTAGAAATATGGATTGCATGAGTTCGCTATAGCGCCGCGAAGGTCTTCGTTGCTGTGCGGGCCGTGACAGTTCATAGGATTGCCGCGGTCACAGAAGAACCTCGTCTCCGGTTTAACCACACCCATCTGTAAAGCCGTCATTGCCTGGGCAATCTTGAAGATGGAGCCGGGACGGTATTGTGCCATTAGTGGGCGATTGAACAGCGGCTTCATGGTGTCGGCGCTGATCAGCTTAAAGTTGTTGGAATATTTTCTTCCCGTAAGCTGGTTGGGATCGTACGAAGGACCAGAAACAAAAGTGAGTATCTCGCCGCTCGAAGGTTCTATCGCCACGATACTTCCAGCTTTGCCGTTGAGGAGGAACTCTGCGTATTGCTGCAGGTCGAGATCGATACCTGTAACGAGATCGGTGCCGGGAACCGAAAGAGTATCGTAAGCTCCGTTGTTCCATGAGCCTTTCTCCACACCTTTCACGTTGCGGAGCTTGAAGCGCATGCCTCGCTGGCCGCGCAGCACTTCTTCGTAGTATGCTTCTATGCCGCTTTGCCCGATGTAGTCGCCTTGTTTGTAGATCTTCGTGCTGTCGTGTTCGAGTTGGCTTTTGCTGATCTCACTCACGTAACCGAGAGCATTTGCGAGCGAGGCAGTTGAATAAGCCCTGCCTGTACGAGCTACGATGTAAAAGCCGGGGAACTCATCCATGTGATCCGACACCGTGGCGTACTCCAGCGTCGACAGCTGGTCGATGAATACGGTTGGCTTGAACCTCGAATATTCCTTACGGGCTTTCATGTCTTTGAAAGCCTTGCGTACTTCGGGCCGCCCCATCTTGAAGACTTCGCAAAAACGTGCAGTGTCAAATTTCTTTACGTCTTGCAAAATGCATTCGACATCGAACTCGGGGGTGTTGTAGGCAATGAGCTTGTGGTTGCGATCGTAGATCAGTCCACGCGAAGGGTATTCGACCTGTGGGAGGATGGCATTGCCATCGGCGAGATCTTTATAACGGCTGTCGATCACCTGTATAAAGAAGAGCTTGATCAGGAATATGATCCCGATCAAAACAAAAACAACCTGTACAATTTCTTTTCTCCCTTCGTTCATGATCGTGTTCCACTAAAAAATTGAAGCATCAGCATGACACTTACAGTAAACAACAAACTCGCCATCACCTTCAGCATGGTGAACCAGAACATCCCAAACCCCCCGGCTTCGATAAAGAACAAAAGTGCGAGGTGAACAAACACCAGCGGCACCGTATACACCAGGAACCATTGCACCCCGTTCGTCAACGCCGGGCTGGAGCCGGCGTCGTAGCCGCCCTGGGGAGTAATGGAACTCAGCCAGTAGTTACGCAGGTAGGCGACTGTTACCAGCGCCAGCGCGTGAATACCCAGGCTGTCGTAAAAAATGTCTATCGTAAAGCCAAGAACAAATGCCAGCACCATCAGCAACAAGTTGTTTGTCTCGACGGGCAAAAGCAGTATAAAAGCTACATATAAAAAACAGAACGAGGTGTTAAAAAGTACTAATCGTTTAAACAGGAGTACCTGTGCAATCACGTACAGGAAAAAGTACACAACATTAAAAACTCCCGCTCTGTTCATTTTAAGTCACCGATTGTTGTTGTCTCGAGTGAATCCTTCTCGTACTTCAGATAACTTTTCACGATCTCTACAAATGCCAGCCGTCCGAAGTCCTGCGCCAGCTCTACTTTAACCTCCCAGAAAGGCGCTTCTTCCCTCAGGTTAACTTTGCTTACGATGCCTACCAACACGTCGGGTGGGAACACTGCATTGTATCCAGAGGTCACAACGGTGTCGCCTACCTGGGGAGTAACGTGTCGTGGAATATAGTTCAGGTTGATGATCCGGGGGTCGGTGCCATCCCACTGGGCTGTTCCGAAATGGCCGGTTCGCTTTATGGTGCTCGACACCTGGTCGTCTACATTCAGCAATGAGATCAGTACTGCATAGTTCTTCGAAACACTTTTCACTTTACCGATTGCTCCTTTGGAACTGATTACTGCCATGCCGGGTCGCACGCCATCTTCACTGCCTTTGTTCACGGTGATATAGTTCTTGAACATCTGCACAGAGTTGTTGATCACCTTCGCGCTCACGAAATCGAAGCGACGGGTGGTATCCTTGTACAGGCTGTCGACAACTGCGTATCGTTCGAGCTTCGAACGGAGTGCTGCATTTTCCTGCGCCAGGTCGGAATTGATCCTTTTCAGGGATACATATTCACGCACGCCCTGGGAGAAGCTGATGATGTTGGCGGCGAGCCTGTTGGAAGAGTTGAAGTAACGGGTACTTTGGTATTGATTGTTCTCAACGATCAGCCATGAACACAATAATACCAGCAGGAGAAAAGTGAAGAAAGCTCTGTACTGATAGACAAAATTTAGGAGGCGATCCATTTATGTCTTCAATACTACGTCATCAATACTTTGCGATAATGATTGAGGTTCTTCAACGCGGCGCCGGTTCCCCTTACAACAGCGCGCAGCGGGTCGTCGGCCACATGAATTGGGAGTTTTGTCTTCAGGGCCAGTCTCCTGTCGAGGCCGCGAAGCATCGCTCCACCACCCGTCAGGTATATACCTCTCTCGTAAATATCAGCCGACAATTCGGGAGGCGACAACTCAAGCGCTTTCAACACGGCTTCTTCAAGTTTAGAGATCGACTTGTCGAGAGCGAAGGCAACTTCGGAATAAGAGATCTTGATGGTCTTCGGAATACCTGTCATCAGGTCGCGACCGCGGATCTCGAAATCATCGGGTCCGTCGTCGAGCTCGGTAAGAGCCGAACCAACTTCGATCTTCACTCTTTCAGCTGTGCGTTCACCAATCAGCAGGTTGTGCTGACGGCGCATGTAGTCAAGGATGTCGCGGTTGAACGTGTCGCCGGCGATACGGATCGACTGGTCGCACACGATCCCCGAAAGGGCGATCACTGCAATGTCTGTCGTTCCACCACCGATGTCAACGATCATGTTTCCAACCGGCTGTTCAATATCAATACCGATACCGATAGCTGCTGCGATCGGCTCGTGGATCATGTACACTTCTTTTGCATTGGCGTGTTCCGCAGAGTCGCGAACTGCACGCTTTTCTACTTCCGTGATAGCCGACGGAATGCAGATCACCATTCGGAGCGACGGCGGGAAGATGCGCTTACCAGTGTCGATCATTTTGATCATGCCACGGATCATCATTTCGGCAGCATGGAAGTCGGCGATCACACCTTCTTTCAGAGGCCTGATGGTCTTGATGTTCTCGTGAGTCTTCTCATGCATCTGCATCGCCTCGCGACCAATGGCCAACACCTTTCCATTCATCTTATCCAGGGCGATGATCGAAGGTTCATCTACCACGACTTTGTCTCTATGTATGATCAGCGTATTGGCGGTGCCCAGGTCGATGGCTATGTCGCTGGTGAAAAAGTCGAAAAGTCCCATTTAGGTTAGTCCCTCCGGTGGTTGGTAAAAAATTGACGCAAAGCTAATTAAATAAATGCGGGATTTTGATGCTAACCGGCGGTAAAAACTTACATCCAACGGCCTCTGGCTTCAAGGGCGCTGGGGCAAAAGTGTTACGTGCGGCTAGTGTTTGAAATGCCTGAATCCTGTGAACACCATACTCATTCCGTGCTCATCACAATACCTTATAGAATCCTCGTCTTTTATCGATCCTCCCGGCTGTATCACCGCCTTAATCCCATTCGTGCCCGCTATCTCAACGCAGTCGGGGAACGGGAAAAACGCATCCGACGCCATCACTGCATTGTCGAAGCTAAACCCAAAAGAACGTCCTTTTTCCAAAGCCTGCTTAAGCGCATCTACCCGGCTGGTTTGCCCAACCCCACTGGCCAATAGCTGTCCATCTACCGCCAAAACTATCGTGTTCGACTTGGTATGCTTGCATACTTTGCTTGCAAACAGAAGGGCCTTGATGTCGGATTGCGACGGCTCTTTTTTGGTAACTACTCTAAGGTCTTCCGCACTGTCTGTCTTCCAGTCAATGTCCTGCTCCAGCACTCCATTGAGAAGGGTCTTCGACTGTTTTTTATTCTGAAGTTTTTGCTTCTGCTTAAGGATGATCCTGTTCTTTTTCGCCTGCAGTATTTTCAGCGCTTCATCGTCGTAAGCCGGCGCTACAAGGATCTCGAAAAAGAGCTTATTGATCTCAGTTGCCGCAGCAACATCGATCGTTTTATTACATGCCAGTACACCACCGAAAGCAGAAATGGTATCGGCCTGGAAAGCTTTCTGATATGCTTCAAGTACAGACCGGCCAGTTGCTGCTCCGCATGCATTTGTATGCTTAATGATCACAAAGGCAGTCTCGCCATCGAACTCCGCCACAAGATTTATTGCAGCATCAACATCAACAAGGTTGTTGTACGAAAGCTCCTTTCCATTGAGCTGCTCGAAGAGGTCTTCCAGGTTTCCATGGAACACTGCCTTCTGATGAGGGTTCTCGCCATAGCGAAGCGACTGCCCGCCGGTACCATTGAAATAACCAGCAATTGCAGTGTCGTAGTGCGATGTAACTTTAAATGCCTTGCCGGCGAAAAGCTTCCTGTCATCGAGATCAGTAGAGCAATTATTTTTTTCTAATAATTGAAGAAGATCTTTGTACTGATCTCTTGAAGAAACTATCAACACATCGTTGAAGTTTTTCGCTGCTCCCCTTATTAGCGCAATCCCGCCAATATCAATCTTCTCGATGATCTCATCTTCAGTGCCACCTTTAGCAACTGTTTCTTCGAAAGGGTAGAGGTCAACGATCACGAGATCGATCGGACCGATCTTATATTCTGCAGCCTGCTTCAGATCTCCCTGGTCGTCGCGGCGGTAAAGTATGCCTCCGAACACCGCCGGGTGGAGCGTCTTTACCCGGCCTCCGAAAATACTCGGGTACCCGGTAAGGTCTTCCACGCGGGTTACTTTGTAACCTAACTTTTCTATGAAGTCCTGGGTACCACCTGTCGAAACGAACTCGACATTGTTTTTCGCAAGGGCATGAATGATGGGTTCGAGGTTGTCCTTATAAAAAACTGAGATGAGTGCGCGGGTAATCTTGCGGGATTGCATGCCTGGGTGGTTTTAGGCTGCAAAAGTACTATTTCAGCGCTATTTGTTCCCAGCAATGTTGCCGTTTGCCAAACCTTTAATGATGGCATAAACGCCGATCACGAAAAGAATTGGCGGATAGAAAAAGATCCTGTCTGCAGCAAGCCCGGCAAAGAACCAGACCACTGCGATCACGGCCATGATAATGCCGCCGAGCACTCCCATTTTTATTCCCTTCCCTTCAAGGGTGGTACTGCCGCCGCGGTCTTCCTCTTCCTCGCCCGCTTTCTCTAGTGCCACCAGTCGATGAGCTTCGGGCTCATCGAGCGAGAATGAGGGACATGTTTGCTCGAAGGCAGGTTTGACACTCGTAAGCGAACAAACGAGGCCGGTGTTGAAATCCAATTTACGGTTCGTGCAGATCTTGCAGAAACGAAGACGATCGTCGAGGGAGAGTGTTGCCATAGTTGAAGATAAGCCTATCAGACTACAAGCTTATCGTTCTTCTACCCCTGATTTTTAGCGCTGATTAGCTTAACCCTGTAGGATATTCGCGCTCTTCGTATTCGCCGATCTCGAGGTTGAAATCATCGGCGTCGAGCAATGCCGGAAACTTATCGCGGTAAGCCTGCAGCGAGTTTGCATTGAGCTGCATGGTCTTCACCGCCTCAATGCCTTCTACGGAAAAGATCGGTTCGCCCTTCGGAGAAATGATCTGTGAGTTACCACTGTATTCAACACCCTTGCCATCTATACCTACACGGTTCACACCTGCGACGTAGCTGAGGTTTTCGATTGCCCTTGCGCGCAGAAGTGTCTCCCATGCATTTGCCCTTACCTGCGGCCAGTTGGCCACATACACGAGCAGGTCGTAAGCGGGCTTCTTCAATGTTGCATTCCACCTGTTCCTGCTCCACACAGGGAAACGGAGATCGTAGCAGATGAGCGGGCATATTCTCCAACCTTTCCAGTGGCCGATAAGCTGACTTTCGCCCTGCGAATAAACCAGGTGCTCGTCGCCCATACGGAAAAGATGGCGCTTGTCGTATGTCTTGAAATTTCCTCCCGGCTCCATCCACAAAAGACGATTGTAGAACCTGTCGTGAACGTTTGCAATGAAGCTTCCCATTACCAGCGCACCGGTTTGGTCCGATACCATCTTCATCCACTTGGTGGTTTTCATGTTCATCATTTCCGAAAGCTTGCTGGCTTCCATGGAAAATCCGGAGGTGAACATTTCGGGCAGGATGATCACGTCGGTCTGCTCACCTATGCGCCATATTTTCTCTTCGAACATGGCCAGGTTGGCATCTACGTCCTCCCAGTGGAGGTCGGCCTGAATTAACGTGATTTTGAGGTCCTGCATATGCCTGAAATGGACCCGCAAAGAAAAGAATATGGGAGTAAAAGTCTAGGAGATTTCTTACAGGTTTCTCAAAATTTTGCCTGCTTTTTCAAGGGTTTCCTCACGTTTTGCAAAACAAAATCTCAACAATTGCTGATTGCTGCCATCTTTATAAAATACCGAGACTGGAATGGAGGCAACTTTATGCTCTTTTGTCATCCACTCTGCCATTTCGAGCTCGGTTTTCTTACTGATATTCCTGTACGACAGCAACTGGAAATAACTTCCATAGCACGGCAACGTTTCGAACGACGAGCCTTTGATCTGCTCCAGGAAGAAGTCGCGTTTCTGCTGATAGAACTTACCCAGGTTCAGGTAATTCTCCGGGTTATGAAGATATGTGGCGATGGCGAGCTGCACCGGGGTGTTCACGGCAAACGTGATGAACTGGTGGGTCTTCCGGATCTCGTCTGTGAGGTTCCGGGGAGCAACAGTATAACCAACCTTCCACCCGGTGGCATGAAACGTTTTTCCAAACGAGAAACATGCAACACTGCGCTTCGACAGTTCAGGGTATTTCAAAACACTTTCGTGCTTCTTGTCTTCGTAGATAAGTCGCTCGTAAACTTCGTCGCTGATCACGATGATATCACTGTCGATGGCGATCGACTCGAGCGTCTTCATGTCTGCGGGCGACATCACGGAGCCCGTCGGGTTGTGCGGGGTGTTGATCATGATCGCCCTGGTGCGACTGTTGATCTTTGACTTCACTTCATCCCATGGCACATGGAAGGTCGGAGCTTTGAGATTGATGTGAACAGGAACACCTCCGTTCAGCATTACCGATGGATCGTACGAGTCGTATGCAGGATCGAGGATGATCACTTCATCACCCTCACGAATGAATGCGGTGATCGCTGAATAAAGCGCTTCAGTTCCACCAGCGGTGATGATTATTTCAGTATCGGGGTCGGTAGGGCGGTTGTATGTTTCGTGAACGACTTTAGCGATGGACTGCTTTAGGGCCGGGGCTCCTGGCATTGGCGCGTACTGGTTGTGGCCATCGCGCATATTTTTATAGATGAGCTCGATCAGCTCTTCGGAGACAGGGAAATCGGGAAAGCCTTGCGAGAGATTAATAGCACCGTGATCGAGTGCCATTTTAGACATTACAGTAAAAATAGAAGTGCCTACTTGGGGCAATCTTGAGGTCATTGTGAAAATTGTTCTGGGTTCTAAGCTCCGATACTCCCCAAGTTACGATAACCTATAGACCATGGAGACATCCTAACGTTAATTGAACCGGGTTATGACAACTTTCTTGTATCTCCATAATCGCAGAGTCTCGATACCATCCGGGTATCCGAACATAGAACCCAAAACAATTTTTTACTTCCGTTGCGGAGCCAGGATTCTATATTCAGTATCTACTTCCCCTTTAGAAATATCACTCAGTTTCCCCTTCAGCATTTTTTTCTTCAGGGGCGACAAATAGTCTATAAACAGTTTCCCTTCAATGTGATCGTATTCGTGCTGTATGATCCGTGCCTTCACGCCATCGTAAACTTCTTCTTTCTCATTCCAATCCTCATCAAAGTACCTGATCACAACTGTCTCAGGGCGGAGGATCTTTTCACGAATATTCGGAATGCTTAAACAGCCTTCTTCGAAGGGCCACGGCTCGCCTTCCGACTTCAGTATAACGGGATTAACAAACACTTTCTTAAATGCCGACATGTCCTCCTCTTCTTCATTCAGCGACGTGCCATCGACAACAAAAACACGAATGCCTTTGCCAACCTGGGGAGCGGCAAGGCCAATACCATTCGCTGCGTACATGGTCTCGTACATGTCTGCAACGAAGGTTTTAATGTCGGTGCCCTTCTCTACATCAACAGCTTTCTTGCGGAGGATAGGGTCACCGTAGACGACTATAGGGTAAACCATTTTGTAAAGGTAGTATTTCGGGACTATTTTTTGGCAACAAGGAAGTCTTGCAAAAGTATGGTCGCTGCAATCTTGTCGGCGTTGCCCTTTTCCCGCCGGTCCTTCTTCTTCATCCCGCCCGTGATCATGGTTTGATGTGCAATGGTGGTGGTGAAGCGTTCGTCCAGGAAATGAAGGGGCTTGTCGGGGAAAGTTTTCTGAAGTTGAGCGGCTATCGAACGAACAAGAGCGGTCATTTCATTCTCTTCGTTTTTCAGATTTTTGGGAAGGCCGATCACAATTTGATCAACAGCCTCTCTCTGAAAATATAAACGCAGGTAACTGATCAGCTTTTCACTTTCAATCACATCCAGGGCTGTAGCAATTATCTGAAGAGGATCTGTAACAGCAAGGCCAGTTCGCTTCTTGCCGTAGTCGATAGCAATTATTCTACCCACTAGTTCTGCTTCGACTTTTCAAGGAAGGCCTGCTTCACCCTGTTTTCCAGGGCCATCGCTTTGGGGAACAATATCTCGTTCTCGATACGCGCATGTGTCTGCAGATTTTTTTCGAACGTAACGAGCTCGGCGTACATCACCTTAACATGCAACGGCGAGTCGGGAAATAGTTGATAATCGTTAGTGATCTTGCGAATACCGGTCATCTCATCGTCGTGAGCTTCGTGATCCATAGCAAATCGCTGGAGCGAATGCTTCTCGATCATGTAGTAAAGTCTCGCAGGATTATAACTTCCGACAGCAGCACGTTCAAGAACTTTAATGTATTTGAACAGCGTGTCTTCTTCCTGGTAGATATGATGAATGAAGTCTTCGATAAACAACGGGAAAAGTATCTTAAGATCTTTCGCAATAGCTTCGTATCGTTTGTCCTCCGGCTTAAAGCCTTCAACCAGCCTGCCGATGTACGGAAGCTTATGTTTTACAAACAAAAAGTGAGCATGCTTCAGATACTCAATGATGAGATCTATCGGGTATGAGATCAAAGGAAGATCGGCCTCCCTGAAATTCTCTCCCGGCGACTCAAGTTCGTTCAGAACCTGGTCGAGTTTCAGACCCTTTTCTTTACATACCTGTTCGAGCGTATGTTCCGAGTATTCGTAAAATTTAATACCGAAGTAAAAAAGTACATGGGCGCGCACACTATCCTGGTCCACGAGCTCCCCTATCCGTTTATTTTTCAGCGCCAGCCTGTCCATAATCAGTAAATATAAGCAATTGGAAGGGGCCGGAACTAATCTTATTTTGGTCCGTTTATCTAGGAATCATGAGTGAAGAAGTAGACAACACATCCGAGGCACCTGTTGAGCCGAAACCCGAGGCGCCTGTTGAACAGCCAAATAAAAACACCAAAAGCCAGATCCGCCTTCCTCTAATTCTCTGTATCGGGCTTGCCGGCGGCATTCTCATAGGCTCCAGCCTCGGCCCCAAGTCAGGCCCCCGCGATGTGGGTGATGGAATGCAGAAGTTCAGGGAAGTTCTCTCCCTGGTAGAAAACGAATACGTCGACGAGGCAAAGACCGACGAACTTGTAGAAGAGGCTATAGAACACCTCCTCACCAAGCTCGACCCTCACTCGTCGTACATTCCCGCACGCGACCGCGAGACGGCCAGTGAAGACCTCCGCGGCAACTTCGAAGGCATAGGTATCGAATTCAATATTTTCCAGGACACTCTCGTCGTCGTATCACCCCTCAGTGGCGGTCCCTCCGAAGCAGTCGGACTTCGCTCTGGCGACAAAATCGTTAAGGTCGACGACAAACTCGTGGCCGGCATCAACATCAAGAACTCCGACGTCTACAAATATCTCAAAGGTCCCAAAGGGTCCGAGGTAGAACTCGAGATCGTGCGCAATGGCGCTGAAGAACCAATTAAGTTCAAGATCGTTCGCGACAAGATCCCCCAGTATTCTATCGACGCGGCTTACATGGTCGATAAAGAGATCGGTTACATCAAGCTCCGCCTGTTCACTGCTACCACGTACGACGAATTCAAGGCGGCTCTTTCGAAACTGAAAGATCAGGGCATGAAGAAATTGGTGCTCGACCTGCAAGGCAATCCCGGCGGATATCTCAACCAGGCCATCGACCTGTCGGATGAATTTCTGAAGTCGGGCGAGAAGATCGTATTCACAAAAGGAAAAGATAAGCGCTACGACACCGAAGCGCTCACATCGGAGAAAGGCGAGTTCGAAGAAGGCGACCTGATCGTTCTCGTGAACGAAGGAAGTGCCTCAGCATCTGAAATTGTTTCGGGAGCTTTACAGGACAACGACCGTGCTCTCATCGTCGGCCGCAGAACATTCGGCAAAGGACTCGTTCAAACTCCATTCGATCTTAACGATGGTTCCGAACTGCGACTGACTATCTCCAGGTATTACACGCCAAGCGGAAGATCCATTCAAAAGCCATATACCAGCGACGAAGAATACGATCGTGAAGTTTACGATCGCTATAAGCACGGTGAATTCTTCCATGCCGATAGCATCAAGTTCAACGATTCACTGAAGTACCAGACTGCACATGGAAGAACCGTGTACGGCGGCGGTGGCATTATGCCCGACTACTTTGTTCCACTCGATACAACACAGAATAGCGTATACTTCAATAGGCTGTTCAATGCAAATGCGCCACGCGAGTTCGCATTCAACTATGCCGCGAAGCACAAAGAGCAACTGGAAAAGATGGGCTTCGATAAGTACAAGTCAGGTTTCGACATCGACGACCAGATGTTGAACCAGGTTGTTGAGATGGGAAAGAAAGCCGGCGTGAAGCCAATGCTATCAGATCTACAGACTCACAAGGGTGTTATTAAAAATTATCTCAAGGCAGAAATCGCTCGAAGGATATGGGGCAATGAAGGTTATTACCCGATCCTCAACGAAAACAACGAGATCCTTCAACAGGCTCTTAAGATGTTTGATAAAGTACCCGACTTGAACAGACAAAAATTTTAATGTTTGTAATTTTACGGAAACCACTTCCGTATGTATTACTACAGGCTCGGACAGATTCCTCCCAAACGCCATACTCAGTTCAGGCAACCCGATGGTTCTTTATATAAAGAAGAACTCGTAAGCTCCGAAGGCTTTCACGGCATCTATTCTAACCTGTATCACATCTATGCCCCCACCAGGATTAAGGGCATCGATAAACAGGAGCCATACGGAGCGAAGATCATCGAAGACTACTCTCTTCGCCAAACACACCTCAATACTTCGAAAGTTGGAACTACAGGCGATGACTTCCTCACTGCCCGTAAAGTTCTTTTGAAGAACAACGACTGTTCGATATCTATCTGTTCCCCCACAAAGAGAAAGATGGATTACTTCTATAAGAATGCAGAAGGCGACGAAGTGCTTTTCATTCACGACGGCGACGGAGTGCTGATCTCACAATTCGGTAAGCTCGAGATACACAAAGGTGATTATGTGGTTATTCCCCGCACGGTCATCTATAAGCTTGAGTTCAAAGAAGGACCACTCCGGTTATTGATCATTGAATCTGCTTCGCCGGTTGAGACGGTAAAACGCTATCGCAATGGCTTGGGTCAGCTGCTTGAACATTCACCATATTGCGAGCGTGATATTCGTCCGCCACACGAGCTCATTACCGAGCACGCAAGGGGCGAGTATCTTGTGAAGATCAAAAAGCAGGGATACTTACATCATTACGTGTACGACCACAGTCCACTGGATCTCATAGGTTGGGATGGATTTCTTTGGCCCTATGCATTCTCGATAAACGAGTTCGAACCGATCACGGGAAGGATACACCAGCCGCCGCCAGTACATCAGACGTTCCAGGCCCACAACTTTGTGATCTGTTCGTTTGTTCCGCGCTTGTTCGATTACCATCCGCTTTCGATACCGGCGCCATACAACCACAGCAATATCGACAGCGACGAAGTTTTGTATTACGCAGAAGGAAACTTCATGAGCCGCCGTGGAATCGAACGAGGATCGTTCACATTACACCCTGGTGGATTGCCCCACGGTCCACATCCGGGAACCGTGGAGAAGAGTATCGGTGCGAAAGAAACCCACGAGCTCGCGGTAATGATCGATACATTCAGACCATTGTATCTCACAACAGACTCACTGGAATATCTCGATAAGAACTATCCAATGAGCTGGACGGATAATGATTCGAAGAGCGGGTTTAATGAGATCAATACGCCGTAGCGAGTGCTTTCGATTTTAGCGTTTTTAAATGCTCGACGAGGTCGATAAGCTCTTCTTCAGTCATTAGCTTTTGTAAATCAGCGGGCATTAAAGAGTTTGGTAGCTTGCTTCTGCTCACCACATTTCCTGGATTTAATGTCTGTGAGCTGTTCATATACTGTAACTCGATCTTGTCACTCGTTTCAGATACAATCCTTCCAACGGCAGTAGACCCATCGTTAAGTTTAAACATGTATCCTTCGTAGCCGAAGCTTATACCCTGGTCCGGATAGAGAATAGCGGTATACAATCCTTCCGGCGATAGCTTCGTGCCTATCTCGCTCAGGTCGGGGCCAAAGTTTGTTCCGGCTCCATTCACAACGTGACATTGCGCACAGTTGTTTGTGAAAACTATCTGTCCTTTCGCAGCATCGCCTTCCATTTTTTCAAGAGCGGAGACTGGCGGTAGTGGCTTTCCATTCTTGTTGCCGGGCAACGTCAGGTATTGCGAAGCTTCTTCGCGCAACGCAGCACGCCATACCGTTTGGAACATGCCGGCAGCAGCAGTCTGCATGTCGGCCGGGATCTTCTTTTCTTTCGCGAGCACGAGCATTCGGTTTTCCGATTCCCACGGACCACCGAAAGAACGAACTGCTTGTTTTCGCAGCTCGAGATCTTTGGTAGAATCCATAAAGAATTCTTCCATCATTGTTATCGCTTTAGGATGTCCCATAGTCGAGGCATCGATCACACGTATTAATGAACCAGCGCTTTCCTTGTCGTTGCCATTGAGAACAGATTGAACGATGTCTGTTCGATCAAACTTAAAGATAGTTCGCATGGCTTCACGTGCCTGCAAGCTGTCGGGATACTTGAGTGCCAGGTCGAGCAGATCCTTCGACTTGTCTTTCAGGTTGAACGTAGAGATAAGTTCCACAAACTCGATCTTGTCTTTGTACTCGTTGAGAGTTTTCTGGAGCGCGGTATTGATTGCCGGGGTCATCTTCAGCTTCGAAGCATCCATGTGCTTCAAGGCATATAGCACTTTCAAACCTTTCTCCTGTGTTGCAAGTTGCGCCAACACCTGTTGCTTCGAAGGATCTTTATGAAAATCGAAGGCACGGTAGTACCGCAGCATTGTTGAGTCGTCTGATTTACGGATCAACTCGGCGAGTAAAGGAATAGCCGACTTGCTTCGACTCCTCCAGACGATGTCGCGGCCAGCTTGTGT
>DASRSO010000129.1:0-20164 GCA_035656375.1 Cyclobacteriaceae bacterium | reverse complement strand
CGTATTGATCGATGCCACCGCCATTACTGACCTTGCCGGTAATGCATTTGCGGGGATCACCGATCCAAACACCTGGAGCTTTTCAACGCCGGGGGCAACTATCGTCGATTCAACGCCTCCCACTCTTCAACCGAACGTCGTTACGACTGTGGCCGGCAACGCACCCTTCGAAGTAAAGGTAGTCGTCGTGGAAAATGAGTCTACTGTCTCTAACGTTTCTGTCGATTATCGTATGCTTTCAGATGGACCGGGCGCTTTCTCAAACCAGGCGCTGTCTCTCGTTGCCGGAAGTGGAAACGTTTATAGCTTTTCGTTCCCTTCAAACCAACTTGGACCCCTCGGCCTGGAATACAGGATCAAGGCAACAAGTGTTGGGGGCACTAAAACCGATATCACACGTAACGTCAGGATATCACAAGCCGACGGTTTAACAATTCCGTATTCAAGCCATGGAACAGAGCAGGCAAACTACCGTATTGTATCTGTTCCGCTGGAACTCGAGACCAACACTATGCGCGCAGTCTTTACAGACGACCTCGGTGCAATCGACATAAAAAAATGGCGCGTTGGTCGCTATGAGAATGGAACTAATAACCAGAACTACGATGGTTCAATTGTTCCCGGTCAGGGTTACTGGTTGCTTGTAAGAACCAGCGGCCCAACGATCGATACGGGTCCCGGTGTTACTGTCGCCGCCAATCTTACCGATCAGTTTAAGATCAGTCTAACCCAGGGCTGGAACCAAATCGGAAACCCATTCACCTTTCCGTTAAGTTGGGCCGACGTGCAGGCAGCAAATCCAGGCCTTCCCGGGATAAGCGTTTATACCGGGGGCTATGCTCCGGGTACAACCCTGGCGGCCTTCGAGGGTGCATTCATCAACATGGCTGCCGCACAAACGATCACTATTCCCTTAAAGCGTACCGTGACGTCGGGTCGTGCGAATGGAACACCAGTCCTCACAAATCCTATCGACCAAACCGATTGGGAAGTTTCATTCAAACTGCAACAAGGGAATCTCTTTACGTTAATGCCCGGCGTAGGTATGCGCAAACGCGCGTTGAACGACTTCGATGCGTTCGATTACTTTGCGCCACCGCGGCTCGACGAGTTCGTTGAATTCAATCACACACGAAAGTTCAACGGAACCAACTACTCGCGCGACATAGTACCCACAGAGCCCAACCACATTTGGGAGTTCACCGCAGAGACATCCCGCGAAAGCGACCCGGTAACCATCGAATGGGACAACTCTTACTTTGGCAACAACGAGCAACATCTCATCCTGTGGGACGAAGCAAGGCAACTCGGTATCGACCTTCGCGAGGTCACCTCATATACATTCAATCCACGCGAGTCTCGACGTTTTAAAGTACTTTATGGCGACCGCAGCTTTGTGAATGAAAAAACAAAAGTGAGCTCGTTAGTGCTCCACGATGTTTATCCCAACCCCGCTCAAACAGATGCTACCGTTGCATTCTCGCTGCCCGACCGGTTACAAACAGCAGTGGAAGTGTATGATATGCTTGGTAACAAGTCAGTGATATTCTCGGGAGAGCTGCCGCAGGGTTTAAATAAGGTTACCTGGAAACCCGGCGATGCAAGGACAGCCGGCATGTACATCATTCGTGTTATTTCAGGGGGAGAGGTGAAGTTGAAGCGCCTTATGGTGAATTAGGTGAATTGAAATTTCATTCATTATGAAAATAAAACAGTTGTTTCTCGTTGCAATGGCCTTGTGCGTCTGCGAAGCTGCCACTGCACAGGAATTCCGAAAGAAGACCAATGCCGTTGTTGTGGATGTTGCCGCAGCCACGCCAACCAAAGAAAACACCAAGCCCGTCGTCATCTGGCTTTCTCCGGATCAATCTTCCAGTACGGTCACGGTTAAAAAACTTGTGATCAAGGTTGGAGTAAACTCAAAGATCAAGCTCAAGAATGTTAATGTCCAGGTAAATGGTGTCGCCGTCACCGAAGATCGCGGAATAGGTGCAACATCTTCCGAAGCTTCGAAGTTCGACATGTTTGTCGAGCGGGAACTCGATGTGGAGGAAGGACCAAACGAAATCCGAATTACCGCCGTCAACGAACAGGGCGAAACAACAAGCGAGTTTCGTACCGTGAACGTCAAACTCCCCCTGGCAGCCACACTTGCCGCACGTACCGACTACGCCTTGCTGATCGCCACCAACGACTACGATGAATGGAGCGACCTCGTTAACCCGCTCTACGACGCGGAAGCGATCAAGAAAGACCTCGAAGAACTCTACGGTTTCAAAGTCGAACTCGTCAGGAATCCTAACAAGTCTACCATCCTCTCGAAGCTCCGTGAATACAGCGCACGCAACTACCTGCCCGACGACCAACTGTTCATCTTCTTCGCCGGCCACGGCAAGTTCGACGAATTGATAAAAGACGGGTACATCGTTACCAAAGACTCGAAAAGGAACGACGAGAACAGCGAGTCGTACATTTCATTCTCCGACCTGCGAACCCGTATCGATAACAATCCTTGCAGGCATATCTTCCTGAGCATGGACGCATGCTTCGGTGGCACATTCGACCAGGCCCTCGCCAAACGCGGAGAAGACGACGATGATGAGGCTCGCTTCAATGCTTCCATGCAGCAGGATCTTATCAAGCGAAAGCTTCAGTACAAATCAAGGATCTATCTCACCTCTGGCGGTAAGGAATACGTCTCCGACGGAAGACCCGGACGCCATTCACCATTCGCCACCCGGTTCCTGGAAGCCCTTCGAAGCGGAGGAGGTGCAATGCGCGTTCTCACAACGTCTGTGATCAATTCATACGTAGAGGTAGGTAAACAAGTGCCACGTTACGGAACTTTTGGTGACAATGAACCCGGTAGCGAATTTGTCTTCGTCAGGTCCGGCAAGTAAGACCAGCTCAGTTAGAGCTATAGCTGCATTTTCCCTGGCTGTATTTCTATTGATTACTGCTTCGGCCGTCGGTCAGTCGAATCAGCGCGGACTGTCATTCGAAGACGATCGTTACAACAAACTTCCATTAAATCCCTCGTACGGAAAGGTTGAGCACCTGCCGTCTGCCATTTCGTTCAAATCAGTTCCTCGTGTCATCAACCAATCGAATACAAACACCGCGGTAGGGTGGAGCACCGCCTGGTACGCCGCCACTATGCTCGATGCAAATGAAAGCAAGACTACCGACGCACTCACGATTCAGCGATTGGGTCTCTCTGCAGCGTTCACCTATCGGTCTGCCGCAGGCCAGCCCGGCTGCACACAACCAGTCAGCCTGATCGATGCACTCGAGTCGTTGAAGACTTCCGGTGCTCCAAGATTTTCCGACTTTCGCGAGTTGTGCGTCGACAGCATCCCCCGTTACGCGATCGACTCCGCCCGCCATCACCGCATACAGAGTTTCATCCGGCTCTTCAATACATACGACTCAAAGCAGGCAAAGGTCGACGCAATTAAAGCCGCCCTTGCACAGGGGTCTCCCGTGGTCATAGGGTTCATTTGCCCTCCTTCCTTCAACCTCGCCGGTGAATTCTGGCAACCCAGAGAGCAACCACTGCGCGAGTATGGCGGGCATGCGATCACCATCGTTGGCTACGATGATGCCATGTACCAGGGATCTTTCCAGGTAGTCAATAGCTGGGGACGAAGCTGGGGTAAAGAAGGTCTTACCTGGTTTCGTTACGATGACATAGGGAGCTATGTACTGTACGGATTTCAGCTAACGAAAGCCCCAAAAATATTCAGTGCCACGGTGGACTTCAGAGACGGTCAGAAGCAAGCCATGGCCGTCTCGTCGGCGGCGCCCGGGGAGTATGTTTTTAAGAAGGCCTATCGCACAGGAGACCAGTTCAATTTCCGGGTTAAAACTACCGGCCGGGTCTTTATGGGTGTCGTTGCGTTCGACCAATCAGGTGCCCGCCAGGTGCTCGACGTTGCCGCATACCCCGCACTTTATTCAAACCTCACCTTGCCGGCTGAAGACAAATACTATCCTCTCACAGAACCGGTCGGAAAGAATACGATCATCTTCGTCTTCTCCACCGAGCAGGCTGTTCTCGAAAAAACTATCGACGAGATCCAGTCTCCCGACTTCCCGCTTCAAAATCTGCAATGGGATCCGTCGGCAATTTCAATTGCAACCAGGGCTAGCGTCGTGGTCGCCAGGGTGGTCCTGAACCAGGTTCCCTAAAGACCTTCGATAAGTTTGATAAGCTTCGGCTCTTCCGATCGCCAGAAGAACTCGTCCACCGGGCCGGTGTAAAACGTTTTGCTGGTCATGTCTTTCAATAACCTGTCGACATCAGGATTGTGAAAGTCGACGACTATAGCTGCCGAGACACGATTCGTTAACCCCACCCACGGGGAATTGTCTTGTAAGAGAATGGGTAGGCGTGCTGACAGGTATTCAAAAAGTTTGGTTGGTATCCGGCCTGCCGTATGAGGCGAAGCCGGGTAGGAAATAATGCCGAAGTGAGCCTTCGAGATGAGGTCGAGGATGCTGCTATGACCGATCTGCATCTTGCCTGCCAAGAGCTTGATGTATGACTTGCCCGAGCACCTGCTCATAATGTCGGCGAGGACATTTGGAAGGGCACAGAATCCCATGATGTGCAGCTCGATGTCGGCTCGTTTTTCATGGAGTTTTTCGGCGAGTTCGATGGCCTGGAACACCCCTGTACTTTCACCCAAAGTGCCGGTAAATGCGAGGATGATTTTGTTGGCCGACGGGCGTCGTTCGAAGCCTGGCGGGAGCACGGATTTGTTCTCTAAAATGGTCGATGATTTGGGCACGAAGGAGAGCTCATCCACGTAGCATTTTTCGGCAAGGATCACCTGGTTAAAGAAGGGGACAAAGAGGTATTCTTTCATCCGTACCCACATCGCCACAGGCATCCTGAGCCACGACGAAAAAGCATGGGTGTGGAGGATGTTCCGGTAGTAATTTTCCTGGATATCGTACACGATCTTGCCGCCAAATAAAATTCTGTTTAGAAAACTAACTATCAGGAGCTCATGGGTATTAACTATCAATACTTCAGGTTTTACTTTACGCACTTTTCTGAGCACCCTGAGCGGTCTTGCGAGCCGCCTCCAGCTGAGTCGGTTGAAGGGAGATAGTTCAATAAAATGAATATTTGGAGGTGATACAGACGTGGTGGAGGGCATACCGACCAGGTACACCTGGTGGCCTTCACCAGCGAGGGTCATTGCCATCTTTTCGAACGCCCGAACATCGTCTGCCGGTTTGAGAACGGAGGCGATAACGATCTTCTTTTTTTTCATTTATTTGCGGCCCCCAAAACAGGCAAAAATGGAATTGAAATTAGTAATAGAATCTGCGTGGGACAACCGCGAGCTTTTGAAGTCGGCCGATACACAAAAGGCGATCCGCGAAGTGATCGATCAACTCGACCGCGGCGTGCTTCGGGTCGCCGAACCTATTGCCACCGGGTGGCAGGTTAACGAGTGGGTGAAGAAGGCCGTTATCCTCTACTTTCCGATACAGCAAATGGAGACCATCGAAGTGGGTCCTTTGGAGTTTCACGATAAAATGGCCTTGAAGAAAAACTATAGCAAGCTTGGCGTAAGGGTTGTCCCACACGCCGTTGCCCGTTATGGAGCGTATCTCAGCAAGGGGGTGATTATGATGCCCTCGTACGTGAACATCGGTGCGTATGTCGACGAGGGTACGATGGTAGATACCTGGGCCACGGTTGGCAGCTGCGCCCAGATCGGAAAGAACGTCCACCTGAGTGGAGGTGTTGGTATCGGGGGAGTTCTCGAACCCGTGCAGGCGGCACCGGTGATCATAGAAGACAACGTATTTGTGGGCTCCCGCTGTATTGTGGTTGAAGGTGTGAGAGTAGGCAAAGAAGCTGTGCTGGGTGCCAATGTTGTATTAACTGCAAGCTCGAAGATCATCGATGTAACTGGCAGTGAGCCAAAAGAATATAAAGGCTACGTGCCCGAGCGTTCAGTAGTGATTCCTGGCACAATACCCAAGAAATTTGCCGCTGGCGCGTTCCAGGTTCCGTGCGCCTTGATTATCGGCACCCGCAAAGAAAGTACCGATAAAAAGACCTCCCTGAACGACGCTTTGAGGGAGAATAACGTCTCGGCCTAGGGGTTGGCACAGCCTTTGTCAATACATGCAGGAACGCTATTTTTGAAGAAATGAAAAGGCTTATCCTGTTCTTATCGGCAGCTTTGATCGTCACTCTCGGCAGCGGCTTCGTGGCCATGCGACAAACGAGTGTGCCTTACATGGTAGATCGCCCCACCAGCTTCGGCAAGGGCGAGGAGCTCGAGTATAAAGTGAACTTTGGATTCCTTCACGTCGGAAAAGCAATTACCCGGATCGACAACCGCGTTCATAAAGTCAACTCAAGACCCTGCTATAAGATCGACGCCTTTGGCGAGACAAGCGACTGGATGTCGTGGGTGGCCGATGTAGAAGACAACTGGGGTGCTTATATCGACACTACCACCATGTCGACCCAGGTTTCGTACCGCAAGATCAAGGAGAACAGCTATCGCCTGGAAGAGCTTTCGAATTTCGACCACGAAACTCATAAGGTTGTTGTGAAGGTGAAGAACAAGGAGAGCGGCGTGTACGAAGAAAAGAATCGTTACGATATACCTCAAAATGCCAAGGATCTTGTTGGAGGTTTTATGCTGCTCCGCCAGATCGACTTCGCGAAGCTCCACAAGGGGGATACCGTTACGATCTCAGGATTTTTCGAAGACACATCGTATTACCTGAAAGTGATGTACCTGGGCAAGGAAACGATCAAGACTTCAGTAGGCAAGATCCCTTGCAACATCATGAAGCCGATCATGCCCGACAATAAATTGTTTGATGGTGAGAACTCTATCACCTGCTGGATCTCCGACGACGGCAATAAAATACCTGTGAAGATCCAGGCCAAGATGTTTATCGGTCACACCGGGCTGGAACTCGTTTCATTCCGCGGTTTGAGGAATCAAATCAAGATCGTCCCTTAAGCAGATCTCTTATTTCGGTCAATAAGACAACTTCAGGAGCGGGCGGTGGAGGAGGAGTGGGTTTGGCCTCTTCTTTTCTTTTCTGAAGATGGATCACTCGCACGAGGAAGAACAGCACGATCGCAATAAGGAAGAAGTTGATGGTTGCCGAAAGGAACATGCCGATCTTCACCTGTCCGAAGATTGTGAACTCCGCGAGGTTTTTCATGTTAAGGGCGTCCAGTGCCGGCTTCAGCAGGAGAGGGGTAATGACGTCGTCTGTGAGTGAGCTCACGATCTTTCCGAATGCTGCCCCGATGATCACACCCACTGCCAGGTCGATCACGTTTCCGCGCATTGCAAATTTTTTGAATTCTTCCAACATATGTTTGAGGTTTTGGTTTCTGAATTTACTTCTTAAAGCGATCGGCCACAATTAACTCCTTGCTGCCTGCCGAGTATTTATAAAAGCCGACGCCGGATTTTACGCCTTTGTTTCCGGCTTGCACCATGTTGACAAGCAAAGGACACGGCGCGTATTTGGGATTTCCGAAACCGTCGTGCATCACTTTCAGGATCGAAACGCAAACATCGAGCCCGATGAAATCGGCAAGCTGTAGCGGCCCCATCGGGTGTGCCATCCCGAGCTTCATCACCGTATCGATCTCTTCCACACCGGCTACTCCTTCGTATAGCGAATAGATCGCTTCGTTGATCATTGGCATCAGAATACGGTTGGCAATAAAGCCGGGATAGTCGTTCACCTCTACTGGCACCTTCTGCAGCGTTTTCGACAGCTCGAATACTTTCTTCGTTGTGCTGTCGGAAGTCTGGTAGCCGCGAATAACTTCAACCAGTTTCATCAGCGGTACCGGGTTCATGAAGTGCATGCCGATCACCTGCGAGGGGCGCGATGTCACCGAAGCGATCCTGGTGATCGATATCGAGGAAGTATTCGTTGCCAGGATGGCCGACTTTGGTGCGTTTGCGTCCAGGTCGGCAAAGATCTTCAGCTTGAGGTCGACGTTCTCTGTGGCGGCCTCCACAACGAGGTCGGCTTTCGATACCCCGTCTTTGACGTTCGAAGAAGGGGTAAGTCTCTTGAGTGCTGCCTGTTTGGTGGAGTCATCTATCGTACCTTTTTCCAGCTGGCGAGAGAGATTTTTTTCGATAGTCGCCATGCCTTTCTTCAGGGCCTCTTCGGAGACATCAACCAGCGTGACGTTGAAACCAAACTGGGCAAACACGTGGGCAATGCCATTGCCCATTGTACCGGAACCAATTACAGAGATGTTGTTCATGACGTTTTAACCTATTATTGGAAAGCTTACCTCTTTCGATACACCAGTAGCATTGAATCTGACCTCGAGGATCGTGGAGGTTGAATCTCCAGGGTTGCATTCAGGCCCTGGTTCAATAATGTAGATATAAATTTTCTTATGATGCTCTGACAGGTCTTTCTGATCGGGCTTTCCAAGCAGCTCCATCAGGTCGCGCTCCGACAATCCTTTAAGCGACTCCCGCTGAGCTTCGAGTGACTCATAAAATGCACGCCTTAATCCCTTACAGCCTTTCGGGTCGTCCTTCCAAACCTTCGCATCGAAATTGACAAGCCCGGGAAGAGGTTTCGAGCAAGCGAGACAAATGAAAAGTAAAACGCTAAGCTGCCAGCTTCGCTTCATAAGAAGGTAATTTCGATAACCAAACAATCGACAGAAGTGCATACCCAAGAGCGATCGCATGCAGAACCGGCGATAACGAATAATACACGGTTATGACCGACAGCCCCGCCGAAAACAAAATTATGCGTGCGTACTCGGCAGCCTTCACCCACGTCTTCTGCTCGAACAGGACACCACTGTTCACGACCCACCACGATATCAGCACAGCGACTACAGCTTTTGATGACATCTCAAGTTTAGATTGATTGAAGAGGAATGCTGCTGTTGCACCAAGGCAAATTATGTATTGCACAAGAACGTAGTAGTTCAACAATACCGGCGCGGGTGTGTCGTACTTTCTATAAGTATTTTTGTCGACCTCGGGTGCGGGTCGATACCCGCCCATTTCTTTCGGAAGCCAGCCTGGTTTCTTGAAAAGATACTTCACCTTGTCGGTCCACTTCGGTATTCTTTGTATCTCTTCCGACATGACTGCATAATGGCTGAAGTTTGCCCACACGGCGTTCCAGCTATTGATAGGCTTTGTGATACCATACGTCGGTCGTTCTTCCTCGGCCTGGAAGGTACCAAACATCTTGTCCCAAATGATGAGCGATCCCGCGTGATTCTTATCGATGTACTTCGGATTTCTTCCATGGTGTACACGATGGTGGGAGGGAGTGTTGAAAATATATTCGAACCATCCGAGCTTGTTGATCGTCTCGGTATGGATCCAGAACTGGTACAGCGTATTCAGCGCCGCCACCAATGCAAAATCGTATGTCTGGTACCCAATGATCGCGATGGGCAGACTGAATGCAAACGTCCAGACCACCTGGAACGAGCTCTGCCTCAATGCCACCGAAAGATTGTAATCTTCACTTTGATGGTGAACGACGTGTCCTCCCCAAAACAGGTTGACCTCGTGACTCATGCGATGTGCCCAATAGTAAGCCAGGTCGGTGAGGAGGAACAACGAAAGCCAGTATGCCCATGAAGGCAACGCCAGTTTCACATCGAACATCGCGAAGTTGGCAAACAGCAGTTCATAGACTCCAATACCAAGTACGCGCATGAAAAGTCCCGACAACTGCGAAGTGATCCCGCAACTCATATTGGCGATCGCATCCGGTAACCTGTATAGATTCCTGTGCGAGAGACGCTCCACCACCAGCTCAATTCCTATGAGCAGGAAAAAGACGGGGATGGCAAGTACAATCGGGTTAATATTCATTTCCGCCAACAATTAAGAAAAAATTAATCTTCCGGTCAGGTCGCGTTTGCAGCAATATGCGCAAAGTTTTAAGCATAAATACAATTGAATGTACCTTACAGGATCGTAAAATTTCAATGATGAACGGTAGTTAAGTTTGTTAAAATGCCAAACTTGAACTTACTTCGCTGTTGCAAAACTACAAAGGCTTCCCTCTCGTTTTTGTTGTGCGGAAAAAAGTAACTGTCGTCGTTCCCGTCTATGACGAGGCTCCGAATGTCTCTGTCCTGGCGAAGAAGATCAACGCTGAATTTGAACACAGCGAATATGATCATGAGTTGATATTCGTTGACGACGGCAGCACCGACGACACTCTCGTCAGGCTCACAGAACTTTCGGAGTGCGACAAGAACGTCTTCTTCATTTCTTTCTCAAGAAATTTCGGCCAGCAAAATGCAATAAAAGCCGGCCTTGATCATGCCACCGGCGACTGTGTTATCACCATGGACGGCGACCTTCAGCACCCGCCTTCTATGATAAAAGAATTCCTCAAACACTGGGAAGACGGCTACGACGTGGTGTACACGCTTCGCGAACCGGACAAGACCACCTCATGGTTCAAGCGCACCTCGAGCAAATTATTTTACAAGGTCATGAGCCTCATATCTGATGTTCCCATCGAAGATGGATCAGCAGACTTCCGATTGCTCGACCGCGTGGTGGTAGACCAACTGAAGCGTCTTCCCGAGATCGGTCCCTTCTATCGTGGATTGGTGAAGTGGGTAGGGTTCAATCAAAAGGCAATTTCCTATAAAGCAGCACCGCGTCATTCGGGACGAACAAAATATTCGCTCAACAAAATGATACAACTGGCGGTGGAGGGTGCAACCTCGTTCAACATCAGGCCACTTGTATTTTCTATTTCGCTCGGATTTTTCTTTTCGGTGTTCTCACTGGTTGCATACCTGCCATACATGATCTACATGCTGTCGTCGCGGAATCACTTCCCGCGATGGGCATCGTTAATATCATTGGTTGTGTTCTTCGGAGGGTTGAACCTTATCGTACTCGGATTTATCGGGATATACATTGGCAAGCTTTTCCTTCAGGCTAAGTCCAGACCTCACTACATTGTACAAAAGTCCAACCTTTGCCAAACGTCCGTTCCGTCGTATTAACATTTGATGTCGAAGAGTTTGACGTACCCAACGAATACGGTCACCCGATATCGCTCGCCGAACAAATAGAAATTTCCCGTATAGGTACGATTGCTATCCTTGACCTGCTCAGCATACTCGATGTTAAAGCTACTTTTTTTACGACAGCACAGTTTGCGCTGCACGCTGGTGATGTCGTCAAACGAATTGCGTCGGAAGGACACGAAGTAGCTTCGCACTCTTACTTCCACGACAAGTTCAACGATGGCGACCTGCTCCGTTCGAAGCTTGAGCTAGAACAGATCTCGGGTGTACGCATCACCGGCTTTCGCATGCCGCAGATGATGCCCGTATCACGAAAAGATCTCGTTGCTGCAGGCTACCGATATGATTCATCTATACATCCCACATATATCCCTGGTCGCTACAATCGGTTATCGGAACCTCGTGTAATTCATTTGGCAGACGGCCTGGTAGAGGTACCTGCTTCGGTGACACCCGCGCTGCGCTTCCCCCTGTTCTGGATATCGTTGCACGTACTTCCGTTGTGGCTCTACCTGGTGTTGTGTCGCAGAACACTCACGCACGACGGATACCTTAACCTGTATTTACATCCATGGGAGTTTGTTAATCTCAAGGACGCCCGGTATCGCCTGCCGTGGTTCATGACAAAGAATTCGGGTTCCCCGTTACTCGACAGGCTTCGTGCCATCATTCAGCATTTTAAAGCCTCAGGGACGCCATTTACCACGATGAATACGCTGGTCGAAAAATTTTCCCCATTTTTGCGCCCATGATCCTGAAGATTTTCCGAGTCGTTTGGTTTTTTTCTGTAGCTGCATTCCTGGGCTTTTTTATGTACGTGTACGCGTCGCTTCCCGAACCCGTCGTGGTGATGGAAACACCCGAACAAATTACCCTGGGAAAAGAGACCGTGTTCTATGCCATCCTCATCACAATGGCAGTCTTCAATATGTTTGTGTACGTTTTCCGGTCGCTCAACAAGACCGAAGAAGGGGAGGGCTTCGTGGCCTGGTTCTACGGACTGGTGATATGCCTCAACCTGTTCTTCATCGTTGCCGTGTCGTACCTAAGCCTGTTCAATAGCGGCGAACGTTTCGAATACGGCAGGATAGGCCCCATCATTTATGGCAGCGTTGGGCTCATGGTGCTGTGGGCATTCAGCTGGCCTGTGTATCTCGCAGGCCGCAAATTTTTTCCTAAGAAGGCAGTTTGAGTGAACTGATCTTAGTGATTGATTATCAGTAAATTATAAAACGTTTCCTAATCAAAATTTGTAAGAGTGCCGGCGGATAATTGCATTGAGTTAACCTCAAAATTCATTTTATTGTCCTTTTTAAGGCAAACCGTCTGGCGGTTTATTTTTTTATCTGCGTCTGGTATCAATAACGAATAACTGTTTTCATGGCGAAGGATATGTTTGAGTACAACGAAGCGAGTATTAAGTCGCTCGATTGGAGAGAGCACATACGGCTAAGGCCGGGTATGTACATCGGTAAGTTGGGCGATGGCTCGGCGAAAGACGATGGCATCTATGTGCTCGTGAAGGAGGTGATCGACAACTGTATCGATGAGCACATGATGGGCTACGGTAAAGTGATCGACGTGAAGATCACCGAATCGAGAGTAACAGTGCGCGACTATGGTCGTGGTATTCCACTCGGTAAAGTGGTCGATGTTGTTTCCAAGATCAACACCGGTGCGAAGTACGACAGCGGAGCGTTTCAAAAATCAGTCGGTCTGAATGGTGTCGGTACCAAGGCAGTTAATGCCCTTTCGAATTACTTCAAGGTGCAGGCATTTCGTGAAGGCGCCACCAAACTTGCCGAGTTCAAGAAAGGCGTCATAACGAGCGACCCAAGACAATCGAAGTCGTCGGAGAAAAACGGAACTCTCGTGGAGTTCGAGCCCGACAACACGATGTTCAAGAACTACCACTTCATTCCCGAATATCTCGACGACCTCATGTGGAACTACGCGTTCCTCAATGCCGGTCTGACCATCAACTACAACGGACGCAAATTTTTCTCGAAAGACGGACTGCTCGACCTGTTGCGACAGAAAGCCGATCCCGAAGAGATGCGTTACCCGATCATCCACTTCAAGAGCAACGACATCGAAGTGGCAATGACCCACGGCAATCAATACGGTGAAGAATATTATTCTTTCGTCAACGGACAAAACACAACCCAGGGTGGTACCCACCTGCTCGCATTCCGCGAAGGCGTTGTGAGGGCCGTTCGTGAGTTTTACAAAAAGAATTACGATGCCTCCGATATTCGTGCAAGCATCGTTGCCGCCATTGCCGTTCGTGTGCAGGAGCCTGTGTTCGAATCACAGACCAAGACCAAACTCGGCTCCATCAACATGGCACCCGACGGTCCCCCGGTGAAAACATTTGTTGGCGACTTCGTAGCGAAAGAGCTCGAGATCTATCTCAACAAGCACAAAGACGTAGCCGACGAACTTCAGAAGAGGATACTCCAGTCGGAAAGAGAACGCACCGAGATTGCCGGCATCAAGAAGCTTGCGAACGAACGTGCCAAGAAAGCCAATCTTCACAACAGGAAGCTTCGCGATTGCCGCTTTCACTTCGACGAACAAAAAGGAGAGAAGGGTAAAGAGTCGGTTATCTTCATCACAGAGGGCGACTCTGCCAGTGGTTCGATCACCAAGTCGCGCGACGTGGAAACACAGGCAGTGTTCAGCTTGCGTGGTAAGCCTTTGAACTGCTTCGGCCTTACGAAGAAAGTCGTGTACGAGAATGAAGAGTTCAACCTCCTGCAACACGCATTGAATATCGAAGACGGCATGGACGGCCTTCGTTACAACAAAGTGATCATAGCCACCGATGCCGACGTCGATGGCATGCACATCCGCTTGCTCCTTATGACATTCTTCCTGCAGTTCTTCCCCGACCTGGTGAAGGCAGGACACGTGTATATTCTCGAAACTCCGTTGTTCCGCGTACGCAACAAGAAAGAAACGATCTATTGCTATAGTCCCGAAGAAAAAGCCGCGGCTATGAAGAAACTCGGAGCAAAACCAGAGATCACCCGCTTCAAAGGACTCGGTGAAATATCGCCCGACGAATTCGCCGGTTTCATTGGCGACGACATTCGCCTCCAGCCCGTGATCGTGAAAAAGGAAAGTCACCTGGCCAAGACACTTGATTTTTATATGGGCAAGAACACACCCGATCGCCAGGAGTTTGTGATCAAGCACCTCCGTGTTGAAATCGATGAGGTTGAAGAAGAAACAGTTGCAGTAGAAGAAGAAGCATGAGCAAGAAAACCAATAGCAAAGGTCCCGAGAAACTCTCGAACGAGGACAAAGGTGGCGGAGACGAAGTTCACAGCGTTCCCCTGGAAGGTCTTTACAAAGACTGGTTCCTCGACTATGCATCGTATGTGATCCTGGAGCGCGCTGTTCCGCGGATTGAAGACGGCTTCAAGCCCGTACAGCGACGCATCATGCACGCACTGAAAGAGATGGACGACGGCCGCTTCAACAAAGTGGCAAACGTGATCGGTAGTGCGATGCAATATCACCCCCACGGCGACGCCGCCATCGGCGAAGCGATCGTCAACATGGGACAAAAAGGTTTGTTGTTCGATACCCAGGGCAACTGGGGCGATGTTACAACCGGCGACGGCGCGGCGGCTCCCCGATACATCGAGGTTCGCCTCTCCAAGTTTGCCCTCGATGTTGTTTACAACCCTCAGACCACCGAATGGCAGTTGTCGTACGACGGTCGTAAGAAAGAGCCAGTAACCCTCCCCGTTAAATTTCCGCTGCTGCTCGCACAGGGCGTTGAAGGTATTGCAGTAGGTCTTTCGACGAAGATCCTGCCTCACAACTTCCAGGAACTTATCAAGGCTTCGATCGATGTGCTGAAGGGTAAGAATCCCAAGCTGTATCCCGACTTCCCGACAGGCGGTATTGCCGACTTCTCGGAATATGACCAGGGCTACAGGGGAGGCAAGATCAAAGTCCGCGCTAAGATCGAAATTCTCGACAAGAAAACCCTGGTTATCAGGGAAGTGCCGTATAACACTACAACTACTTCTTTAATTGAATCGATCGTCAAGGCGAGCGAGAAAGGCAAGATCAAAATGAAGCAGGTGGTCGACAATACCGCCAGGAACGTTGAGATCGTACTGCACCTCCAGCCCGGGCAGTCGCCCGAGATCGCGATGGATGCCCTTTATGCATTCACCGACTGCGAGATCAGCATTTCACCGAACGCCTGCGTGATCGTCGACGACAAGCCGCAGTTCATGAAAGTGGGCGATATTCTTAAGATCAACACCGACCAGACTGTTAAGCTGCTGAAGCGGGAGCTTGAGATCAAGAAGGCCGAGTTGATGGAGAAGATACTCTTCTCCTCTCTTGAGAAGATATTCATCGAGAAACGGATCTATCGCAGCATCGAAGAAGTCACGACGTTCGAAGGCGTGATCGACACGATCGACAAGGGCCTTAAGCCTTACAAGAAACAGTTCTATCGCGAGATCACCCGCGACGATATCCTGAGGTTGATGGAGATCAAGATCAAACGGATATCAAAATACGACTCATTCAAGGCCGACGAAATGCTTCGCGACCTGGAGCAGGAGTTGAAAGACACGATCCATCATCTTAAGCATCTTACAGAGTTTGCTATCGCTTATTTCCAGAACCTCCTGGAAAAGTATGGCAAGGGACGTGAGCGCCGCACAGAGATCAAGAGCTTCCAGTCAGTCACGGCTGCCGAAGTTATTGCCAACAACGCCAAGCTTTATGTTAACCGTGCCGATGGCTTCATTGGCTGGTCGAACAAGAGCGGCTACGAGTTCGTGGCCGATTGCTCTGAGCTCGATGATGTTATTGCGATCCGTAAGGACGGCAAAGCCGTTGTGAAGAAGATCGCCGAGAGGGTCTTTATGGGTAAAGACATCTTATACGTGGGCGTCTTCAAGAAGGGCGACGAACGTATGGTGTACAACATGATATACACCGATGGCGCTACGGGTAAATCTTTCGCCAAACGTTTCACCATACCCGGTGTTACGCGCGAGAAAGAATATCCTCTCGCACAGGACAATCCCAACAGCCGCGTACATTATCTCACGGCAAACTCCAACGGTGAGGCGCAGCTTGTTGAAGTGAAACTTAGTCAAAGCAGCACGGCAAGGAAGAAAGTATTTGAATACGATTTTTCGGAGCTCGAGATCAAGGGACGCGGTGCTCGAGGCAATACCATCACCAAGTACCCGATCCGTAAGGTCGACCTGCTCGAGTCGAAAGGCTCGACGTTGAGTGGTATGGAATTGTGGTTCGACGACGTGAGCGGCAGGTTGAACAAAGACAAGAGGGGCAAGGCTCTTGGTAAATTTGATGGTACCGACCAGGTGCTGTCCATCACGAAGAGTGGTAACTACAAGATCACCGGTTTCGATGTGACAACACGATTCGAGCCGGAAGAGAAGACGATCCTTATCGAGAAGTTCAGACCAAAGAAGGTGATCTCTGCAGTGTATTTCGATGGCGAATCGAAGCAGTACTTCGTAAAGCGATTCCTTATTGAGACTACCACACCCGATAAAGAATTCAATTTCATTTCGGAAGGCATCGGGTCGCGACTGGTTTTTGTAACCACAAGCGATACACCTGAAGTCGAGGTAGAGCTCGTGAAAGGGAAGGAGAAGTCGACCGAAACGGTTAATCTCGAGGATATTATTGACGTGAAAGGCTGGAAGGCGATGGGCAACAGGCTGTCGCAGTATAAAGTGGCCAAGGTGAAACCCGTGGAGGAACCGGAGGATTCCGGGCTCGAAGAAGGGGATGACGACAACGACCTTGTCGATTCTAAGACGAAAGAAACCGCAAAGGATTCTCTTTCGTCAAAAAAAAAATGGGAGCCGGAGCCCGACCCTCAAAAGCCAGCGGAGCAAGCAAGCCTCTTCGAGGAGCCAAAAAAGCAGCGCCAAAAAAAGGAGCCAGCAAAGCAGGCAAACCTCTTCGGGGAAAAAGAAGATAAGAAGGTAGAGGAGAAAGCGTTCAAACCAGGCGAGACGATAGACCTCGAATTATGAGAATAGTTTCGATAACCATTGTCTTATTTTTTGCTTTAATCTCATGCTACGGCCAGGAGATCTGGATCGAAGGTAAAGTGATCGACGTTGGTACGGGTAAAGGTGTGAAGGCGAGCATTCGATACAAGAGCCTTCCAACCGGTGGCATTACCGGCTCTTTCCGCGACAGCGTTTACCGTTTCTCCATCTTCGGGTCATCCAAGTACGAAGTATCTGCGGAGGTTGATGGTTACATCACTGCTGTGGCCATTGTAGATCCCAGCAAGGGAGTGCAGGGTAAGATCCAGCGAAACCTTACGCTTACTCCGAAGGGGCAGACGATCCGTTTAACACATCTCATCTTCGAGCAGGGCAAGTCGGTAATAGACCCGGCGTCATTCGACGAGCTTGATGAAGTTGCGCAAATGATGATCGATCATCCCAGGCTTGTTATCCAGCTGGAGGGTCATACCGATAACCAGGGAAGCATGTCGAAGAACATGGAGCTGTCGCAAGACAGGGTGGATGAAGTGAAGGATTACCTGGTTGACAAGGGAGTGAAGAAGGACAGGGTGAAGACGAAGGCATTTGGCGGGACCAAGCCCCTATCAAATGAAAAAACGGTTGAGGCAAGGAATTTAAATCGCAGGGTGGAAATTCGGATATTATCTGAATGACGTCGCCCTCACGGCTTGGTTTAGATCAAACGGATCTTTCCGGACCAGTAGAATCGGACGAGGAACTTATTAATGAAGTTTGCGCTTCATATCGCCTTTACACCCGTGCGATGTTCCATATGACTCTTCAGAGGCTTCGCGAACATTTTAAGAAAGAGGATCTCCAAGCGTCGGACCTTGTTGAAACATTCTTTCCATTGAGAGGGCGTCGCAAGGCATGGCATGAATTTCAAGTGGACTTCGCTCTCCTCGTGCCCGGATTACGAACACCAGCACTAGTGATCGTTTTAGCCGCGTGCTGGTTCCTGGCTGTCATGTACTTGCTTATCTGGGGTGCTCTTAGGTTTCCGTTGCTCGACGTGATTATAATGGCATCCATGAGCAAAGGGGCAACTGGTTATCTGCTTTATATGACTGCGATCATCCCGCCGGGCATAATTATTTATGTCTTCAACCTGCGACTCCCTGCGGTAACGTTTGGAGATCTCATCGACCGCATTGTATCAAAGAATACTGCGCTGATGCTTGGTAACGATCGTGCAGGGTTAAAAGCTCTTCTTCGGGAGCATCTTGATATGAAGGAGGTCGAATCTAAATGGCAATAAAAAACCCCAGCTTCTTTCGAAGAGGGGTTTTCAGATTTTTCAGCAGGTATTACTCTCCTACAACATTCACTGTGATCTCGTGCTTCACTTCTTTGTGGAGGTCGAGGTTCACGTGGTATGTTCCCAATTGCTTGGGTTGTTCTTTCAGCATTACTCTCTTACGATCGATATCAAAGCCTTTCGCCTTTAATGCATCGGCGATCTGGATTGCAGTAACTGCACCGAAGATCTTTCCGGTTTCGCCTGCTTTCGTTTTGATCTCTATAGTAAGCTCGCCCATCTTCTGAGCGATAGCTTCTGCATCTTGCTTAACCTTGGCTGCTTTGTGAGCTGCCTGCCGTGTGTTCTCGGCGGTCATGCGCTTGTTCGATTCGTTGGCGATCAACGCAACGCCATTCGGGATGAGGTAATTACGGCCGTAGCCAGGCTTCACCTTCACCACATCATTTTTATATCCAAGTCCCTGGACATCCTGTGTCAGTATCACTTCCATGTTCGTGTGGTTTAAAGGATTATTTCAATGAGTCGCCCATGTAAGGGAGGATTGCCAGGTGGCGAGCACGCTTAACAGCCTGGGCAACTTTCTTCTGGAACTTCCAGCTTGTACCTGTAAGCCTGCGGGGCAGGAGCTTACCTTGTTCGTTCACGAACTTCATGAGGAAGTCAGGATCCTTATAATCGATATAGCGGATTCCGTTCTTCTTGAAGCGGCAGTATTTAGGTTTGATCTCTGCGCGCTTGATAGGTTCATTCATTAGTGTCATTAGTCTTTGCCCTCCTCGCGTTTAGTTGTGCCTGCTGGTCTTTTTCCCCTGTTGAATTCGCCCTTTCTTCTGCGGGCATTGTACAACAACGAGTGCTTATCGAGCACCGTAGTTAAAAAACGCATTACCGACTCGTCCCTGCGGAACTCAGTCTCAAGTGTGTTTACCGTTTCTGGAGCTGCCGCAAATTCGAGGAGTGCATAGAACCCGGTAGACTTTTTCTGGATCGGATACGCCAGCTTCTTAAGTCCCCAGTTCTCTGTGTTGACGATATCAGCTTTCGCCTTCTTCAACACCTTCACGAATTTCTCGACAGTATCCTTTGCCTGGTCTTCAGACAAAACGGGATTTAAAATGAATACCGTCTCGTAATTTTTCATGTGAAACTTTTAGGTTTTTAAATGAGGGGGCAAAGATAAGGAAAACGGGGTATTTGAAAAAGAAAATGGAAAAACCAGTGGCATGAAAATGTGGGTTTTCAGGCCAAAAACGTTACTTTTTGAAAGATTCTCCTCAAAACATGAAAATTACCCCGTTTGCAGCCCTGTGCCTCCGCGTGCCGGTAGCCTGCGAAGGTCCAGAAGGATTTCAATAGTCTTGTCGACATCGCATCTCGACCTTGCTTATCTCGGCGATCGAACCAGCGGGTCCAAATTGCCTGGGATCGAGCAAACAGTTATGTGTGTAACGGTGCCCCCGGTCGGAAAGAGATCAGGTTGTTTCAACAAACTATGATGACCAACAATGGATCGCCCGGTGCCGCGGATGCCCCATCGAATCCATTACTGATCACCATGCATGAAGATTTTACAAAAGAGAATTATCAGGGTTATGATTCTGCGGTCTTAACGATAGACAATGTCAATCACGCCAATCCCTGGTTCTCAAATGACCCTGGGTGCCGGAGGTCCGTATCGCTCGTCAAACTTCTTTAAAAATATCCCGTCGGGTACAAGAGATATCGGGCTCGGCCTTATGAACAAATAACCACTTCTGCATCGGGTTCTTTACTTCGATCCGATTC
>DASRSO010000128.1:0-25901 GCA_035656375.1 Cyclobacteriaceae bacterium | reverse complement strand
TTTCCGTACCAACTTCATTCAGGATCTCCGACAACAACAACGACTTGTCTTTACAATCACCGTAGCGATTGCCAAATACTTCCGACGGATCGTGCGGACGATAGCTGCTCATTCCGTCTACAAATGAAAAATACCTGACCTTGTCCTGTACGGTACGTATCGCAGCCAACACACGCGCTTCCTCGTCTTCGATCGACTTCAGAGAATCAATAAAGGTCTTCAGCGCTTTCGACTTTGTTTTCGTCACCTTGAAAAGGTCAAGGTTCCACTCCGACAATTGTTCCCAGCTTGTGAAGTCAGTCAGTTGAACACGGTTGAACGGATCATGCCATCCGGGGATCTTGTCTTCGCTGTTTGTACCTGGAACGTAAAATCTTTCCCAACGATATTCACGCAGGCCGTTCCGCATCGCTTCTTTTTGTTCGGGAGCACTTCCAAACTCCTTTACCTGCAGTTTGGCCGACGGCTTCGTCAACAAGCGATAGGTAAGCTTGCCGATCCCTACTCCGAAGTCGAGATAAAAAGTTTTAAAGAAGTGTCCTTTGAAAACAGGATTAGCGCCTGTGACGCTGTACGAGTAAACGACAATGTCGCCTTCCTTCACATCCTTCAGGTTGACGATAGCTGTAAGACTTCCGTCATACATCGCGCGGGAAAGATTCTCTTCGCGTTGTATGATCTCGAATTCGTTTCGATCCAGGTGATTGATCTTTTGACTTCCACGAATGATGTGTAACGAGTGAAAATCCAGGCGCTCGTACGCAGGATCATAAGAGCGGTCGATGGCGCTTGCGCTTGCAAGGCCTTTGTCGTTAACTACTTTAATCGCGTAGTGATAGTACGACTGTTTTGTTTCGGCGTTGTGCTGGTAGTTATATAACAAGTAATAAAAACCACCAGTATCGGTTGTGTCGGGGATTGATGTTTCAAACTCTGGAACTTCGACCCAGGAGGGAGGAGAGCTTATGCCAAAACCTTTCTGTCCAAACGCTGCATTGGAGGTTACAAAAAGCAGGGTCAGGAGCAGAGAACGGCGCATCATCATTTCAGAACAAGCGCTACAAGTTCCTGTTCAACTTTCCAGTCCCTGGCCAGGCGTAACATCGCTGTTACTTCCATCTCCGTTACGTAACCTTTAAGATTGTTCGATTGCCATACCATGTTGATAAGCTCTACGCGCTTGTCTTTGGTATAGTCTCCAATAATGTCGTTGAGGAATGTACGCGCGCGATCGAATGCCGTTACGTAGTCTTTGCCGATGAAGTCCAGTGCCCACTCGAGGTCTGGCTCTGCATCGAGCCGCGCAGCTGTTTCGTCGAGGTCTTTCTTCTCGGGTTCGTCGAGCCCGTGATAATAGAAGATTACTGCTTTCAAAAGCATGTAGACGCGTTTTTCCTGCTGACTCATGAGGGGTTGGTCTACAAAGTAGAGTTATTCGGAAATGACAAACAAGTCTGCCGCTATTTTGTCTGCCAATAACTTACCAGCATTAGTGAGTGCCAGGTGGTTGTTTTCAATTACCAGTTTCCCAAGCCGGGCAAGCTCGTCGATGTACTGCCGTTGTCTTTCGGAGAACTGAAAATTGAACTCTTTTGAAAGGTATTCCAGGTCGACACCATCCTTGCCTCTCAGTTTCACCATTAAATACTCGTTGATCTTGTCGCCCCGGCTAAGCAACTCCCGTTCATTCGGCAGCTCGCCTTCCTCAATCCTCCTCACGTAAATTGCATTATTCGAAACGTTGAATTGCCGCGATGCCCGATCGTAGGAGTGAGCGCTCGGGCCCACACCGAGGTATTTGGTCCCGTTCCAGTAGCTGCTGTTGTGTCTTGAATAATATCCAGGCAGCGAAAAATTCGAGATCTCGTAATGATCGTAGCCGTTTTTGGTCAGCGTGTCCATCAATATTTCGAACTGCTCCGCTACTAATCCCTCATCCATTGGGGTGAGCTTGTTCGCTACCCGCCATTTCCCAAAAACAGTACGCTCTTCGATGGTCAGCGAGTATGCAGAAATATGCTCGGGTCTGAATTTCAGCGCGTCGTCGAGCCCTTTTAGCCACGAATTATTATCCTGCCCGGGCACACCATATATAAGGTCGATACTAATGTTGTTGAAGCCCGCTGTACGGGCATCTTCAATACTTCTTACAGCTTCATTAGAATCGTGAGCCCGGTTAAAGAATTTCAGGATATCGTCGCGGAATGATTGGATGCCGATGCTCAGGCGATTGACGCCTGCACCTCGCAATTCTTCGAGTTTATTCTTATTGAGATCATCGGGGTTGGCTTCCAGGGTGATCTCCGCATCCGGGCTTACCTTAAAATTTGTTCTTATTACTCCCAGAATCTTCTTGAGCTCCTCTTCTTTTAAAAGAGACGGCGTTCCCCCTCCGAAGTAGATCGTGCCAATCTCTTCACCGGCGAGATAGTCCTTTTGCATTTCGATCTCTTTTGCGACAGCCGCCGTCATTTGCGGCTGCGAACCAAGGCTGGTCGAAAAGTGAAAGTCGCAGTAATGACACGCCTGTTTGCAAAAAGGAATGTGAATGTAGATGCCCGCCACGTGGCAAAGTTAACTTCAGCGCACATTATATTTGCACCGTTCTATGAAGCTACTGGTCCTTCTAACCTTTTTGCAACGCGTAATCATCTACGACCTGTCGCAAGATTGGAAGGTAATGGAGTCGGGCACCTACGTCGACTACAACAAAAACTCTTCTGCCGAAGCCATCTATTTCACACTCGACGCCTACCGGTTCCGAAGCTACGACCTCGAGGTAGAAGGCGCGCGTGAATTTTCACTTTGGGTAAACGGCAAGCTCATACAACAATCCGACGGCCGTGTGGTGCGCTTCGATATCGACAGCCTCTCACGGATCTATCGTACTCCAATGACCGTCGGGCTATATGCGAAAGCAGGAATTGAGCGCGCCAAAACAACCGTCGTCACTTTTTCAGGCCTGCCTGCCGAAGAGATCGAAAAGCTCCGACAGAAAAATCATCTGCGGGATTTTTCTGTGCTCGGTGTTTTCATCCTGGCACTCGGTTTCCTCATGATGCTAAGATTTAACCGGCGTTTACTTTTCGATTATTTCGATTTTACAAAGTTGTTCTCACTGCAGGAGCGCGATGAATCATTGGTCGCGGGCCGCATCACGTCGCGATTCAGCGTTCTCATCTATTGCTACCTGTCGGCCTGGTGTGGATTTCTTTTCCTGATAACATTCCAGCACGTCGAAGAAAACTGGATCATCATAAGCGACTTCACGATACGAGGTGTGGCCAATGGCTTTTGGAAATGGGGCCAGCTTACATTGGCTGTAGGCCTTTTTCTGTTCATTAAAGTGAGTTTCGTATTCGCTCTATCGGTTGTGTTTCGCCTGCGCGAGGGCGGATCCATACAGGTTCTTAATTATTTCCGCTTGATAAGCTTCCTGCTTATGGTGCTGTCAATCGTGCTGGTATTTTATTTCGTGCTCGCGACAAAAAGTCCGCAATACTATCAAGCCCTCATCACGCTTACCGCGTGGATAATGGCTGGATGGGGCATTCTCATCTTTTTGAAATTATTGAATAAATCCCCGTACCCAGTCTTCCATTTATTTTCCTACCTTTGCGCATCGGAATTTTTTCCGATTATCATCCTTTTCAAGAGCTTATTCTATTAGCGATTTCGATTTAGCGTAGTATGACAGACACTGCCAATGACAGGATGCGAAAAGTGAAAAGCATTCTGATCACACAGGAAGCACCAACGGACGTAAACTCTCCCTACCTAAAGCTTGCAGAAAAATTCAATCTCAAGATTGACTTCAGACCGTTCATTCAGGTCGAGGCCGTGCCTGTAAAAGAGTTCAGAAAGCAAAAGGTTGACATCCTTCAGCATACAGCGATCATCTTCACAAGCCGTCACGCAGTAGATCATTTCTTTCACATTTGCCAGGAGCTCAAGATCGAGATGCCTGCCGATATGAAATACTTCTGCATCTCGGATCAGACGTCGAACTACCTCCAGAAATACATCGTCATCCGTAAGCGTAAGATCTTCACAGGTCTTAAAGACACCAAAGACCTCCTGGAGATCATCAAGAAACATAAGAACGAGAAGTTCCTCTTCCCGTGCTCCGACATCCGCAAGAACGACATCCCTGATTTTCTGCGCGACAACGGATACAACTTCACCGAGGCTGTTATCTACCATACAGTAGCCTCCAACCTGGCCGATCTCAAGAACGTCTACTATGATATTCTTGCTTTCTTCAGCCCCTCAGGGATCAACTCCCTTTTCGTCAACTTCCCCGAATTCAAGCAAAATAATACCCGAATAGCGGCGTTTGGAGCTACAACGGCCAAAGCCGTACGCGACGCCGGACTGACCCTGGACATCGAGGCCCCCCTCCCCAATGCCCCTTCTATGACCGGAGCCATTGAACTGTACATCAAAAAAGCGAACGGCATCAAATAACCGGTTCACTGCTAAGTTTTTACTATCGGCTGGGTTTTATTACACTTTAATTACATCCTCCAAGTTGGAGAATAAGTTTTAACGTATATTTAAGACTCATTTTTTGATATACCTGTGAGAAAAGGCCTCTTCTTCCTGTCGCTACTCCTCCTGTTTGCCAGGTACGCGGAAGCACAGCAAGACCCCCAGTTTACGCAGTACATGTTCAACACATTGTACTACAACCCTGCTTTTGCAGGCGTTGAAGGCGTAACGAAATTCACAGCAATACATCGTTCACAGTGGCTTGGATACTCTCCGACAGTAGGATCCGGCGGAGCACCAACAACGCAACTCATCACATTCACAACACCGTTGTTCAAACAGAACAGTGGCGTTGGCGCATACATCGTACGGGATATGCTCGGCCCGCAGTCGAACCTCGAGGCACAGTTAAGCTACGCATATCACCTCGCAGTAAAAGATGGAAAACTCAGTCTCGGATTACGGACTGGCATTTACTCGCAAACAATAGACTTCAACAAGTACATAGCAATTGATCGCAACGATCCAAAGCTTGCCGTGGAAGGACTGATGTCTCAAACCCGTCTCGATCTCGCCGCCGGAGCATTCTTCCGCAAAGAGAAATATTACGCAGGGTTAAGCTTCAATCACCTTACAAAAGCAGAGTTCGACTTCGGTGTCAACCAACGCAGTCCGCTGCAAACACACATGTACTTTACCGGTGGTTATTTCTACGAAGTGAACTTCGATCTACGGTTCCAGTTCATGACTCTCGTAAAAACCGACTTTACCAAGACAACTTTCGACGTGGGTGGAATAGCTCATATAAAAGATACTATGTGGGGAGGTTTGTCGTTTCGTCAGTCAGAGGCTGCTATCCTGCTTTTGGGATACTCCTTCCTGAAGGACAAATCGCTGAAGTTGGGCTATGCACTTGATTATGTGATCAAGGACCAGGAAGCGAAGCAGCCGACGTCGCATGAGTTCATGCTTACTTACGAATTACCGGTTACAACAGTGGGTAAGAAGGTCGTTAGGACCCCCCGCTACCGTCACTAGACGTGATTTTTTGGTTTTTGGTGGATTTTAATGAATTTGGTAGGTACGTTTTTTAAAATAAAAGGCTAAACGATTAAATTTCGATTCTTTTTCGACTCTAAAACACACCGTAATATGATCAGTAAGGTTTCTCCCAGGCTATTGAGCTTAATCACCATCCTCACGCTGGCGGTGGTCGCAGCAAGCTGCGGTCTACTCGGCATTGGAGGAGGAGGAAAAGGAGGCGATCAGGGCGAACTGGTCGGAGTACCTAACCGCGAAGGATGGGTAATGACGATCCCGTTTGGTATGGTCCCGGTTCCTGCCGGAACATTCCACATGGGTCAGGCTGACGAAGATCCTGCGTCAACGCAGATAAACTTCAACAAGCAAGTTACCATCGGTCCATTCTTTATGGACGACACCGAGATCACAAACAACGAGTATCGTCAGTTCACAAACTTCTTCCTGGTCGACAACAGCCAGACGCTCGAAGGCTTCCCTTCAGTGAGCGGCGACGAGTTCCGTCAGAACTACTATCCTGACACAACCGTATGGGTTCGCGACTTCGCGCACCACATGGGCGATCCCGTTCAGGATTATTACTACTGGCACCCGGGTTATGATGACTATCCGGTTGTAGGTATCGACTGGGATGCGGCAGTGTTCTTCGGTAAGTGGAGAACTGCATATCTCAATGAGTATCGTAAAACTGTCGGTGAGTTCCCGATGCCTGAGTTCCGCCTGCCTTCAGAAGCAGAGTGGGAATATGCATCACGTGGTGGCCGCGACATGAATAAGTATCCCTGGGGTAACCCCTACATCCGTAACTCGAAAGGTTGTATGCTCGCCAACTTCAAACCTGGCCGCGGAAACTTCTACGACGACGGATTTGCTTACACATCACCTGTTCAATCTTACTTCCCTAACGACTACGGTATCTTCGATACAAGTGGTAACGTGTCGGAGTGGTGTCTCGATGATTTTTATGCTGCTTCAGTTCCTACAGTATGGGACTTGAACCCTCAGTATATCGATCCCCGCACCGATCCGGAAAGCAAGAAGTACAATGCTAAAGTTGCTCCCAAGAAAGTTGTACGCGGTGGTTCATGGAAAGATGTTGCATACTACCTCGAAACAGGTACGAGAACATACGAATTCAGAGATTCAGTGAGGGCTTACATCGGCTTCCGTTGCGCTATGACGCACCTCGGTCGCTCGTCTGGTGCTGAATTTTAATAATTGGAAACACTCTTTATCTTTATAGAAAACTAATTGGCAAAAACTTAAATCTCTACCACAATGGCTAAGAAAAAAGGCGGATTCATGGAGCTAATGTACAAAACCATCATGCCCAAGGTATATGGTATTGGTGCAGCAGTTGTTATCGTTGGTGCGTTGTTTAAAATCCTTCACTTGAACGGTGCGGATGAAATGTTGATGATCGGTCTCTCAGTGGAGGCGGCGATCTTCTTCCTGAGTTCATTCGAACCCGCACACAAAGAGCCGGAGTGGGAAAAAGTATACCCCGAACTCGCAGAAGACTTCGAAGGTCCTCAACAGCCAACACGTATCAGCAACCGTCAGGGCGCTGGTGAATCTCCCCTTCTCAAAATCGACGATATGCTGAAGACAGCTAAAGTTGATCAGAACCTCCTCGATAACCTCGGAAAAGGTCTGACTAACCTCGCTACGTCAGCAAAAGAAATGAACAGCCTGTCGAATGCTGCAGTTGCAACTAACGAGTATGCAACAAACGTAAAGACAGCCGCTGCATCTTTGGTAGAGATGAATAAATCGTACGGTAATGCAATGGGAGCTGTGAAGGCAATGGCCGACGCTTCTAAAGATACAGGTGAGTACCACACACAAATGAAAGCCGTTACAAAGAACCTTCAGTCACTTAACGCTGTGTACGAAATGGAGTTGAAAGACGCCGATACACACGTGAAGAACATGAACAAGTTCTACGAAAGCCTTACAGGTGCTATGGCCGGCCTCACTAAGGTTGGTGACAACACTACGAAGTTCACTTCGGAACTCGGTAAACTTGCCGATAACATGACAGCACTCAACAAAGTTTATGGCAGCATGCTTACTGCTATGAAAGGTGCTCACAACTAATTGAACTTTTAGAACACATTTATAAACATTAAATAATCAGATCATGGCAGGCGGTAAGGAAACCCCGAGGCAAAAGATGATCGGTATGATGTACCTGGTGCTTACAGCGCTGCTGGCGCTCCAGGTATCGAACGCTGTGTTGGAAAAGTTCGCGCTCATCAACGACGCGCTCGAAACACTCTCGTCACAGACAGATCAGAAGAACGCTGCACAACAAAAAGCGATCGCGCTGGCAGTAACCCCTCAAGCGAAACAGGAGATAAAGGACGCAGCTGCTAATTCAGAAAAAGTACGCGCCCTCACAGCCCAGACAATCGCTGAGCTCAAAAAGTTGAAAGAAGAGTTCCTCAAGATCTCTAACGCAACTGGTATCGACGAGAAATTCATCAACGACCACAGCTCTAAAGTAGCTTACGCAATGATGGACCCTCGCACAACAAAAGGCAAAGACTACGAGAACCTTCTCAATAACTATGCGAAGGAACTCGAAAAACTTTCAATGGGCGTGAAATTCGATCCCCTTGCGCTTCCTCCTTCACAGATGAAGGAATTCAAAAATGACAAGAAGAACGCTAACAAGGATTTCATCACTTTCACATTCGAGAACACACCTCCCATCGCGGCTTATGCGTCGGTAACAGAAATGGAATCGCAGGTGTTTGCTTACGAAGCAATCGCCCTCCAGAAACTTGCTGACGTTGCAGAAGCCGGTAAACTGACGTTCGACAACGTGCTCCCGATGATCATTCCTAATGCAAACAGTGTGATCGCCGGATCGAAGTACACAGCCAAGATGTATATCGGTGCTTCTAACTCTGCTCTTAAGCCAGAAATGTTCATGGATGGCAAAGCACTTCCCGTTGAAAAGGATGAATTAGGTATCTCTTACGGTAAGGTTGAGTTCGTCGCTTCAGGTGGCGCTTACAAGAACGGCTCAGTAGAGAAATCTTACCAGGCCAAGATCACCGTAAAAGGAACAGACTATCCTGCAGTTGTAAAATACAACGTTATCCAGCCTACAGTTAAGATCACTTCAGGCGCTCTTTCGAAACTGTACATCAACTGCGGTAACGAAATGAACGTAGAAGTTCCCGGCCTCGGAACCAACTTCGTACCTTCTTATAAAGTAGGTGCAGAAGCTGAAGTTATCAGCGGCGGCGCAGGAAAGATCACAGTAATCCCCAAGAGCAAGGCTAAAGTTGTTCTCGCAGTATCGAACTCCGGAACACTTGTGGACAACGTTACTTTCGAAGTACGTACTGCACCAGCTCCTACCATCGTTGTTACAGCAGCAGGTAAGGAAATGAACTCGAAGGACGGTGTGCCACGCTCACAACTCGGCCAGTTGAAGATCAACGCCAAGGCTGATGACGACTTCGCAAGCACTGTTCCCAAAGACGCTGAATTCAGGATCCGTAAAGGCCGCGTGTACCTCCGCAAAGGTACAGCCCTCGGTACTCCGGTTGAATTCTCTGGTGAAAGTCTTAACCTCGGTGCGTTCATGCAAACTGCGAAGCCCGGTGACGTTCTGTCTTTCGAATTGGAAAGCGTAACACGCAGGACTTTCAAAGGTGAGAACGAACCTGTAACACTGACTACCAGCATTAAGTACATCAGTATTCCAATCGCTAACTAAGAAGCTTAAAAGCTGAATATAAAAAGCAAGGTATGAGAAGGTCGATCATTTTTTTACTGGCTGTAGGTTGTGCTTCATCACTGTTTGCACAAGAGGATGTTCCTCAATACAACCCGAACTCCCTCAACCCGATTCCCCGGTACGAGCAATTGTACAAGGTGAAGGTGTGGAGAGAGATCAGGCTCGATGAGAAACAGAACAAAGGCTATTTCGCCCGTAGCAATGAGATCACCAAACTCATCCTGGATGCCATCAACTCAGGTGAACTCGCAGACATCTATGTAAACGACTCTTTGGTAACAAAGATGGCGAAGGAAGACATGACCAAGAAGTTGCTCATGTCTGAAGCAGCGCCGCTCGATGCATGGATCCCCGGCAATAACTACTACGCCGACGATGTGGTCGACTTTAACGGCGTTGGCTACAAAGCGAAGCGTGACAACACCGGCAAGAATCCCGGCACTTCACCCGACGATTGGGGCAGGGATGCATCTGCAGGTAAAGGCAGCTACGCACAGCCTTATCAGCTTGCCGGCCTCCGTCTCGTCGAAGACGTGATCTTCGACAAACGCAGATCAAGGTTGTACTACGACATCCAGTCGATCACTTTGATCTGGCCTGGTGACAAAGACAACCCGCTTGGTGGTGACCTCGATATCGTAACAGTGCGTTACAAAGACCTCGTACAGGTTTTCCGTAACCACCCGAACGACGCCATCTGGTTCAACCGCTACAACACAGCTGAAAATAAAAACTACGAAGAAGCATTCCTTCTCCGTCTCTTCCACGGTGTGATCTACAAAGTAGAGAACCCCGACAACGAGACCATCTACGATGTGTACTCAGCCAACAACAGGCCTTACAAAGAAACTGTATGGGCCCGTGAGTGGGAAGAAATGAAGATGATGGAAAGAGAGCACAACCTCTGGGAATACTAATTCTGAACAGAATCGGAAGAAGGGGCCTCGGCCCCTTTTTTTATGAGCTCAGCTTTCTTCCGACCCACAAGGTTAACCAGGTCGTCGAACGGCGCTTCCTGCACCTTCTTCCACGACTTGTAAGTTGAAAGAAGAAGATCTGCCGTCTTACGACCAATGCCCTTAATGTCCTCCATCTCCGTTTTGATCGTAGCCTTACTTCTCTTCTGGCGGTGGAATGTTATTGCGAAGCGGTGAGCCTCGTCGCGAATGCGTTGGATAAGCAACAACGCCGGTGACTTCTTGCTGATGTGCAATGGTATGGGATCGTCAGGATAGTAGATCTCTTCCAGTTTTTTGGCGATACCAACGATCGGGATCTTTCCGTACAAGCCAAGCTCCTGCAACGCTTCGCACGCACTCGAAAGCTGTCCCTTGCCACCGTCAACAACGATGAGGTGAGGGAATACGCCGTTCTCTTCCTGGATTCTTTTATATCTCCTTCCCACGATCTCTTTCATCGATGCGAAGTCATCCGGACCCACAACAGTCTTTATGTTGAAATGACGATACCCCGCTTTGTCAGGCTTCGCGTTCACGAACCGGACCATCGAAGCTACAGGGTTTGTGCCCTGGAAGTTGGAGTTATCGAAACACTCAATGATGTCGGGAATAGTCGGCAGACGCAGATCTTTCTGCATGATCACGAGAGTCTCGTTCACCTTCGCCCTGCGCTCTCCTCTTTCGATCTCCTTCTTCGTCTTCACGTGAAGAGCATTCGTCAGCGAAAGAGCGATCAGCTTCTTCTTATCACCTATTTGTGGAACCGTGTTTTCAATATCATCACCCGACACGAGAATGGGCACGTTCGTGTAAATGATCTTATTGTTACTGCTGTGCTGCTGCCGAAGCTCCTGTGTCGCCAGTGAAAGTATCTCTTCGTCGCTTTCGTCGAGCTTCTTCTTAACCTCGAGATTGGTGGAGAACACGATCGCTCCTTCCTTGATCATCATGTAATTGATGAACGCCTCCTGCTCGGAGCTGGTGATGGTCACAACATCGATGTCCGTCAGCTTCTGGCTCACCACCATCGTTTTTGTCTGGAACTTGTCGAGGTATTCGAGCTTGCGTTTGTACCGGGCTGCCAGTTCGAACTCCATAAGCTCAGCGGCTTTCTGCATCTCGTCTTTGAAGTAACGCTCAACGAGACTCAGATGGCCCTTCAAAACATTTCGGGCCTGCGCTATCTCATTATTGTACGATTGCTCATCAACCAGACCTTCACAAGGACCTTTGCAGTTTCCAATGTGAAACTCGAGACACACCTTGAATTTCTTATCGGCTATGTTCTCTTCTGATAACAGCAGGTTGCATGTTCTCAACGTGTACAACTGACGGATCAGGTCGAGAACATTCTTCATTGCAACCACACTGGTGTACGGGCCAAAGTATTCTCCCTGGCCAGGAATGTACTTGCGTGTAGAAATGATCCGCGGAAAGCGTTCCTTAAGGATACAGAGATACGGGAACGTCTTATCGTCTTTTAATAAGATGTTGTACTTGGGCTGGTTCTTCTTGATGAAATTGTTCTCAAGGAGAAGTGCATCGAACTCCGAAGTAGCGATCGTGTACTCGATCTTCCGGATCTCGCTCACGAGCTTTTCGGTCTTGCGATTGTAGACCGACTGCTTATTAAAGTAGCTGGAAACGCGTTTTTTGAGGCTTTTTGCCTTCCCTACGTAGATCAGGATATCTTCCCTGTCGTAAAATCGCTAGATCCCTGGCGAATCGGGCAGGGATGCAACTTGTTCCTTAAGTGCATCCATAGTCGCCCGTCAATTGAACTTCCAACGCTCTGTTGGTACTACCTGAACACTATCTGCATCGTTGTGACGGGAGCAGTCACCAAGGAAAGGAAGCCCCGAACGAGGCTGGTTGAAGCGGCCCTTCACAACGCCGGATTCCTTATCGGCATATGCCTTCAGCATGAAGTTAGCGAAGATCGGACGTGCGGTTTTGATACCCTGGCCGAATGTCCATGACGGAAAGCGGATCGCACGCTCGTCGCCGCCAACCCAGGTCCCTACAACAAGGTCGTGCGTGATGCCCATGTACCAACCATCGGATGCGTCGTTTGTTGTACCGGTCTTACCACCGATCTCGTTGTCGATCTTCAGCTCGCGGGGCAATCCGCCCGATGTACCACCTTCTTCTTCCACACCACCACGAAGCATGTGAACCATCTTGTAGGCTGTCTGATCGTTGAGACCCTCACGTGTTTGAGGAACGAACGCTTCGATCACGTTGCCATTCTTGTCTTCTATTCTTGAGATAAACGTAGGTCGGGTATGAATACCACTGTTCACGAATGTTGAGTATGCACCAACCATTTCGAAGATGGATACATCGCTTACACCAAGGCACAATGAAGGAACTGCATCCAGCTTGCTTTCGATACCACATCGCTTGGCAAAGTCGACGACGTTCTGTGGCCCCACCTTCATCATCATCTGGGCAGTGATCGTGTTGATAGACAATGCCATCGCGTGACGAATAGTCATCTTTTCACCGCTACCTTTTGATCCATCCGAGTTCGGAGGATACCATTGTCCTCCCGGAACCGGGATAGCAGGGGAGATGTCGTACAACTCATAACATGGAGAATAGCCCTCGTCCATAGCAAGGCCATAAACGAATGGCTTGAATGTAGATCCCGCCTGGCGTGTCTGTTGCTTTACGTGATCGAACTTGAAGAACTTGTGATTGATACCGCCAACCCATGCCTTGATAGAGCCGGTAGTTGGGTCCATGGCCATCATACCTGCCTGCAGGAATCGCTTGTAGTAATTGAGTGAATCGTAAACGTTAAATGTTGTATCGCGCTCGCCCTTCCAGGAGAATACCTTCATCGGTTTCTTCAGCTTCAGCATCAGGTTCACCGAGTCATCTCCTTCGCCCCACTTTTTCACGTATGCCTTGTATTGAGGGGTGGTCTTTATCCTTTTTGCGATGAAATCCTTGAATTGATTGCCGTTCTCATCGAGCCATGGATCCATCTTACGAAGCTTCCACTGTTCGGTAAATCCTTTCTGCAGCGTTGCCATGTGCTCGGTCAGCGATTCTTCTGCATACTTCTGCAAACGGCTATCGATGGTGGTGTAGATCCTTAAACCTGAATTGTACAGATCAATATTTCTCGCTTTGCAATATGCGAGCAGGTGGTTCTGCATGATCGTGCGGAAGTATGTTGCCATACCTTCGTTCTCGTTCTGAACTTTGAAGTTCAGACCAAGCGGCAGCGCCGATATAGAATCATACTGTTCGCGTGTCTTTATCTTGTAGCCATGCTGGTAAACTTTCCAGAGCACGTCGTTGCGTTTGCTTAATGCGAGCTCCGGCCTTTTTGCAGGATTGTACAACGCAGGGTTCTGCAACATGCCAACGAGCAATGCCGATTCCTGGAGGTTGAGACTATCTGGTTGTTTCTGGAAGTGGTTCTCTGCCGCGACCTTAATACCAAACGACTGGTTCACATATTCTGCCGTGTTCAGGTACATCGTCAGGATCTCTTCTTTCGTGAAGTTCCTTTCGAGATACACAGAAATGATCCACTCTTTATTCTTTTGAATGATGCGCTTGGGCCACTTTCCGAGGCCGGCAAGATGTCCGTCGAGTGAGTTGTCCTGGTTTTGGGTAAACAGTGCTTTCGCAAGCTGTTGCGTGAGGGTACTGCCACCGCCCTGGTGGCTAAAGGTCATGGCACCAAATACAGCCCTGACGAGTCCTTTGATGTCGATGCCAGAGTGTTCGTAGAACCTGTGGTCTTCGGAAATAACCAGTGTTTCTACGAGGTCTTTGGAAAGCTCTTCGAAGCCTACCTGGCTTCTATTCCTGTTCGATCGATAGTACCTTCCCAATGAAACTCCGTCGGCCGATATAAGCTCCGAAGAAAGGTCGTTCTTGGGGTTTTCGATCTCGTGCACGTTAGGCATCTCTCCGAACAAGCCGAACAAGTTTATGCTCACAAGGAACATGTACAGCGGCAATCCGATTATGATCACCCCAAACATGATCCACGTGTACTTAATAGCTTTTTTAAACCACGTTTTCTGAAGGCCCAAAAAGCTATTGGCTTTGGACTTTGTAGTTTCTGTCGTAGAAGGTGAGGTATTCATCCAGTGCCTTGGTTCGGTAAAAAATCTGGAAATTATCCTTAGTAATTACAAAAATATCGAATTTATAGCTAGCAAGCGATGGCCGCTGGGCCAGCCAGGAATTGAGTTTGTCGAAATATTCTAACGCCACGGCCTTGTCTTTAAGTTCCGTAACCATCGTTAAAGCGTAGTCTTCATTAAATACCAGGTTGCTGGTCTCAAGCTTCTTGTCCCTCGCATTCGATGAATTAAATTGTTCGATCTCCGCGGTGATCTTGTTAGCCAGCTTGTCTTCGATCCTGTAAACAACCACGAAGTAGTGAAGACTCTCGGCTTCGTTCGCAAACCTGATACCTTTGGTTCTCTCGACTTTCTGCAAGAATGTTTTCGACGCATCGAGAAGCTTCTGCGCATAGTCCTTCATCGGATCGTCGGGATACTTCTTGATGTATTCACCAAGCTCATACTGGTACTTCGTCACATCTTCCGTCTTACCCACGATCAGTATCTGGAGTAACTCGAGCTGCGATGTAAAGCCGGTCTGACCAAGGGCCAGCGCCGTAGCCGTTTTGTCCTGGGCCTCTTTCAGGTTGCCTGTTCTGTAAGCTTCGTATGCATCTTTGTAGATGAGCTTCTGCTTCTCAGTCGTTACTGTCGTTTCACGTAAGTAGTCGGGATTCAGCAACACTTTCGTGAATGTTGAATTCGGATAGTTTGTTGTAAGAAGAGTCGAGTACTTATCGGGATTGCCGTCGGTCTTTTCTTTCTCGATCAGGTAAAGTTTATAGAGTACTTCCGGGATGTGTTCCGAATCGGGGAACCGGTCGATCAGTTTCTGATAAGATGCCGCCGCGTTCGATTTCTCATTAAGCTTTACAAAGTACAGATCGCCCAGTCCAAAGTATGCTTCTTCGATCTTACCCAGTGCGGTCTTCTTCTGTTCTTCCGTTACCGGCAGGTCATCCATTACTCTTTTGATCTCTGCTTTCTTCGGATCGACGGCAGCTACCGCCTGCTTCGGATCGTTCGTGGCGCCATTCACAGGAGCTTCGGCTACAGTTTCACTCTGCGAATCTTGCGAAGCAGATTTGTTCGAACGACGCCAGTTGTCTTCGAGCGGCACGTTACCCCAAACTCTCTGGAATTCTGTTTCGCCCGTTGCTACTGCCGAAGGGTTATCGAAATACCAGTTCGATGTCGCTGTGTTCTCGGCTACGTTTAAGAAACCACCACCCCCGCCGCCACCGGTACTGCCTCCACCGAGAAACCTTCTTTTCTTTTTCTTCGAATCGTCTTTCGCGAGAGCGCGCTTTGTAAGCGTTGAGTCGAGGCTCTTCCTGAGTGTTGCAGTGTCCATTGAAGCCATAAGCAGCAAGCTGTCCTGCCAACGAATGGTTTCATTGAATTTTGCGAAGTCACCGAGCACTTCCTGTCGCACTTTGATTGCTTCGTAGCCTTCGTATTCTTTAGGCAGCGACTGTACGGCGCTGTCGTAATATAACTTTGCCTGGTCGTATGTTTTCAGTGAGTCGAAGTACAGTTGGCCTATCCTGAGGAATGCACTTCCCTGGATGCGCTTGTTTGTTCCTGCATGTGCGGCCAGTTTGTAGTCGACAATTGCTTCGGGCAGGTGATTTTGTTTTCGTTCGAATTCACCAAGCTCAAAGTAGATCTTGTCTTTGAACTCTGCGTTTTTCGTGTCGTCGAGTAATTTTTGGAACTGCTTGCGTATGGTCTTCACATCTCTTTGGTTGTCGAGACGTGCAACCTGGGCCATGTTCAATCTTGCATAGAAGTCGATCTCGTATTCCGGATTTGCTGAAAGCACTTTGCGATAGTAGTTGTATGCTTCGGCCCCGAATCCTAATTGTTGGTACACCTGCCCTATGATAAAGTAGATGCGTGCTTTGCGGTCTGCCTTGGTGAGAAGTGAGTCTGCCTTTGTAAGATTTCTTACCATCTTATCGTAATCGCTCCGTACCTGGTAGTAGTATGCCTTTTCCAGGTAGAGGTTTTTTGAGTTGACCTTATTGAGTTTTTCTTTTTCGAGGAAGAGGAATGCTTCTTCAGCTTTTTCGTATTCGGCATTCTCTGTGAATGTTCTTACGAGATAGATCAACGCCTGGTGGCGAAGGTCTGCATCGCGGCTCTTGGTGTTTATGTACTTGAATGTTTGTATCGCATCGAGAAACTCGCAGTCGTACATGCGGGCCCTGCCTACGAGAACATAGTTTTCATAGACCCAGCGGCTGTTGGGATGTCGTTGAATGGAGATGGAAGCCATCTTGATGATCTCCTCCGTGTCTTTCGCATAGCTTTTTGCGAGGACCGTATCGAGCTTTGGGTAGAGCCTGAGAATAAGATTGTGGTCGTCGTCGAGGCTCTTGAGGATGGTCTTTTCTACCTCGGTGGCTTTTTCCCGTGCATAGAAATAACCGTTGAAATGGGCCGTTGTATTGTGGTAGACATTAGAGGTCAGGGAGGTCTGTTCCACCCCGCATGAAATCAGCACCAAAAACACTACGAACAGGGCTCCGAACCGGCTCAACGGTAATTAAGTTTTGCTTATCCAGTACAAACGTAAAAAACAGATATTCAATATTATAATCGGATAGAATATCTAATTTTGGAGGAAATCCAGGCCACTTGAAACCCAAAAAGACCCTCTCCGACAGCTTCACCACGCGGTATCAGCTGGTCATCCGGAACGAGGAAAACCTTTCTGAAAAAACCACGCTTGCATTCACGTATGCGAAGGTGCTGGTGTTTTCGGTAGTAGTGTTCGTGGTCCTGTTTGCTGTGAGCCTTTTCCTGGCTCAAACTCTCCTCGCAAAGTGGTACGATCCGCGCCACGCACAGATCGAAGCCAACAAGGCATTGTTCGAGTTGAAGCTGAAAGTTGATTCGCTGGCTATAGAAGTCGATCGTAAGGACGACTTCATCCGGAACTTCCAAAGGATACTCAGTGGTGATACGGCTTCGGAGTTTGTAGATCCCGCCACCAGCCTCGCTGCTGAACGGCCGGTAAAAGTTATCGGATCGATGAATGCAGCACAGTCCGATTCAGTGTTCAGAAAGGAATTCGAGAAGAGTCAGCTGGCAAGTGTTACACTCACCAGCAACAAGTATCGCGACCTCCAACAGACATTTTTCTTTACGCCAATCACAGGATATATCTCCGATCATTACGATCTGAAAAAAGGCCACTTCGGCATCGACGTGGTCGCTAAAAAGAACGAGCCGGTGAAGTGTATCGCCGACGGTACCGTAATAATTCGCGACTGGACACAGGAATCCGGCTATGTGATCGCAGTCCAGCACGCCGGCAACCTGATCTCCATCTATAAGCACAATGCCGAATTATTGAAGAAAGTTGGTACTTTTGTTAACGCAGGTGAGATCATTTCTATAGTTGGCAATTCTGGAGAAATGACTGATGGGCCACACTTACATTTTGAGTTGTGGTACAATGGTAGTTCCCTTAACCCTGAAGAATTCGTAACTTTTTAAACTTCTACCACATGCTAACAACAAAGGAACAGAAACGCGTCGCCGAAGAGATCAGCAACTCTAACACCTCAATCGGCAAGGGTACAACGCTCGAAGGAAACATCGAAACTTTTGGTAACGTACGCATCGACGGCAAGGTGATCGGAAACATCAGATCCAAATCGAAGGTGGCACTTGGCCCCAATAGCCAGGTCGATGGCAACATCACTGCACAAAATGCCGACATTGAAGGGGAAGTGAAGGGACGGATAGAAATCAGCGAACTACTTGTACTGAAGGCAACAGCAGCTGTCCATGGCGACATTCTCACAGGCAAACTTGTCGTTGAGCCAGGCGCGGTGTTCAATGGAAGCTGTAAGATGGGCGCTGCGATTAAAGACATCAAAATAGCCGACGGTGGATCAAGGGCACTCAGACCCGAAGAAGCAAAAGCCCTCTAATTCGTATCTGCGATACTCTCAGCTGGGCATTCAGCTTATGTTAACGATAGGACTGGCCGCCTGGGGCGGCTATGCTCTCGATAAGAAACTTGGCCTGAAATTTCCGGCGTTTCTATTGACGTTCGTGTTCCTTTCCTTTGGAGGGGCGATGTATATGCTTTACAAATCCCTAAACAGAGAGGACTGATCAAATGCCTTCCTGGGGTATTCCCATTATTATTTTCCTCGTAGTAACTACCGGGCTCGCCTACCTGGCGCTTCGAAAGCTCGAGGGTGAAAAGCTTACCCGGGCATACCTTTTGTCGATCACTCTAAAGATCTTCGCATCCTGTGCGTTCGTGATCACCTTCATCCTCGTCGACCGCGAAGGGGCTAATTCAAATGCGGTTTTTTTCCTTGTCGGCTACGTCATTTTTACTACTGTTGAAGTCATCTTTCTTCTGTTAAAAAAGATTTCGTGACGTTTCTTTTTGAGGTATTAATCCATAGTTTTGCGGTCGGATTAAAAAGCCCTTAAAGGCCCTCATGAAAAGCCTCTTTCCAAAGCAGAAACGCAGAATTTTAGCCCTTTTTGTGCTCGTCTTTTTTGGTGTTTTTTCACCAGTTTTTGCCCAGCACGAAAGCCACGATCCGATAGAGCCGGATTCAGCCCATCACCAGGCTGAGGAAACCCCGAATGTGAGCGAAGTGATCATCGAGCACGTTAAGGATTCGCACGTTTGGCATTTTACCGAAAGCGTTGTTTTGCCATTGCCGGTAATTGTATACACCAAGGAAGACGGACTGAAGATCTTCTCATCCGGGAACTTCTTTGAACATCATCACCCCGTTCCTTACGGAGACTATACACTGGAGCACGAACACATTTACTACAAAGGAAACCCCGTACTCGACCTGTCGATCACCAAGAACGTAGCAATGTTGTTCATTAACACTGCACTTATGCTGTTCGTGTTCGTAACAGCAGGCCGGGCATATGCCAAACGCAGAGGCCTCGCTCCAAAAGGCATACAGTCATTCATGGAGCCCGTTATCCTTTTTGTGAAGGATGAAATCGTAGCACCGAATATTGGTCCGAAGTACTGGAAGTTCCTTCCGTATTTGCTGACACTGTTCTTCTTCATTTTCTTCGGAAACCTCCTGGGCCTGTTGCCCGGTGCGGCAAACCTTACTGGAAACATAGCAGTAACTGCATGCCTCGCTATACTGACATTCATCATCACCAACGTAAATGGTAACGGCAGCTACTGGGGTCACATATTCTGGACTCCCGGTGTTCCTCACTGGATGCGCGTAATCATTTTACCTGTTGAACTCATCGGAGTATTTACAAAGCCTTTTGCACTTACCGTGCGTTTGTTTGTGGCGATCACCGCTGGTCACATTGTGTTGTTAGCTCTTACGTCGCTCACATTCATATTTCAGAATTGGTTTGTTGGGGTCGGTACATCACTGGTCAACATCTTCATTAGCTTGATAGAGTTGCTGGTTGCCGGTATCCAGGCGTATGTGTTTACGATGTTCACTTCGCTTTACATTGGGCAAGCGATCGCTGAACATGAGCATCACGACGAAGGCCACCATTAATATTTAAAGTATTCCAGGAGTTTTCCTGGATTTTGTTTCACGTTTAACTGTTTAAGTATGTTGTTTTCATTAATTCTCGACATCAGTTACGCAATCATGGGCGCAGGTATCGGCGCCGGTCTCGCTGCAATTGGCGCGGGTATCGGTGTAGGCCGTATCGGTGGTTCAGCTATGGAGGCGATGGCACGTCAGCCTGAGTCAGCCAACAAGCTTCAGAACTCAATGCTTGTGATCGCAGCTCTTGTCGAAGTAGCGGCGCTTTTCGCGCTCGTTATCTGTCTGCTTATTTCCTTCAGAACGGCATAAGCAAAATGAATGGAGCTTGCCTTAGGCACTGGGCCGGGTAAGCTCCTTCTTTCTATTTAATGAATTTGATATCAGGCTAACAATATGGATTTACTAACACCTTCGACGGGCTTATTCTTCTGGCAACTTGTCATCTTCCTGGGTTTGTTCTTCATCCTCGCGAAGTTCGCATGGAAGCCGATCCTCTCCGGTCTTAAAGAAAGAGAGGAATCAATCCAGACAGCCCTCGACGCAGCAGAGCGCGCTAAACAAGAAATGGCAGCCCTCCAGGCCGGCAACGAAAAGCTCCTCAAAGAGGCTCGCGAAGAACGCGACAAGATCCTCCGCGACGCCCGCCAGGCAGCTAACATCCTCCAGGAACAGATCCAGGGCGATGCAAAGAAAGCCGCCGACAAAATGATCGCCGACGCACGCGCGATCATCAACACCGAAAAACAGGCAGCCCTCCGCGACGTGAAACAGCAAGTTGCTTTGTTCTCATTGCAGGTAGCTGAGAAACTGATGAAGAAAAACCTCGCCGACGACAAGTCGCAGAAGGATCTCATCGACGGCTATATCAAAGATCTTAAACTGAATTAATAGAATGGCGTCACGCGTTGCATCGAGGTATGTAAAGTCGCTGCTTGACCTGGCCGTGTCGCAGAAGTCACTGGACAAGGTGCATGATGACATGAAGCTTTTTTCATCTACCATCGAAAAAAGCCGCGAGCTCGAACTGATGCTCAAAAGCCCCGTGATCAAACACGATAAGAAAAACGCTATCCTTTCTGCTGTTTTTAAATCGAAGGTTTCGGCACTCACAATGGCTTTCATCGACATCCTCACGAAGAAGAATCGTGAACCACTGTTGCCCGAGATCGCCGCAGAGTTCCATAATGCATACAACACTTATAAAGGCATCGGCAAAGCAAGCGTTACTACTACCGTGCCGATGGATGCAAAGACTCGCGCCGACTTCGAAGCAATTGTGAAGAAGCTCAGCAACAGCAAAGAAGTAGAGCTCCAGGAAAAGGTAGACAAAGACCTTATAGGTGGTTTTATTCTCAACGTCGAAGACAGGCAGATCGACGCTTCGATCAGGAACAACCTCAAAAAATTGAAATTGAAGTTTAGCGAAAATCCTTATATCAAAGAATTTTAAGTTATGGCAGAGATCAGACCAGAAGAAGTATCAGCAATATTGAGGGAACAACTCGCCCAGTCTAAAACAGATGCCCAGCTTGAAGAAGTTGGTACTGTATTAACTGTCGGTGACGGTGTTGCCCGTATCTACGGACTCACAAAGGCACAAGCTGGTGAGCTGCTCCAGTTCGAGAACGGCCTCAAGGCGATGGCCCTCAACCTGGAAGAAGACAACGTAGGTGCCGTGTTGCTTGGCGAATCGAAGGAGATCCGCGAAGGCGACACAGTGAAACGTACCGGCGTTATCGCGTCAATCAAAGCTGGCGACGGAGTTCTCGGCCGCGTGGTTGATACCCTCGCAAATCCTATCGACGGCAAAGGTCCTATCACCGGCGACCTTTACGAGATGCCGATGGAACGCAAAGCTCCCGGTGTAATCTTCCGCCAGCCTGTGAACGAACCCCTGCAGACAGGTATCAAAGCGATCGACGCGATGATCCCTATCGGCCGTGGCCAGCGCGAACTTATCATCGGCGACCGGCAGACTGGAAAGACTGCGGTTGCGATCGATACGATCATCAACCAAAAAGAATTTTACGAAAAAGGCCAGACCGTTTATTGTATCTATGTAGCGATCGGCCAGAAGGCTTCGACTGTTGCGGGTGTTGCTAACACACTCGAGAAAGCAGGCGCCATGCCATACACCGTTATCGTATCTGCATCGGCTTCCGATCCGGCACCTATGCAGTTCTTCGCTCCATTCACCGGCGCGGCTATCGGCGAATTCTTCCGCGACACCGGTCGTCCTGCATTGGTTATCTACGATGACCTCTCGAAGCAGGCCGTATCGTACCGCGAAGTGTCGCTGCTGCTCCGTCGTCCCCCCGGACGCGAAGCGTATCCTGGCGACGTATTCTATCTCCACTCACGTCTCCTCGAGCGTGCCGCGAAGATCATCAACAACGATGAGATCGCTAAGAACATGAACGACCTCCCGGCGTCGATCAAGCATCTCGTGAAAGGTGGTGGATCGCTCACAGCGCTTCCTATCATTGAAACACAGGCCAACGACGTTTCCGCATACATTCCTACGAACGTGATCTCGATCACCGACGGACAGATCTTCCTCGAAACGAACCTCTTCAACTCAGGTATCCGTCCTGCGATCAACGTAGGTATCTCGGTATCGCGCGTAGGTGGTTCGGCACAGATCAAATCGATGAAGAAAGTTGCCGGCACCTTGAAGCTCGACCAGGCACAGTTCCGCGAACTCGAGGCGTTCTCGAAGTTCGGTTCTGACCTCGATGCTTCTACAAAGCTTACGATCGAACGCGGTCGTCGCAACACGGAAGTGTTGAAGCAACCCCAGTATGCTCCCGTACCTGTTGAAGAACAGGTTGCGATCCTTACAGCATCTACAAGAGGCTGGTTGGATAGGGTTCCTGTGGCAAAAGTTAAAGACTTCGAAAAGGAGTTGCTGAGTTTGCTGAGACTTCAGAACAAGTCTATCCTCGACAACTTCCGCGCAGGAAAATTCGAAGATGCAGATCTCAACACAGTGAAGAAAGTAACACAAGACCTGGCGGCAAAATACTGAACAGAAGAATACTGAACAGAAGAATATAGAACAGAAGAATATTGAATAGCGAACGCACGGTATGCCCAGTTTAAAAGAAGTAAAGAGCAGGATCTCGTCGGTGATGTCGACGCAGCAGATCACCAAAGCCATGAAAATGGTGGCGGCGGCGAAGCTGCGCAAGTCGCAAGACCGGATCATGATGATGCGTCCCTTCGCGCAGAAGCTTAACTATCTGTTGAAGAACCTTTCGTCGGCATCGTCGGATGGTTTGGATTGGTACAACGCCGTGCGCGAAGAGAAAAAGATCCTGGTGATCGCCGTTACTTCCGATCGCGGACTCTGTGGGGGATTCAATAGCTCGATCTTTAAGAGCACCAATCGTCTTCTCCAGGAAAACTACGCGGCGCAGTTGAAGGCTGGTAACGTTACTGTGCTTCCAATTGGAAAGAAGGCTTACGAGTACTTTTCGAAGAGGAATGTGAAGGTGGTTGACAGGTTCTGGAACATTTTCGGCAACCTGTCGTTCGAGCGGGTGGCAGAGATCGGCGACTTTGTGATCGATGCGTACAAGAAAGGTGAGTTCGACAAGGTTGAGATCGTGTACAACGAGTTCAAGAACGTTGCAACGCAGATACTTAGAACGGAGCAGATGCTTCCTGTAGTAACACCGAAGGATGATAAGAAGGGACAGGATATAGATTACATTTATCAGCCCAACCGTGAGGAGATCATTTCCGGTTTGATACCCAAGTCGTTGAAGATGCAGTTGTATAAGGCTGTGTTGGATTCGAATGCGGCGGAGAACGGTGCGCGGATGACGGCGATGGATAAGGCGACTGAGAATGCCGGTGAGTTATTGAAAGATTTAAAGTTGACCTACAACCGTACGCGTCAGGCGGCGATTACAAAGGAGATCCTGGAGATCGTTGCTGGTGCGGAGGCGTTGAAAGGAAATTAAAGATTGTAGTAGTTTATAGTTTAAGAGCCTCGTCCCGAAATATCGGGGCGGGGCTTTTTTGTTGTATGGTTTTCCTGATGATTTTCGCATGTTTCCGAACTTCGTCATTGCAATGCCATTGAGGGGTGTTTCCTTCGGGTATGGAAATCAGGAGGGAAGATCTGGCATTGTTGAGTCGCTTTTTTGGGGGAAAAGCGATACAAAGTCTTGATGTCTTCTATGAGCGGAGGATATTCTCAAAGATCAAGGTTCGGCTGACGATGGAGAATGGGGCCGAGCAGGTGTTGAGGATCTACATAACCACGAATAAAATCGTGATATTTTGAAATCAGGTGCAGGTTTACTGTCGGAAAACCTGACAATGATTTGGCGGATGAAGAGTTTTGATTTTTGTGACGGTGCGGAGTCGTTAAGATTGCGTACTAATCACGGAAGTTATGGAACACTTGTTCGAACCGCAGTATGATTTTTCGCGGCTTAACAGACTGGAGTTGAAAAGAATGGGAGACGTAACAATTGAAGAGATTACTTATGCTTTTGAAAACTGGAGAAGCCCGACATACAATGTTCCCCGAATGCCATTAAAGTATGCATATGCTTATTGCATTGGTTTTAGCCAGCGATCACGATGCTTTTCGATGTTTTTGTTTATAGATGACAACGGTAAATATTGTTTCACAGGTGTAAAACTATCAAACGAATATGAGATCGGACTGCTTTGGTGCGCTGAGGGCTGAAGACCCTGAATTTTATGACAAATACTACACTCCCGATGGTGAGCCCCGCTGGGATGTAATTATTCAAAATCTTGAACCGGCAACGCCCGAGTTCAAGGCGCGACGCGCAGAGACAATTCGTCGCAGCGAAGAACGCAGGCGTCTTGAACGCGAGCGCCTCGAAAAAGAAGAACGAGAACGTCGTGAACGAGGAGACGACAACAACAACAACAACCCTCAAAACGACTCAACCGGCGGCGACCACGCCGCATAACCTTGCGCCTGTACCACTATATAAACCTCCTCAGCATCGACGTAGCCCTCGGCGCCGTTGTCTCCGCCGCATTTTTCGGCAGGATACTCCACGTCCATGTCCTCCCCCAGGGATTCGTGCTGCTCGGGATCGTTGTATGGCTCATCTACACCGCCGACCACCTCCTCGACGCCTGGTCAATGAAAGAAGCCGCCATCTCCGAACGCCACCGCTTCCACCAAAAACATTTCCTCACACTCCTGCTGGTATTTCTCATTGCCGGCGGAATCGCCCTGGTACTGCTATTCATGATCCGTGTACAACTCATCACCGCTGGCATAATCTTCGGATCATTCGTAATCATCTACCTCCTCGTTAACCGGTGGCTCAAATACTTCAAAGAACTAACAGGTTCATTACTGTATACAGGAGGAGTAATGCTACCAGCGTGGTCCGTTAACGATCACGAGATATCTGCAATGCAAGCGTTGCTCATCGGCATCTTCATGTCGATCGTTCTCACCAACATGTTGATCTTCGCTCGCTTCAGCATCCAGGAAGACAAACTCAATCAGCAAAAATCATTAGCAACAATTTTGGGCGAACACGCAATGAACCTGCTCATACGCACAGCTTACGTTGCCTGCATCGTATTGATAGCATACAGTGCAGTCAACAACATAACCGCCGAACTCATACTCCTCTTTGTAATGGAAGTAATACTCATTCTCGTCTTCGAGATAAAATATTTCAGTGAAAACGATCGCTATCGCATCTACGGCGACGCAATCTTCCTGCTTCCCGTCATGCTGTTTATCGCACCTCCACTGCCTGCAGCAATCTTGCTTTCTCCTCCATCAGCAGGATGATCTTTTTCAAATAGTCGATCTCTTTCTTCGCAAGGTCAAGCTGCGCGCGCACCTCCGTCAACTCACGGTCCAATGGCACATCCGACAACTCGTCCGGCGTCTTGTAGTAATGAAAAAAGTTATGCTCCAGCACCTCTGAAATCTTGGTCAGAAGCCCCGTGTCCAGATCCTTCTTTTTAAAGATCCTGTAAACGTCCTGTCTTACGGTGCCCAGTTGATCGG
>DASRSO010000127.1:0-46657 GCA_035656375.1 Cyclobacteriaceae bacterium | reverse complement strand
TTTCAATTGCTGCCTGGCGCAACAAATACAAAGTGGATCTGCGAGATAAACACCGCCGGCGAGTCATTTACAGGCAACGCATGCTATGGCGCCGCCGAAAAGGTCAAAGTTGAGGCACGGTCGATCGTCGTTCTCAAAAATCAAGGAAATGTATAACCCGGTCTCGACGATACGTCTGCAGTTCAACAAAGATTTCACCTTCGCAAGGCTGGAGGAATTGATCCCATTCGTTGTCGACCTGGGGGTAAGAACCATTTATGCATCGCCCATCTTCAAAGCAACGCCGGGCAGCCTTCACGGATATGATATTGTTGATCCCCTGACGATCAATCCTGAAATAGGAACCGAGGAAGACCTGGTTCGTATCGCGCAAAAGCTTGAGGCGCAAGGGATCGGGTGGATCCAGGATATTGTTCCAAACCATATGGCGTTTCACGATGACAACGTGTGGTTGAAAGATGTTTTGGAGAAAAAGGGTTCATCGGAGTATGCAGAATATTTCGATTCACAATTGTCGAGCGACTTCTTCACGTCTCCCATAACAGAAAATTCGGATCTCATTTACCGAAGGTTCTTCCTTATTGCTGGATTGATATGCCTGAATATGCATTCCCGTAAGGTGTTCGATGATTACCATCAACTGATCTTCAGGTTGGTCCGGAACGGAACTTTCAAAGGACTCCGGGTCGATCATATCGACGGGCTATATGACCCGGAAGAGTACCTCCGAAGACTTAGAGACGTCGTTGGGCCGGAGGTCTACATAGTGATCGAAAAGATCCTCGAGCCAGGAGAAGAACTTGAAAAGTGGTGGCCGATACAGGGTACTACCGGCTACGAATTCGTGGCGGCGCTGAACGACCTGCTCACGTCGCGCGGCGCAAGACCCGTGTTTGATAAGATCTATCAGTCGATAGCACCGTCGGATAAGAATTTTGACGATATCATTATTGAGAACAAGCGCCTCATCCTGTTCAAATACATGACAGGTGAGCTGAGTAACCTCACGCGGTATTTTATCGATCTCGGACTCGGAACGAGCGATGAAGGATTGCAGGGAGCGATCGCAGAAGTGATGATCCGATGCCCCAACTATCGCTTTTATAATTACAAGCGATATCGAACCGCGTTGTCGGAATTGATCGACGATTGTCGCACGAAAGCGCCGGAGTATAATCCCGGTTATGATCAACTGGAGTCTGCTCTTGTGGAAAAACCTTCGCCAAATGGAGTAAAGTTTTACATGCGACTGATGCAATTCACCGGTCCCCTGATGGCGAAGGGTGTTGAAGACACACTGATGTACAGGTTCAACAAATTCATTGGGCTGAATGAAGTAGGTGATCTACCCGATGAGTTCGGATCATCTGTTTCTGCATTCCATGAAACGATGACTGCAAGGCTTCGATACTGGCAGTATTCAATGAATACCACCGCCACTCACGACACCAAACGAGGTGAAGATTCAAGAGCCAGGTTACACGTACTGACCGACATGCCCTTTAATTGGGCTGAGCAGGTACAAAAGTGGCGTGAAATGAATCGCGCGCAGGGTATTGATCCAAATGATGAATACCTTATCTACCAGGCATTGATTGCAACTTACGAGGACGGGGGGCAGGAGTACATTGACAGATTCCTGGCTTACGCGGCAAAAGCTCTTCGGGAAGCCAAAGTGCATTCGAGGTGGGAAGATCCAAATGAAAAATACGAAGGGACTATCAATGATTTTATAAGAAAAGTGGTTAGTGAAACCGATCACTTTTTGCCATTCTTAAATAAAGTGCGCGAGCACGGTATAAAAAACTCACTCGTTCAGGTTTTGCTGAAGATCACGTGCCCCGGCATTCCCGACATTTACCAGGGCAGTATTACGTGGGATTTCAGTTTCGTTGACCCGGACAATCGCAGGCCGGTCGATTATGATCGGCTTGCGACGTCCGACAATGTCAAGACTCAACTCATCAAGAAGTTGCTGCGTGTCCGAAGTGAGAACGAAAAGGTCTTTTCACTCGGGCGATATCAGCCACTGAAAGTGTCGGGCAATCTTCGATCAAATATCATTGCGTTCGGTCGCGAATACCAGGGTTCGTGGATGATCGTTGCTGCGTTGCTCCATACGGCACAACTGGAGGATGTCGAATGGGATGGTACCGTAATACTTTTGCCTGGCGAATGTCCGATCGAAGCACAGGATCTGATCCACGAAAACAAATTTCAACACGCGGGTGAGTTAAAAGCGACCGATCTTTTTAAGGACTCTCCCGTTGCTCTTGTCTTCCTGGAGGAGCCGCAACGTGCGCGACGTGGTGGGATACTTATGCCCGTGGCTTCTCTCCCGTCGCATTTTCCCATTGGCGACGTTGGCTACTCGGCGCGCCAGTTCGCTGACTTTCTCTTCGAAAGCCGGCAGCGTATATGGCAGATGCTGCCAGTGAACGCAGTGGACGAGTCGCGGTTCTTTTCCCCATACAGTCCGATATCATCTATTGCGGGCAATACGATGTTGATCAGCATGGAGGATCTGATTTATGACGGACTGTTGACGGAAGAAGACGTCTATTCGGGTAAGCCATGGAAGAAGAACGTAATTGATTATGATGCTGCTGAAAAGAAAAAAGGTCAGTTGCTCAGAAAAGCGTTCGGGACATTCAACGCCCGAAAGCCCCCGCATCTTGAAAACGAGTTCCAGCTTTTTATAAACGAAGAAAAGGCATGGCTTGATGGCTTCGTTGAGTTTACAGGAAACGATGCTGAGTTTACCCGATGGACCCAATTCATGTTCTTCCGACAAATGAAAGCGCTCCGAAAGTACTGCAACGACCGTGATATTTTACTGATGGGCGATGTTCCGTTCTATGTCGGGTCGAATTCCGCGGATGCATCACAGTACAAGAATGTTTTCTCTACAGAGATGGCAGGTGTGCCGCCAGATTATTTTAACGACGAGGGACAGTTCTGGGGAATGCCTGTGTTCAACTGGAAAACCGGGAAAGAGCTTGTGTACACGTGGTGGATCCAACGGCTCCGAAAGAACCTTGAGCTTTATGATTTTGTCAGGCTCGATCATTTTCGAGCATTCAGTGCGTACTGGTCTATCCCGCCCGGTTCGAAAAATGGTGTTAATGGTGAATGGGTGAAAGGGCCGGGAATCGAATTCTTCGAGATGCTCAAGGATGAGTTAGGTGACTTGCGCCTGGTTGCCGAAGATCTTGGTGATGTGGACGCCGACGTTTACGAGCTGCGCGACGAGCTGGGACTGCCGGGCATGAAAGTCATTCAATTCGGTTTTGGCGGAGACTTCCCATCCTCACCACATCTTCCACACAACCACAACGAGCGGTCAATCGCGTATCCCGGTACCCACGACAACAACACCACCCGAGGCTGGTTTGAAGGCGATGTCGGCCCCATGGAGATCAAAAACCTTGAGCGGTACTTTAACACGAGTGTATCGAAACGAAATATTGCCGAACTGTTAACCCGGGTAGCTTTTGCATCGCATTCCCAAACAGCAATCGTTTCAATGCAAGATATATTGGGTCTCGATCATCGATCGAGAACTAACACTCCCTCAACTGAATCGGACGATAACTGGAGGTGGAGGTTGAAAGATGTTCCAACAGGTAAGGTCGTCGGCAGGCTGCGTGATCTTGTTCACACCTATGGTCGGTAGTTTGGTCCGATCCTTGACAATGCTTCATCAAATATCAGGCTTATGAAAACGATACTCTTTTCCGTTGTGATCGTGACATGTTTGCTCGCATGCAATACAAAACGCAGTGACAATCAATTTGACTCGAATGCTGCAGAGGCTTCGAACGAGCCAGGCGACCTGCAGCGAAAGAATGGTGATACGAATGAAGAGGCGGCACAACGGGCAGAAAGGACCACAGGCGAATCTAAAGGGCAGGAACACCCGGCCCTGAAAGATGTCGGTGATTCGGTCGGAGTAGTGAAACCTTCGTTTGCCACAAAGGCTGCCGACATGGGATTAACCGAGGTACACCTCGCGGAGCTGGCAGTTCACAAGACAAAAGATGAATCCATAAAACATTTTGCTGAACTGATGCTGAAAGACCACGCAGCCGCCAACGAAGAGTTAAAGAAGTTGGCTGCTTCGAAAAATATTACCCTGCCGGCAGAGTGTATGACATGTGCGGAAACTTACAAAGAGCTTCATGACCTCGGCACCGACGAATTCAACGAGCGATACTCGAAATTAATGGTCGATGATCACGAGCGCGCTGTAAAATTATTTGGCAACGAAGCGGCGAACAGCAAAGATCCGGACCTCAAAAAATGGGCAGGGCAAAAGTTGCCGACGCTAAAACATCACTACAGGATGGCCACTGAGATGATGAAGAAGGATGCCCCGGCTACGGCGAAAACACCGAAGCAATCCTCTTCGAAGAAGAAATCGAAGTAAGTTGCTGCGCACCTGGCAGCACCGAATTACCAGTCATCTTAACACGACGTAGACATACAACAACCCTTGCACGGTTCCGGCGGAAACCCCGGTGGAGGTCGTAGTCGAATCACAGCTGCCCGATAAATCAACGTTTTGTCCCCATGTGTCGACCACATTTCCACATATAACCATCTTAATAAAATTAATGGCAGTTAAATCATCTGCATAGCATTCCCGATTCCCACAAACATGTAGTTGGCATTGTTTTTAAGTATCACGACAGACATAAACTATTACCATTATGAAAAAGTTAATCTTAGTTACAGCCGGCGTAGCATTGTTTTCCGCCGCATCTTTTGCCCAACAGGATACCACAAGACGGAGCCAATCACAGTCGCAACCCCAGCAGTCACAGCAGTCGGAGCAACTGAGGAACCGTGATGACATGAAGGGTTGGACAGCAGTTCAGCAGGACCAGATCCCCGCAGAGCTTCGTACAACACTCGGTGGCAGCCAGTACAAAGGCTGGGAAAGCGGAACAATCTACAAGAACCAGGCAGGTGATACCTACGCAGTTCAAACAATGGACGGCACAAACCAGAAGACTTACTACTTCGACAAAAGCGGTAAGGCAACGAAAAAACCGAACAAGCCAAACAACTAATAGAAAGTTCGTGTTCGGACAAAAGGCCAGGGCTACTACCCTGGTCTTTTATTTTTAGACGACATTTTCCTACATTTAGGAAAATACTTTCATGGAACAGCAACCCCCTCGTCTATTCCACCGTTTCTTCCGTTGGTACTGTCATCCAAAGCTGGTCCAACACATCGAAGGGGACCTGATCGAAGAGTATAACTATTGTTTACAAAAGCATGGCAAGCGAACCGCCGACTTCCGGTTTGCCCTTGATGTGCTATTGCTCTTCCGAAAAAAGATCATACGGCCGGCCGAGGGTATCAACTCATTAAACTCTTACGGCATGTATAAAAATTACGTGAAGGTTGGATGGAGAAGCCTTCTCCGCAACGGTGGTTACTCCTTTATTAATATCAGTGGTCTCGCCATCGGACTTGCCGTGGCCATGCTCATTGGCCTTTGGGTGTGGGACGAGCTTTCGTACGACAGTTATCATAAGAATAACGACCGCATTGCCGCCGTACTTCAAAACATGACGTATGGCGAGATGATCGAGACAAGCTCGAGTGAATCGTTCCAACTCGGTGGGGAGCTGCGTGCATCGTATGGGAACAACTTCAAGCACGTGGTGATGAAATCGTTTACACAATCGCCCATTCTTACTTACGGAGAAAAGGCCATCACCCAAACCGGGAGTTTCATGGAACCCGACGGCCCGGAATTGCTTTCGTTCGAAATGATCAGCGGCGTGCGTGATGGTCTCACGGATCTTAACGCCATTCTCCTGTCGGAGTCGGCCGCAAAAGCACTGTTTGGAGATCAGACAGCTGTAGGTGAGATGATCAAGATCGACAACCAGTTTGATGTTACCGTGGCCGGAGTTTATAAAGACTTTCCGTTGAACTCGTCTTTCAAGAGACTGAAGTTCGCAGCTCCGCTCGACCTCCTCGTGAGGGCAGGCGGCAGGAACTTTGGCTGGATAAACAACTGGCTCGAAGTGCTGGTCGAGCTGGAAGATGGCGTCGACATGGCCACGGCATCGCAGGCAATAAAGGACGCAAAGCTGAAGAAGGTAGATCCCAGCCTGGCTAAATTTAAACCCGAACTCTTCCTCTTTCCGTTATCGAAATGGAGGCTGTATGATAACTTCCAGGGGGGCGTGAGCATCGGCGGACGTATTGAATATGTGATCCTGTTTGGAACCATCGGGCTCATTGTACTTGCACTGGCGTGTATCAACTTTACCAACCTTTGCACGGCACGCGCAGAGAACCGGGCAAGGGAAGTCGGCGTGAGAAAAGTTGTCGGGTCTCTGCGAAGCCAGTTGATCGCGCAGTTCTTCACCGAGTCGTTCCTGATGGTCTCGCTCGCATTTGTTGTGGGCCTGCTCCTGACATGGCTATCGCTTCCGCTGTTCAATCTCCTTTCCGACAAGAGTATCGAAATCCAGTGGACCAATTCATGGATGTGGCTCGGATGTCTCGGGGTTGCATTGGTTACGGCGCTGGTCGCGGGCAGTTATCCATCTTTTTATCTTTCCTCCTTCTCCCCTGCCAAAGTATTGAAGGGCACGTTTAAGACCGGATCGGTTGCCGCGCTGCCGAGAAAAATACTGGTAGTATTGCAGTTCACGGCATCCGTTACACTGGTGATCGGCACGATCGTGGTCTACCAGCAAGTACAGTTCGCCCGTAACCGTCCACTGGGTTATCATAAGAATGGATTGTTGTTCGTGCCCATGAAAACAATCGACGCAAAGAAAAATTACAATGCGTTCAAGAATGAGTTGCTGGCCCAGGGACTTGCAACCGACGTTTCGCGCTCCGAATGCGTGGTAACGGAAATGTATTATTCAGATGGCGGATTTCAGTGGAAAGGAAAGGATCCCGACATGCAGGACAATATATATAGAGGCGCGATAGATTTCGACTTTGGAAAAACCGTCGGCTGGAAGATCAAAGAAGGTCGGGATTTCTCACGGGAATACGCTAGCGACTCGTTGTCGATGATACTCAACGAAGCAGCGGTAACCTATATGGGGTTGAAAAATCCCGTTGGTGAAATTGTGAAACGTTACGGCCAGGATTACACCGTGATCGGCGTTGTAGAAGATATGATCTCCCAGTCGCCGTACCTTCCGAATCAGCAAACTTACTATGTGATCGACGGATTCAATTTTGCACGATACGTAACACTTAAGCTTAATCCATCGCTTAGTTTAAATGAGTCACTTGTAGATATCGAAAGAGTGTTCAAGAACGTAAATAAGGACGTCCCTTTCGAATACTATTTTGGCGACGAAGAGGTTGCCGGCAAATTCGCAGATGAAGCCCGGTTTGGAAATCTCGTGGGGATTTTTGCAATTCTTGCGGTAGTGATAAGCTGCCTGGGATTGTTTGGACTGGCTGCCTTCATTGCAAGCAAACGCACCAAAGAGATCGGCATACGCAAAGTACTCGGTGCATCGGTGTTCAGTGTATGGCGAATGCTCTCGAAAGACTTCGTGATCTTAACAGTGATCTCGATTGCTATCGCTGCCCCTATTGCCTATATGCTCACGAACAACTGGCTTCAGCAATACACATACAAGACAGACCTTTCGTGGCAGGTGTTTGTGTTTACCGGACTTGGACTGATCGCAGTAACACTTATGACGGTCAGCTTTCAGTCGATCCGTGCAGCACTGGAGAATCCCGTGAAGAGCCTGAAGTCTGAATGAGTTACTTCCTGTTCAACTGTGTTCGCAGCTCTTTTGTTAACGCGTCGGGTTGATCGACCCAAAGCAGGTGGCCTGCATTCTTTATCGGTGTGAACGTGAACTGCTTCCTGCCAGCTACCCATTTCTTTGCCACGCTATTTCCGAAGTCGATAAAGTCATGGTCACCCGTAATGATGCTTACCGGGAATGATTGCTTTTCGAGAACTGCCACATAGTCCCATCCTTCTTTTGGATATGTCTTTTCCGTCAACTCATAAACATTTCCTTTATACAATGCTCCGCCTCCCATGATCTTCGACCAGTTCGATACGTCGTACAACATTCGTCTTCCAAAGACATTGATCCTGAATTTACTTGTCCGTTCGATCGATGACAGTTCTTCATTCGGTCGTTGAAGTTTATACCTTTCGAGCTCGCGTTGTACTTCCGGCCTGTTAAAAAACTCATCCAGCTTTTTCGATTGCTCCTGTTTCAAAGCGAGCTCCTCTGCAGGCAACGGATTCTTCAGGTCGGCCGGCGCGAGCAACACCAGTGATCTAATGTGTTGTGGATATCTTGATGCATACGCGGCGGCCAGCAGACCACCCATTGAATGTCCAACGAGTTTGATCTTGTTCAACCGAAGGGCCTTGCGCAGACGTTCCACATCCTCGATGTGCGCATCGTATGAGATCGCTCCATCCGGAAAGGGCGAGCGCAAAGATCCTCGCTGATCGTACGTCACAAAATGAAATTCCTTCGTGAGCCCCGCACATGCAGTTAGCAGTTCGCCATGTTCAGCTCCCCACCCTCCATGTAATATGATCACCGTATCACGACCAGTTCCAAACTCACGCACGTAAAGTTGAGGATCCTTGTCCCAATCACCCGACGATAAGAACCAATCGGATATTGACGGCAGTTGGGCTTCGGCTTGGAACAAGAACAGGGCAAAGAAGATGGTAAGGGTGAGTTTGAACATACCGGGAGTTTAGGCCAGGTACCCAACTATCAGGCCAATGGGAAAGAAGCTTAATTTTACTACAAATAGGAAAGTAGTCGTTCACGGGTGGAATCAGACCGTCCGTTTTCGGATCCTTACCCTTTTATCTTTGGCTCGATCAGGTCCCACAAATTGCCATACAGATCCGCGAACACCGCCACCGTTCCGTACTCTTCCGTCTTCGGTGTTCTCACAATCTTCACGTTGTTTCGAATGAGATTGTCGTAGTCTCGCTGAAAGCTATCTGTAAACAGGAAGAGAAACACGCGCCCGCCTGTTTGGTTGCCGATCCTCGACTCCTGCTCCTCTCCAACCCCGCGCGCCAGCAGGATCTGTGCACCCGTTGAACCTGGCGGCGCGATCAACACCCAGCGTTTCGTCTCACTCAAAACCGTGTCCTCGACCAGGGTGAAATTGAGTTTGGTTGTATAAAATTCGATGGCTTCGTCGTAGTCACGCACAACGAGGGCGATGTGGGCTAATTCCTGCTTCATGATCCCAAAATCGATAAAATTGTTAATTAAATTATCACTCTATTAATTCTATAGACTTTATAGGATATTTCATTTTCAAATATTACGTTTGGGCATGGACGCAATACGGAACCAGCCGACTTACAACCAGGCATATATCGACACGGGCGATGGGCCGGTGGTGATCTTGTTGCATGGACTGTTTGGAAAAGTGAGCATGTGGAAGAGGACCATCGAAAATCTGAAGAAGAATTTCAGGGTGATCGTCCCTCGCCTGCCTCTCTTCGAACTGCCCGCAGAAAATGTCAGCATCAGGCAGTTGTCGACATACCTGCATGAGTTTATTGAATGGCACCGTCTCGACGACGTTTACATTGTTGGGCATGGCATCGGCGGGCAGGTCGCGTTGGTATATGCTGCAGAACATCCGATCAAAGTAAACAAGATCGTATTGTCGGGATCCGGTTTGTTCCAGGACAAAGAGCTTGGATCGATCATCTCGGCGGGTGCCGAACACAACGAGCTGGTTGGTGATACCGTTCGATCTGCATTTTACAATTCTTACCTCGCGGGAGATGCGTTGGTTACAGACATCTCGCGAACTATCAACGACACGTCCGCGCGGGCTAACATAGAGAACTTACTTCGTTCATCTGCCGAAGAGCCGGTGGAATCGAAACTAAATAAGCTTGATCACAGGGTAATGTTGTTGTGGGGTCTTGAAGACCGCATCACGCCACCGGCGGTGACGTTTCATTTTCTCGACTTCCTTCAAAATTCCGAGATCCGTTTTATCGAGAAGTGCGGACATTTGCCAATGGTTGAAGAACCTGAGAGGTTCGTCAGGCATCTGGCTTCGTTTTTTGGTCAGGATTCTTCATGAGGGTTGAAGTCTGCCGAAAGTCCTGTGGCTGAGTGGCTAGGCGTAGCTTTGCAAGGGCTATTACAACGGTTCGAACCCGTTCAGGACCCCTAAAGAATATCGAATGATGAATGACGAATATCGAACCGCAGAAGTTGAACTGTAGAAGTTGAACTGTAGAAGTTGAACTGTAGAAGTTATCATTCGGTAAATATAAAAGTGAGGCCTTTGATGAAGCCAGGGAGAGCGGCGTCGATGTGGCCGAAGTTGGAATACTCCACTGAAGTGATCTTTACACCGCGGGGTGTTATTTGAGATGTGAATGATCTTAGAAGTTCGCCGGTTTCATCTTCGCTGCCTGCACTCAAGTAGATCTTAAGGGGAACGTTGGTGCTGGGCGCGATTGTCTTTTCAAACCCCGGAAGGTAATTGTTGTTGTAATGAAGGCTTGGACTTACCGCGACAATGTTCTTTACAGGATAAGAATTATTTGCGATGGATGTTAGTCCGTAATAGAGAGCGAAATATCCGCCAAGCGAATGCCCGCATAATACTACATTTTCTTTGTCGATCTTAAACTCTGCAGAGAGTTTCGGGAGTAGTTCCTGATCGATAAATGCCTTCATCTTATCTGCACCACCACTCAATGCCATTTCGTACTCGGGGATTGCCACCGGGTAGGTATAGTCTCTCGATCTTAGCGAATCCATCATTGTGAAATTTTTATAACCAATCCCGATCACGATCGACTTCGGTATCAAGCCGATGTAAGAATTGAACTTCATCTCGGTAACGGTCGATTCGAAGAATGCGTTGGCATCAAGAAGAACGATGAGCGGGTAAGTCCTGGCGGAGTCGGGGTTGTAACCCTGTGGGGTGGCCTTGAAAATTTTGAATGTATCGCCGACGTTCTGGGAATAAAAAGCCTCCGGAGGAAGATAGTTGTAGTAGTTCGAAAATTCAGTAAGGGGCGCGTCGGCCTTTTTGGTTTGATTACAAGCGAAGGCAACCAGTGCAAAAACAACTATTATGAATCGAGGCATTCATAAATATAAAAAGTTAAACTCTCCCGTGAAGCGGAAGTTGCCTGATCCTTTTTCCTGTAGCTGCAAAAAGTGCGTTGGCGAGTGCAGGGAATACAGCGGGCACGCCGGGCTCCCCAACTCCTTTCGGACTGGTCACGCTGCTCTTCATCAGGTGGATCTCGATCTTAGGGGTTTCGTTTATCCGTAACAGCCGGTAATCATTCACGTTATCTTCCTGGACGATGCCATTCTTAAGTGTGATCTCGCCGTACAATGCAGCAGACAAAGCAAACACTATACTTCCTTCGACTTGCGCCAACACTCCATCGGGATTCACGATCAATCCGCAATCGAACGCACAACACACACGATGCACCTTGATCCGGCCATTGTCTACCGACGCCTCAATAACATAGGCCGTATAGGTTTCACCGCGGTCTGCAACAGCCACGCCGCGGTAAACACCTTTCGGTGATGGCGAACGCCACCCGGACATCTCTTCAACTTTATTCAGAACACCCAGGTATCGGGCATCATTTTTCAGGAGTTCCTTTCTGAAATCAATTGGGTCTTTCTTCTTGAGGTGCGCAAGCTCATCGATGACCGACTCCATTACAAAACAAGTGTGTGAATGTCCCACTGAACGCCACGGCAACACAGGAACATTGATGTTCGTCTGGTGAACTTCGACGGAGTAATTCGGAAAGTTCTGCAGGTATGGCGAACCTTTAATAGCGAGCGTGGTGTCGTCGTCGATTTTGCCGGCGGGCAGCATCGCTGCGAACACGCTTTGTCCAACCGTACGATGTCGCCACGAAACGACCTCGTTGTTCTTCAGTCCGACCTGTACACGATGAAGATAAGCGGGCCGATAGTATCCACAGGTTGTGTCGTCTTCCCGCGTCCATATCAACTTAATGAACTTGCCGGAAACTTTGGCAATCTCCACGGCGTCGAGCACGAAGTCGGACTCGAGGGATCCTCTTCTCCCGAAACCTCCTCCGAGGAGTGGAGTCTCGATCGTAACATTTTCCTCGCTGATGTTCAGTAACGCTGCCGTTGCCTTCTGGTCCACGGTTTGAAGTTGCGTACCCGCCCATATCTCGCATCGATCACCCGTGATTCTTACACTGGCATTCAGAGGCTCCATGGTAAAATGTGCGAGGTACGGAACCCAGTATTCAAGGTCGATCACTCGGTCTGATTGATCGGGGGCATTGTCGACTTCACCTTTTTTATCGACGACAACACCCGGGTTCCGTGCCAACTCGCGGTACGATAGAAACTGCTTTTCGGAATCAACCCTCGAATCCTCGTCAATATCCCACTCAATCTTTAATAAGTCGCGGGCTTTCTTTGCAGACCAGAAGTTTGTGGCAATAACTGCAACGCCTTTCGAAGTCTGAACGACTTGTTCTACGCCTTTCACTTTCATGGTTTCCGTTTGATCGAAGCTCTTTACCTTGCCCTTGAAAACGGGTGGTCGTACAAGTAAAGCTGTCAGCAAACCCGGCGCTGAAAAATCTATTCCATAACGGGCCGTGCCGTTTATCTTGCTGCGACCGTCGAGACTTTTTTGTGACCGGCCGATGAGACGCCACGAGTCAGCATCCTTTAACTTTACGTCTCCTGGTTTCATCGCGGCAGCATCTTCACAGAGTTCGCCGTAGCTGAATCGCTTGCCGTCAACAATCACGAAGCCATCAGAAGTTTTACACCGATCGATGTTAACACCGGTCTTTTTCGATGCAGCCATCATTAACATTACCCTTGCTGTTGCACCGGCCATCCGGTACCGGTCGAATTCAGTCCATGTCGAGCATGAACCGAACGTTCCCTGCTGCGGCATAATGGTGGTGTAATAATCTTTTGAAACCGGCGCGTGCCTGGCTTCGATCTTTTCAAGTTCGACGTCGAGTTCTTCGGCAATCAACATTGACAAAGTGGTCCAGATGCCCTGGCCCATCTCCACTTTCGACAGGATAACGCTTATGCGGTTGTCGCTGGTAATGTGGAGGAATGCATTCGGCTTGAAATCGTTCGAAGCTTCGCACTTTTTCGGGATACAAAAAGAAACCAGCAGGCCGCCGACGGCCATAGATCCTGATTTGATGAACTTCCTCCGGTTGAGCATGGAAGAAATCTATTGAACTGCGTTAACGTTGTGGTAGTAAAAAAGGGACATTCCCGCCCCAACGGCTTTTATACAATTGAGCTGAAAGTCCGCTTGCAGCTTCGGGAGAGGTTTTTTCGATCGCGTCGAACTGCGCTGGTGTCATGCCGGTAAACTCCTGGAAGTCTTTCGAAAGGTGCATGTAGTCGTAGTAGCCGCAATGAAGCGCCACCGTCAACCAGTCGAGTTGCGAGAAGCGATTCCTGAGGTTGTAGGCTCTGTTGAAGCGAACGACGCGCTGATAGGTCTTGGGATTGACACCGGTGGCAGCACAGAATGTTCTCCGGAACTGCTTCAGGCTTCGGCCAAACTTGCGGGCGAGGTAATCGACGTCCTGGGTCCCTGAACGCATCTCTATAATAATAGAGTCTATGTGGGCCGGATCCTTCTTTCTTTTACTGATGAGTTGAGTGACGAACTCTTCCGCAACGGCGATCATATCGCGGTGTGACCGGGCTTCCAGTAATTTTTCTTCAACGAAGGCGAGTTGCGATCCGAATATTGCATCGCCGCCAATGTGTTGGTTGACCAGTTCGGCGGGGTGCCACCCAAACAGTTGGTGAAGTGCAGTTGCGGTAAAGACGACCTGGAAGTTCCTGATCTTCGGGGGGGTGCTTCGACGAAATGCTTTTGTTTGTTGGCACACGAGCACGGCGTTCCGATACGAAACAGCCGGCTGATCGACGTACTCGATCCCACATTCACCTTCGAGCCAGAAGTGAAGAACGGTCTCAGGTTTGGGGGGATAGAATTTTACGGGAGTACTCCTGAAAGACGAGAAATCGAACTCCACGATACGGAAACATTGCACGAATGCGCTGAGGTGCGGCGAAGGCGAAATGTCTCGAAGGATCATGGATACCTTAAGTTAGGTAAATGGCAAAATGAATACAACACGCGGTACAAGTGTAGACATAGCTCGTCATCGCATACTTTATTACTTGTGGTAATTAATTGAATTCAGAAACTAATCAAGAGGTCGACAGTTGATATGGGGGTTATTAACGCGTGCTAATGTAATATCCTTCATTAAGATCCCGGCACTGCTTTCACTAGCATTCTACAAAAACCAAAACTAACCATGCTATGAAAAAGATTAAACAACCTCTGCGCAACCTCTTTGTTGTAGCGGCTATCGCAATTGTTGTGAGTAGCTGCGAAGACTGGCTGGACTTCAAAGACGACGATCATAATTTTTCATTTAAGGGAGAGACCGTTGCCGGCAACCTTGATACACCGTGGGAGCTTGCCTTCGCCCCGGATGGACGTTTATTCCTGACGCAACGACCAGGAATTGTTACAGTAGTTGATAATGGCAAGAGCCACGACTGGCTGAAGCTCGATTCGGTAGCTGTTGAGGTACAGGAGTCGGGCCTTACTGGCATTACACTGCATCCCGATTTTGCAAGCAATGGATACGTATATGTTAATTATACCTACGCCCTAAGTAAATCACCTTTGAAGTTGGTCAACAGGATTGTTCGCTACAAAGAAGATCCCAGCACGAAAGCTCCCAAATGGGATAAAGTTATCCTCGACGGTGTGGATGGAAATTACCTCCACAACATCGGGGCCCTTGAGTTTGGTCCGGATGGAATGTTGTATGCTACGTCGGGGGATCATTACAGCCCGGAACTCGCACAGCAAACGGAATCGCTGAATGGAAAAATTCTTCGCATCGGTCCGGATGGCGAAGTGCCGTCGGACAACCCGATAGCAGGATCGTTTGTTTACTCTTATGGTCACAGGAATCCGCAGGGCATCGCCTTTCATCCGACGACAAATGCGTTGTGGGAAACTGAACATGGTCCTTCCCTGGAACAAGGATGTTGCATGGATGAGATCAATGTGATCGAAAAGAATGGAAACTATGGATGGCCCCTCATTCGAGGAAAGCAAATGCAGGAAGGTTTGAAGTCGCCTGTATATTATAGCGGCGACACAACAACATGGGCGCCGGTCGGCGGGATCTTTATCAAGCATGGAGACTGGGCAGGATCATTTGTGTTCACGGGTCTTCGCGGCCAGGCGTTATATCGTGCGGTGATCGATTCGAATGACCCTAACAAGGTCACGAAAGTGGAACGTTATCTTCATAACATTCTCGGAAGGCTAAGAAATGTTGCAGAAGACAAGGATGGTAATCTCTACCTGGCGGTCAGCAACCAGGATGGACGCGGCCTTGCAGAGTTTGACCAGGACCGCGTGCTTAAATTTACAACGGAAGAGATCAAAAAGTTGGGAATGGATGAGACAGGGATGAAGGTAGAGTAGGGTGGCTCAAGGTTATTTGAAGATCACCTCATGATTACTTCAAAGACTTGTAATAATCACACGCATCTTTCATCACGCATTCCGCATGTTTGGGATTCGACGGGCGACAAGTTTCTCTCCCAAGAAATGAGATCGCCATGCCGACATCCCAATCTTTTTTATCGATCACTTCCATGATCTGCTTCTCGATCTTTTTTGGATCTGTGCCGCTTGCGATACCAAGGCGGGGCGCCACACGCACCACGTGAAGGTCAACAATAACGCCTTCGGGTTCCTTGCCTGTCTCCCGTAATATGACGTTCGCAGACTTTCGGCCAATACCAGAAAGGGCTGTAAGCTCGTCCATCGTGAGCGGTATGTTCTTGTCTTCTTTGATCTCAGTGGCCAATGAGATCAGCCACCTGGTCTTGTTTGCGAAGTTGCGAACCTTGTTCAGCAAGGGGAACAACGTTTCGGGGGTCGCCTTCGACAACGCTTTCATGTCGGGAAAAACCTTGAAAAGCTCCACAGCAACTTTATTGATGTGTGCGTCGGAATCCTGTGCGGCGAGGATAACCATGATCACCAGTTCGTAGGTGTTGCGGTATTCGAGAGGAAATTTTTTGCCTTTGTATTTCTTCAGGAGAGGCTGAATGTCTTTCTGCCAGTTTCGGGACGCCATAATGATCTATATCTTAATGGTAACCTAACCATTTCGACTTGGATTTCAAACTGCTACCTTTGATGTACTAAAATGAACGGTGTGACGTTCATTATGCTTCACCCTGACGTCAATGAAATTTAACATCTTCTCATTCGTAATTATAATATGTTTTACCATCTCCTGCAGCGACGACCCATTCCTCGACGGGTTCGATACCGCTGCACTGTTTGCATCCCCTACCCAGGCTGAGCTCGATGCCATAAGCTCCGAGTGGAGGGCACGCGACCTGTCGCCTAAAGATTACAAAGTCGAACAGACCACCGATGTCGGGAACGGCACCAAACTCAAGATTGTAAGCTTCCATGTAAGCGGTTACAAAGAATACGGGATGCTGCTCGTTCCTGCTGGTGATGATTCGCTGCCGGTACGAATGTACTTTGGTGGCTTCGGTAAAGATGTCACCGAGAATTCCGTCATCCTTCAGATGGGAAATGAGGCCGCTGCTAATCCCTTTGTCTTTGCGATACCAGCGTTTCGTGGACAACCTTTAAAGCTTACTATCAACGGTACCAGTTATACCACACCATTGTCGGAAGGCGAACATTGCGACGCGTTCGAAGGTGCGGCAGACGATGCCATCGCGTTCCTGAATGTGATCAATGTAATTGAAGACAAGGTGGATGTTGAAAGGACTTCGGTGAGAGGTGGAAGCCGCGGGGGAACGGTTTCATTATTGATGGCAGAGCGCGATCGACGGGTGAAGATTGCAATTTGTGTGGCTGGTCCGGCGAATATGCTCGAGCTGACCTCCACCCACGAGAACGACCCGACCTATCAATGCCAGTTCCTCGATGGCCTCGTGAACAAAAATACAACCGTGGCCGACGCAAGGAAAAAGATGATCGCCAGCTCCCCCATATTTTTTGCGAAGGACCTTCCGCGAACGCAAATGCACCTGGGCGAAGAAGACGTGATCGTACCCGTTTCGCAGGGTGACGAGCTCAAAGAAAAGGTGAAGCAGGTCGGCAGCCGTGGAACATTCGATCTTTTTATTTACGACGGAAGGGGTCACGATGACATCGCAAACGGGAATACTGAATTAAATACCCGTATTGAAACCTTACTGAACGACCTTTGAAAGTCGGCCTTACGACGATATTACTTTTATTGGCCTTACTGTCGTGGGGGCAAACGAGCTCCTCAATAATATTTTATTATCCTGAAGAGTGGCCAACCTTGTACGATGAGCCGCCCTTCGACATGACACTTCCGTTCGTTGGGATCTACCCCGACAAGGAATGGAAGTCGTACACATCCCGCAATTTTAACGTGCGCGATACTACAGTCGAAGACCAATCATTAGGAACCACGACAAAGCTGGTGATCGATTCTGCCGGGCCATTGTTTATTGTGTCGGGCATCAAAGGCCTGAAGCACAACAAAAACATACCGGGCATGTCCACGGGTCGCAAGAAGATCATTCCAGGAACATCTGTGTCGCATAAACTTGGAACGAAGAGCTATCTAATATTCGCTACAGGAGAAATCAACAAGGAAAGTAAGAGAATAGAAAATTATAAGGTGTTTGTAAGAAAAGTTGAGAACAATCAAAAAGTAGAGCAACTGTTATTTAGTTTGGACGCACTTAGCCCATGGTATGATGGGTATGAGGGAGGCGGGGTATTGAGATGGGTTGGAGATCTGAATGGCGACAATGAACTGGATCTTATAATGAGCACGTCGCACGATTACCGAGCGATGGAGGTGATATTACTGATGTCGCCTGGTAAGGAAAAAAATCTAGTTGAGGAAGCGGGCCGCTATTTTTGGGGCGCTCCAAATTAATCAATGAACCGAACATCATGAAAGAACTGGCTTTCCTCCTGTTAATCCTTGCTATCGCGGGATGCTCTCAAGTGACCGACAAATCCCGCTCAACGTTCTCCGCAAATTATCCTTCTCCCCTGCCAATCGAACAATCTCTCACGTTCCTTCCGGGAGTTGTCTCCGACAGCGTGCTCAACTTCAACGCCGCGTTCTCTCCCGATGGCAATACCTTTTACTTCTCCAGGTCGAAGAACAGAAAGTACATCATTTACGAAACACATTTCGAAGGCAACAAATGGAATAATGCTCAACCTTCCAGCCTCTTCGATACGCTTTATTCAAACACCGATCCCTTCATCACCAACGACGGCAGCATCTACTTCATCTCAAGCCGGCCGAAAGATGCTTCAGATACCATCGACGACTACGACATCTATAAATTACCAAAGGGAGCAAGTGGTTACGAAAAACCGGTCAACCTATCTGACGTCAACAGCGACAGCACCGAGTACTACGTCTCATTATCGGAAAACGGGAACATCTACTTTGCATCCTACCGCAGCGGGAATCTTGACCTGTATTATAGTAAAGCTAACAACCCCAATGGCTATTCGAAGCCAGAGATCCTAACGGCCCTGAATTCGACTGCAGACGAGCATGACCCTTTCATCGCCGCCGACGAATCGTATATCGTCTTTACATCAAGCAGGCCCGGCGGATTTGGTGAGGCCGATCTTTACATCTCTCGTAAAGTAGACGGCAATTGGCAACAGCCAGTAAATATGGGCGACAAGATCAACAATGCATCGTACGATTATTGCCCGTACGTAACGCCCGATGGCAAGTTCTTCTTCTATTCAAGTGACAACGATGTGAAATGGGTTGATGCAAAGGTAATCACTGCTTCACACCCCTGATCGTCAACCAAAAAGCAAACGATGTTGCAATTAGGGACTGCTACTTCTTAAAGTAAAACGGGTCCTGCACATTTCCATCGTCGTGCACAGCATACATAAACATCCCGCCGCGTGCCAGTTTCAATTTTGAAAACAAACCGGCAGCGTCAGCCTCAGAAAAAACTTTGTTGAGGACCACCTTCGTCATCGAGTCTGCCGCATTCCAAATCTCCTGAATTCCTGAATTACGGTCATTGTGTACGTTCTCAAACTCTTCCTCACTGAGTACTTGTATATCGAATGGTTTACAGATCATAAAAGGCTCGAGCAATATTCCGGAACCGGCTGCCCATCCACGATGATCTGCATATTCAAAGTAATGTCGCTCTGTTGTCAGTTTGTAATTGCGAATGTTGTAAAGACCATACGAAAATGCTTCGTAGGGCGGTGTTTCCTGGTCGCTGTACTCGAAGTAGATACATTGATAAGAACCGACAGCGTCTTCTTTTTGATTTTCGAGCCACGCTGGGATCAACCGGTCTTTAAGATCTTTCCGGAGTCGCGCTTCGAACTGCTGCATATTGAATTCAGAAAACAGCTTCAACGATTCCCTAATGGCGGGATGAGAAGATTTGATGTTCGAAAGCCTTGCCTTATCCGCTTCGAATTTTTTAGTGAGCTTCGCAGTAAGCTCCCTGTTCAGTTCAGAAATGTCTGGCTGTTGCGGCCGGGAATGGCTAAACACGATGGTTAATAAACACAGGAAGAAATGCACTCCCCAAGTTATCCAGACTACTTCATTCTTTCAACAATTTCTTTTCCCACATCGATAGCCTCACCAACCAGCGCATCAAAAATTTTATTTCCATTAGCGCCATTTGTAAATATCACGATAGCCCTTTTCGATTGCGGAAGAAGAATGACCATCGTGTTGATCCCCGGGTTTCCACCAGTATGAACCAGGGCATACTCACCATTCGAAAGACCTTTGATAAGACTCCATCCCAAACCCCACTCTCTTTTATTTTTCAGCTGCACCTGGCTGGTGATCATTTCCTGGTAAACCGCCGGTGAAACACCCGCCTGGTTCATCACTCCTATACCGAATCGTGCATAGTCGCCCACGGTGGTTAACACCAGGTTTGAAGGATTCGCGTCGCCCCATGTCTCCAGCTCGAATGCAGATCCGTCTTCGTGATATCGGTTTGCATACAACGAAGTATCCACCGTTGCATCCCAATAAAATCTCGTGTCGTTCATTTTCAATGGCTTGAACAACAACGAATCAACCAGCTTCTCGAACGGCAGTTTAAACTTATGCTCCAATGCTTGTCGCAGGTACTCAAAACCTTCTCCTGCATACTTCCATTGCGTGCCTGGCTCAAAAGAAAACGACAGCTTTCCCCCGGGCTCGTGCCCCCTCCAGTTCGGCAACCCGGACTGATGGGTAAGTACATGTCGCGTCGTAAGTTTCTTGTGTCGTTCGTCGTTTGCCACATCGGGGTCTACCCAATAATGATAAAGCGGTTCATCAAGCTCCCACTGTCCCTTGCTGACGAGGATCAAAACAGTCGTCGATGTGAGCGGCTTCGTAAGGGAAGCGATGTTAAATAATGTGTTTTCGGGAACTGATGCATGGCCGGGCAGGCTGCCCGACATGCGCACTTGTTTCAGCTTTCCATTCTCGACAATACTAATGCCGACAGTTGGGACCTTATGCTCCTTCATAAGGGCATCGACCGTGGTCGATTTGGGCATGCTGATTTTGCGCTGGGAAAAGCAATCGGTTATAGAAAATAGCGCGACGGCCAGGCTCAGGACGGGGACCAGGTTTCTCATGAGCTTACTACTGGCGAACTCCCAAAAGGATACAAATGACTGGCTAAAACTTACCAGATCCCATTCCCCTCCGTCAGCACCAACGGATCTCCATCCGTAACTACAATCGTATGCTCGTGCTGGGCCATGTATCCACCTTTGTTGCCCACCAGCGTCCAGCCATCATTGAGTTGAACCGCGTATGAAGACGTTGTCGAAATAAACGTCTCTATTGCTACTACAGAATTCTTCCTGAACCTCCTTTGGTCGAGTCGATTCTTATAGTTCAACAGGTCGTCGGGCGCTTCGTGCAGTCCGCGACCAATACCGTGCCCGCCAAGATTCCTGATAACCTTGAAGCCATACTTCCTGGCTTCGGTCTCCATGAGGTGCCCAACGTCGGATATCTTCACTCCTCCTTTTATGTTGCCAATCGCCTTCCGGAGGATGTCTTTCGACGTGTCGACCAACTTCTGATGCTGGTTGATGTCATCGCCAAGAACAAACGATCCTCCATTGTCGGCCCAGAATCCGTCGAGCTCCGCAGAAACATCGATGTTTACCAGGTCACCGTTCTTCAGAATGCGAGCCTGCTTCGGAACGCCGTGACAAAATTCGTTGTCGACACTGATGCATGTCCATCCCGGAAACTTGTAGGTGAGGTATGGCGCCGACTTCGCTCCAAATCCTGAAAGTATCTTCGCGCCAAACTCGTCGAGCTCTTTGGTGCTCATCCCGGGTTGAGCATAATTGATCATTTCCCTTAAGGTGATTGCGACAGCTTCGCTGGCCTTCTGCATCCCAATAAGCTCGGAGTCTCTTGTTATTGACATGCCACGAAGTTATTTATACACATCAATCAAGTCAACTCCGCATCCAACTTTCTGGCAACATAACCTTGCTCGGTCTGCGGAAGATTGCCGGTACGCTTCTTCGTCTCTGCATTTTCGATTGCTACAGCTTCCACCTCCTTGCAGAGATACTTGTGTTCAGTGATATGCAACATCGAATCGTATGGACCGCTTCGTGAGATCAACTTCACCAGGATCGGCGCCGACTCAATGATCAGGAAAAGCGCCATGATAAAAATGTGAGCCCACCACATCGCATCACTTTGTGCTGTCAATCGGCTTAATGCTTCCATTCGCGCTGCAGGTCCATTCAACTTTGTTCGGGCCAGTGCGCCGATCTCGCCGTTCATTCCACGTTGAGTTTCGTCGATCCTGCTTTCCAGTTCAGCGATTCGTTTCGAATTAACTTCGATCACGGTCTGCAACTCTTTCTCCGCCTTGTCGGCATCTGCTTTCTTAACTTTATAGATCGGACCGAGATTTCTTCGCTTGCTTCCGCCTGTGCCATCGGCCTCTTGCTGTGCAGCCAAAACCAGTGCATCGCGTTCAGATGACTTTTGAATTATCTCCGCCTTCAGAGTTTTGACGTCGTTCCTGAGTTGAACGAGATCTGCATCATACCTGCCCTTCAGCTCTGTCTCCTGCCTGGCATAAGCCTGTTGTTCCATTACGATCAGCTCGGATTGAATTTCCTTGTCGAAAATCTTTAGTTCTAGTGGCTTCGCGATAACGATGGAGATCACCACGGCAAGTATTATTCGCGGAAGCGCGGTGAGCATCTCACGGTACGCGCGGGAATCTTTGCGCATGCTCGATACAATATACCGGTCGAGGTTGAAGATCATTAGTCCCCATAGCAGGCCCAGCAAACCGGAGATCCAATAGCTATCGAACACCGTGAACAGGGCAAAGGCAGCCGCCATCGCCGCGAACACCCCGGTAAAGAAGATGGTCGCGCCGATGCCGGCGTACTTGTTCCGGTCTGACGGACACTGCTCCAACAGGTTCAGGTCGGCGCCGGAAGACAGTAAGAAGAAGCGGGTGATTTTTTGCATATCGGATTTAACGGATTGTGCGAGAAGAAAATGTGTCATTCGCACAATAAATAATCGATGTGACGAGTCCCCGTAAAAATGTGATAAGATCAGTGTCCGGAATTCGAATACACGGGTTCATTAAATCCCTTTACTATCAACCACGTTCCAAGTCCGAATTCGAACAATGCGACCGGAATGGCCGGTAGCATAGCAATTGGATCCCGTTGACCGATAATTCCGAACACTACTGCAAGATCGGCACCAAGCAGCACCGGCGCACCGACAATCCCAATAACAGACAATGTTCGTGGCACCAAGCGTGAATGATACAACAGGAGCCCAAGTAGCAGGTCATCTATCACAGGCATCAAACTCTGCCCAACCAGGAACAACTTGTCATACATTGTAACAAATGCAGTCATCACTGCTTCGTCGGCGTGATGCGACTGCCGAAGCGTTATGGTAGCAAGCATGAAAGCTACGCCGCCGAAAATAGTACTAGCTTCAAGAATCCGTGAGCCGACCAGGCCGATGGCCATTGCTTCATTCTGTTTCTTAAGCACCGGGAACAACACGACTGCCGTGCCGATACCTGCCAGTCCAACAATTAGTTCGAGGACACATCCAATGATCACGCCGGTGTCGGCGCCACCGTTTATTAAAGAATTCGGTTCGCGTAGCGAGCTATACAACGACAGCGTGGGGACTGATGCGAACGTGACCAGGTAGATCACGCCCGCAACAATTGAAGTTTTTCGAAGTGGAGTCATTTGCTTCATGGTGATTATCCCTGGCGCTTCGATCTGCGTGTGAGTATGTTTAGGCTGATTGTCCTGTTGTAGAGATTGTCAGCTTTCGATATGCTGGTGAGGCCATGAGTGTAGCGCACGTCCAACGCGATTTTTGTTTTCTTTATCGCGAATTGCCAACCGGCACCACCCTGTACGCCGGCTTCCCAATGCCTGAAACCGCCATCGCCAAATGTGATCGAACGCGTCTCCTCCAGGTCGGACGATGTCTTCCCGGAAAAGATGTAGTTGGCATACGGGCCCGCGTTGAAGTAGAACCTGCCGGCATGTATACGGGCAAGTACAGGCACCTCGATAGTGTGAAGCTTCAGTGTCGACTTGACCCCGTTCACCGGGTTGTCGGCGGTAACTGTACCACCCTTTTTTACATAATAAGCTTCAGTTACGATCGAGAAGTGTTTTGTAATACCCGTCTGCAGTGATAAACCTCCCTGGAATCCACGAACGTCTTTCTTGTATCCACGAAAAGAACTGTTCATGCTTCCGTAGTTTAATCGCGAGTTCGCATTGTTCAATAAGATCGCGAAGTAAGATTCCTGTGCGAATGCTGTCAGGGTTGTTGCGAGGAATAATAAAAGTGTAATTGACTTTTTCATTTTGTTTGTTGTTTGTTTGTGATTATTAAAATGATTCGAGGATCATATCCTTGTTGAGTGTGATTGCAGTTGTGGTTCCCATAGCGATTGCATTTGCAACCGTTCGAAGCCTGGTGACATTATCACCACATGCGTACACACCGGGAACAGTAGTGCGTAGTCCTGAATCGATCCTGATGTAGCCGTCGTTGCTTATCTCGCAACCGAGCGATCTTGGGATGTCGCTATGCTGACTAAAGCCTGGCTTCGAGTAAAGAGCTTTGATAGAGACGGTATTACCGTTACAGAATTCTATGCTCTCTATGTACCCATCGGTGTGTCGCAATTCTTTGATCGTATCGTGCACTACGTCAATTCCATGCAACTTCAGCTTGCCCTGCTGTTCAGCGCTTAATGTTGAGGGGCCATTGGTATAGATCGTGAGGTCGGAGGTCCAGTTCGAGATCAACGCGCCAAACTCATAGGCATAGTCACCGTTGCCGAGGATCCCGGTCTTAACATCCCTTACTTCGTAGCCATGACAATACGGACAGTGAAGGACAGACTTGCCCCAACAGTCTGCGAACCCGGGTATGTCGGGCAGCATGTCGATGATGCCCGTCGCAAAGACCAGTTTGGTCGCCTGGCATTTGGTACCGTCATCGAGCGTAACCAGGAATTCGTTTCCCGATCTCTCCGCGCTAACCGCCAGGCCGTCGATCCGTTCAACAGTGTCGTACTGGTCTACCTGCGATTTTGCTATCGATCCGATCTCGGCGGGTTTGCGTCCATCGTGCGTCAGGAAATTGTGCGACTGTGGTGTGAACCGGTTCGAAGGCAGTCCGCTGTCGACAATCAGAACACTTCGCAACGCACGTCCCAACCCCATGCCGGCGGCAAGCCCTGCGTAACTGCCGCCGATAATAATTACATCAAACTTTGTCATTTGTGAATCTCTTTATGATCGCATCCACAAATGGAACTCCCACGAACACGATCCAGGGGACGAGAGATATCGTCAGAAGGAACGTTCGTTGATATAATGGGAGTGGCGAAAGGGCTTCACCAAACACATACAGGAATAATGTAATTGAAGGATAGATTACAGCCCATATTTTCAGGGATGCAATCAGTTTCATTTTTGCTTTCATGCTGATTACTTTTTGAAATACTTATGTGACAAAAGTATTTCAGCAGGCAGCCAGCGGGATAGGACAAAAATTAAGTTGAGTAGGACTTATTTTGAAATCTGCCGGAAGGCATCGGGCGAATGCCCCGTGTGTTTTTTAAAGAATCGGATAAAGTAAGAAGGATCTTCATAACCAAGATGCCACGCAATCTGGTTCACCTGATCTGATGTGGCCAGGAGATATCTTTTAGATTCGAGGATAATGTACTCGTTGATCAGATCAGACGGGGTCTTTCCAAGTATGCCTTTGGTAATCGCTGCTAATTGATACGGCGACACATTCAGCATGTCGGCATATTCCGATATCTGCTTCTTCGACGAGATATGGGTTTCGATCAGCTGAAGAAACTCCTCGAGACGCTCCTGTTCATAAGCTGATGCTGAATCGTTCGATTGTTTTGCTTGTTGGCGATTCCTGACAAACTCAATAAAGAAAATATCGAGCTGGGCACGAATAACTTCTTTAAAACCGTCTTTCTGATCTTTATACTCCTGCAAGATATAAGCAAGGATAGAATGCAACTTTTCGAAAGAAGGTTTATTTACCTCGCACAGATTTGTTTTCGTTGCACGACGCAACATCTGGCTGGTGCCGCGATCATTCAGATGATAAAATTCCATGTTGAATTCCAGGAGGAAGCCGGTACAGCTTGAATGCAGCGAGAGTTCGTGCACCTGGCCCGGACGCATAATAAAAATACACTGGTCGCTGACTTTGTACGGAATGAAATCAATTACGTGGTCTCCTTTGCCCTTCGCCAACGCCAACAAAAAAAAGAAGTTATGACGATGAAGTTCCTGCGCCATGTCCTTGCCTCCAAGCAATGTTTTCACGTCGCGTATCCTGAAGGTCTGCGAGATCTTTGGTTCGGTCGCAGCCGGTTTGATCTGTCGGATAGGAATCTCCTTCATCGCTAAGAAAATGGGGCGCCTTAAATTTATCAAATTCCCATTCTCCCGGAGGCGTCCGAAATCGGTCGCAGATGGCCGGTCGTGACCGGAATCGATCATTCGCCGTTCTAAATTACCATAAATTAGGGCATAACGTCCCGTGGCACCATATTGGCAAACACGCTATCCATGCTAAAAAACTATATCCGCATTGCGTACCGGAACCTGGTGAAAAACCAGGTATTCTCTTTCATAAACATTCTTGGCCTCGCTATCGGGATGGCCGCGTTCCTGCTCATCGTCCAATACATTCGTTACGAGAGGAGCTACGAAGACTTTCACGTGAACCGCGACAACATTCAGCGAGTCACACTCAGTATTTACAACGGCTCGGAGTTCATCACATCTGACTGCGAAACTTATGCGCCGCTCGGTCCGATGTTAAAAGATAAATTTCCGGAAGTCCAGGACTTCGCTCGTTTTTATGGCGTCGACGGACTTCGCAATGTGAAGGCGAACAACAACATGTTTCTCGAACAGGGGTTTTACTTCGCCGATCCTTCTGCGTTCAGAATTTTCACATACGAATTCCTGGATGGCGACCCTTCACGATCGTTGACTGCTCCCTTCGAAGCAGTGCTCACCGAGTCGATGGCGAGGAAGTATTTCGGCCGCGTGAATGTAGCCGGTGAAACAATTGAGATCGACAACAACCTTTACAAAATAAAAGGAGTAATTACCGACGTTCCAGGCAACACTCACCTTAAGTTCACTGCCCTCCTATCGCGTCTTTCGCTTGCCACACTGAAACCCTGGTATCCGGACGACAAGTGGAACAACAACAATGAGTACACATACATACTCACAACGCCGGGTACAGACCTGAACGCATTGAATGCAAAGTTCAATGACATCGCGAGCTCGATGAGTGAACTCGAAGAAGAACGGTTCGAAGCTGGTCCCATTAAAGATATTCACCTGTACTCCGACCGCGCGTATGAACCCGAGCCAACGGGTAACGCGCGTATCGTGTTCTACTTCAGCTTCATTGCAGCTTTCATTATAGCGATCGCCTGGGTAAACTATATCAACCTGTCGACCGCTCGCGCTGTGGAACGTGCACGTGAAGTGGGGATACGAAAAGTGATGGGCTCGCTGAAAACACAGTTGATCGCACAGTTCTTATCGGAGTCCGTCATTATCAATACAGCTGCTGGAGTACTGGCTTTCGTCTTGTTCCAAACATCGCTGCCGATGTTCCGCGACTTGTCGGGACAGCAGCTGGCAGTCGATGTTATTACCGATCCATTTGTTTGGTCAATGTTTGTCGTGGTGATTGCCGGCGGGTCGTTATTGTCGGGGATATACCCGGCGCTGGTGCTCTCTTCTTTCACACCGGTAGCCGTGTTGAAGGGCAAGTTCCGTTCATCACGTCATGGACAGCTTATGCGCAAAGGACTTGTGGTGTTCCAGTTCAGCGCGACTGCTATTATGATCATCTGCGTAACGACAATTTATCAGCAGGTGAATTTCCTGAGGGGGCTCAACCTTGGAATGGATATCAATCAAACCCTGGTGATCGATGCGCACCAGCTTAAGTTATCGGACTCGGTGTTGTACTCGTTACAGGGCACATTCAAGAACGAACTGCAACGCAGGCCCGACATTCGTACCATCGGGCAGTCGGAGTCGTTGCCTGGTGTAAACATCCAGGAACTGAGTACGGCCACCTTTACAAGGCTTGGCGATAACGCCACGGGCGGCTATGAATATTACCTGTTTGGAGCCGACGCAGGATTGATCCCGACATTGAAGTTGCAGATCGTGGCTGGCAGTAATTTCAAAGATGGTGTTGCCAACCGCGATAATGTGATCATCAACGAAGAAGCCGCGGAGCGACTTGGATTTGCAAGTCCCGAAGAGGCAATTGGGTCGAAGGTCACATTCCGGATGAGCAACGCTGTTGACGGGTCAACGATCATTGGGGTAGTGAAGAATTACCACTATCGGTCTCCGAAGGATGTTCACCTTCCAATGTTGATGTATTACCAGGAGAAAACCAGTTACTATGCGGTTAAAATAGAGTCGACGGATATGACGCAGACAATTGCTGGTGTAAAAGAAGTGTGGGATCGCGTGTTTCCTAATTCGGTGTTCAGCTACTTTTTCCTTGACGAGAAATATGATCAACAATACCGGGCCGACACGCAATTCGGGCAGGTGGTTTCGGTGTTTTCGGGTCTTACAATTTTCATAGCGTGCCTCGGGTTGTTTGGTCTTTCATCCTATACGATCACCCAGCGGGCGAAAGAGATCGGGATACGGAAAGTGTTAGGCGCTTCGGCGGGATCGATCGTGAAGCTGTTATCAGCAAACTTTGCACAGACGGTTTTAGTTGCTGTGTTGATGGCAGTGCCGATCTCGTTCGTTGCCATGAATGAATGGCTGTCGGGTTACCCGATCCGTATAGAATTGAGTGCGTGGGTTTTTGTGGGGTCGGTGATCGCGGTCCTGGTGCTCGCAATGGGCACTGTCAGCATTCAGACTTTCAAGACGGCTGTATCAAACCCTGTGGATTCGTTGCGGCAGGAGTAACCTATTTCTGAGGCGTCTCCTTCTTCAACGTCGCGTTCATCTTGCCATCACCGAGGTGCTCGTCGACCCAACCCATCCAGTACTTCGTTACTTCGCGTGCACGTACCGGATCCGACGCGTTGTGTAGTGGAATTGGCCAGGCAATGAAACGTGTGTTCACGCCATTGTCTTTCAACGCGTGATAAAGCTTGTACGACTGCGTAACCGGAACACGTGGATCTTCTGTGTTCGCGAGGATCAACGTTGGCGCTTTGATATTGTGCGCGTACGTGATCGGCGATTGATCGATATATGCCTGCATGTTTCCTGTGTATGGGGAACCAAGTGTCTTGCCCCATGCAATGTTCCCATCGCTTAAGTTGTACTGGTCTACGAGGTCGGTAACGGCCGCACCTGCAACCGCTGCTTTCCAGCCTGAATAATTTCCTGCAAGCCATGCTGTCATGTACCCGCCATACGACCAACCGGTAACAGCCATACGTGTTGTATCGATCATTCCCGACTTCTTCAATTTCTTGACGCCTTCCATCACATCACGGCCAGGGCCTGCTCCTGCATCACGCTGGATCGCAAGCTTATACTTGCTTCCGAGGTTATCGCTGCCGCGATAGTTTGGTTCGAAGACAAAATATCCCTCGCTGGCAAAGAGTTGTGCACGTGCCGAAAAATTTTCGATCGACGCGGCGTTCGGACCGCCGTGTACGATAAGAACCAAGGGATATTTTTTCTCTGTGGAATAATTCGACGGATACGTGAGCGAGCCACTGTGATCAAAACCTTCAAGTTGCCAACGCACGGTCTCAGTTTTTCCAAGAGCCATCTCGGCAATCTCGCTGTTGAGAGTGGTAAGTTTTTTCGGCGCTGTATTCGCATTCACCATATAATACAGTTCCGCGGGGTGCGAGGGGTCCGTTCCTATGAATGCAATACTTCCGTTCTTCCCGACAGTCATGTCAACCCAGAACGACCAGTTGGGGCTAATGGTACCGAGGTTGAGTTTCCTGGCGGGACCATCAACGGGCTGCAACCATAATGATGTACGGTGATCGTCGTGTCCGCCGACGAGAACGTTTTTCGAATCCGGCATCCAGATCGCGCGATACATATCGCGATCGATCGGGGCGGTAAGGTTCTTGCCTTCACCACCGCTTGCTGAAGTCAACCAGATGTCGTTGATATTTCCGCGGGTGGCATCTTTCAGGTACCAGTATGTAAGCTTCGTTCCATCTGGCGAAAATGTTGGATAGCCTTCATACTCAGTGCGCTTCGTGATCTGCCTGATGCTTCCGTCGGCAACGTTGAGTAACTGAATACTTCTGCCGGCATTGTCGCCGGAATAGATGCTGCCCACTTTTACGAAGGCGATGGTCTTTCCATCGGGTGACCAGGAAATGGGCGATGCCGGGGCACCGGGAGGTATGGTGATCGGCAGCGTCCACGTGCCGGACGTAAGACGTTTTGCTTCGCCACCCGCGGATGGCATTATCCAGATGTGCGCTGCTGTTCTCACATTCGAGACGAACATGTCGTTGTTTCCTACCTCGAACGCATCGTATCCTTTGTCGGCCTGCTCTTTATTTGCCGGTTCATCCGACGCCACAAATGCAATTGTTGAACCATCGGGGCTCCATGCATATTGCTGAATTCCTTTAGGCGCTTTTGTGATCTGCTTCGACTCGCCGCCGGCCATGTTCATAACGAATATCTGTGTTTGCGAATCTTTGCCACGCGCCAGGAATGTAAGTTGATCGCCGGCCGGAGAAAATCTCGGTTGTGAAACACCTACCCGGTCGAATGTAAGGGGCCGGCTCTTGCCTGTTGCTATGTCAACTATGACGAGCTCCGAATTGTGACGATTCGCATCGTAGTCGGGCCGCGATGTTACGATCACAATACTTTTACCGTCGGGCGAGATCTGGGGATCCGACAACGATACGAGCTTTCCTTGTGCTGCCAGGTCGAATTTCTTCTGGGCAAATACCGCAACCGATACTAACATCAAGGCGATGACGGAGAGGAGTTTCATAGGAATAGGTTTACCAAACAAAGTAGGTCAATTTTTTTAGATTTTAAATCACTTCCATGTAGCCGAAACAACTCTTGAGAAGTTCTTTCCAAGGATCATCTCGATCGACTCGTCGCTGTAACCTCTTCGAATGAAGCCTTCGACGATATCAAAGATGCGCTTCGGATGATTGATCCCTTCGACGCCGATCAGGAACTTGTCGTTGGAGTGCATCCGGTATTTCCTGAAGCGCTCGTTGGTTGTGTCGGCAAACATCTGCTTCCTTTCTTCAAATGGTACGCGGCCGTCGTCGGTATCGAGGTCGAAATCAGTACCAATACCCGCGTGCTCGACGCCAACAAGTTTGATGAGGTGGTCGTAATGATCCAGAAAATGTTCTACCGTTACGGGCTCCGAACCGCGCACCATGAACCGTATCTCAGCCACGCCAAACAAGCCCCCCTTCGCGGCGAGGTTCTTTATCATCTCGTCGGTTTTCGTGCGTGGATTACCTGCGTTCAATGCCCTGCAATTTGCGTGGGTGATGATCGGGGGCCTGGTCGAAAGTTCGATCGCTTCGAGCGTGGTGCGATCGCTGCAATGCGAAAGGTCGACACACATACCGACTTCGTTCATCTTCGCCACCACCTTACGCCCGTAGTCTGTCAATCCATTGTCTTCATTGTCGAATGCCCCGGAACCGATCTGGTTCTTATAATTATAGGTGAGCTGCGACAAGCGTTGTCCAAATTTGTAAAACATAGCAACATCGTCGAGCGTCTCGAAGTGACGCGAATCCTGGAATGTAAGTATGATGCCGGTTAACCCGTTGCGATTCACATAATCCAGGTCCGACGATTTATCGATCCTTCTCACAAAGTTTGGGATGGCAGCAATGAAGCGGTTCCATCGTGTAAAAAAATTAAGACCGTCGTTCCGGTCCCTGGCGCTATGACCGAGGGCAAATGCATCTACGCCGGAGTCGCGGTACTTTTGTACACTTGCTTCGAAGGTCGATGGGTTATCGAGCCAGCCGCTAAGTTCCTCCCCGGGCATCGAAAACTGGTTGAGCATATCGACCACTACGCTACGTTGAACGAGATCGACTGCCCTGCGGGAATATTCGGCGTATGAGAAAGGGCTGAACCGGTAATGGTTGAAGTTGATGTTAGGGAAAGCAGTAAGTGGCAACGCTGCTGCCACGTGGGTAAGGAATGTGCGGCGTTTCATGAAATCTAAGATATGATTTCAGAAACAGTTTTAAGCTGGTGTCGCGGGCAAAAAGATCGTGAATGTGGTGCCTTTTCCAACAACAGATTGGGCGCTGATGCGCCCGCCGTGGTTGGTAACGATCTTCTTGCAGAGGGCGAGGCCAATCCCTGTTCCTTCGTACCTCTTGCCCTGGTGCAGGCGCTGGAACAGGTTGAATATCCTTTCAGCGTACTGTTGATCGAAGCCCACACCGTTGTCGATCACTTCTATTCTTGCAAAATGTCCGGCGACGGGCAACTCCGCTTCTGCAAGGTCCCTGTTGTTTGCTCTTGTTGCAGTGATACGAACAACGGGTACAGTCTCGCAAAATTTCAAGGCGTTGTTGATGAGATTAGAAAAAAGTTGATGGAGCTGCAAGGCGTTCCCAAGGATCACCGGCAATTTATCGGAATTGATTACCGCTTGTTTCTCTTCGATGATCAATTCGAGGTCTGTTCGTACCTGCGCGACAACTTCGTTGAGATCGGTAAGCTCAAATGAATCTTCCAGCTGCGAGAGGCGCGAATACGACAACACATCCCTGATCAGGTTCGACATGCGACGTGCGGCGTTCTCTATTTTTGCAAGGTACAGAGCAACCGCCTCGGTCTTGTCCGTCAGTTGATTCGTCAACCGGTCGGAGAATAACATCACTTTTCGAAGCGGTTCCTGCAGATCGTGACTGGCCACGTATGCAAATTGTTCAAGGTCGGCGTTTCGTTTCTGAAGTTCGGTGGTCGACACGATAAAACCGTTGATGTTGTGTGCCGTCATCAGTGCCGCGTAGATCTCGCCTTTGTCGTTTTTAAGTGGCCGCATGTAGCTTTCATAAAAATCGCCATTAACGGCCGACCGGTATTGCGGGTTATGAACGAACTCACCCTTAAGTGCCCTGACCACGCTCTCATAGGTTAGTGTGCCTTTCACTTTCGGCATCACCTCGTCGAATTTCTTTCCGAGGACTTGCTCGCGTGTTAATCCAAATTCTTCCTGGCACTTGTCGTTGTAACCAATGAAGCGCATCTCCGTATCGAACACGGCGATCAGCACAAGCGACGAATTCACGACAGCTTCGGCAAATTCTTTTTCGCGGCGATATGCCCTGGTCCTTTCTTCGATCTCAAACTCGAGGTGTTGATTGTATGTCTGGATCTCTTTGTTTTGAACTTCGATCGTTGACAACATCACGTTGAATGCGTCCTTGAGCTGTCCGACTTCCCCATCCGCGGTATCGGTTACGCGCACCGAATAGTCATGTTGCTCCGATATTTGTGCCGAGATCTGTGACAGTGAGATCAACGGATCTGAAATGGCACGTTCGAGGCGGCTGGATAATAAATATGCGAGTAAGAAACTGACAAGGATCACTGAGCCTGCAATGATGGCGTAAGTTGTCAAACGTTGTTCGGTGTCTTCGGTGCTTCGTCGCAGGTAGAGTGTGCCCAATTGTTTACCTCCCATTGTAACAGGCACGAATCCTTCAACACTTCCATCGCCGATGTCGAAACCAGGTTCTCCGGGTGCTGTGGGGATCTCGATAGCGGTGGAGTCGCCTGTAAACCTGGCGAGCACACTTCCGTCGGCTTTGAACAAAACGGCGGTAGTAATTAGTCGTTCGGATTTCACGGCAGAGATGATCTCTTCTGCCACGTCGGCGTCATTAAAGGCAAGAGCAGCGGTAGAGTTTGCTGCAAGGATGTTGCCAAGTATGTTCATCTCGCGAATAGTGCCTTCGCGATACGATACGATCTCATATATAAATAGAGCGGCAAAAACGATCAGCAACGAAATAGCGCAGACGAGGCTTGTGAGCCGGATGAGTCGTGATCGTATGGATAAGCCCTTAACCTTCATTTTCCGCGGTAGATCGTTGCGAGTTGCAGCAATTTAGAACTGATTGTGAGACCTGCATCGGCCGCTGCCTTCTCGTTGATCTCTATTCTTACTTTATTTTTGTCAGTATAGAACCGGAGTAATCCATTTTGCTGCATAAAGTCCTGTCGCTCGCCGATGGTGAGGACCGGCTTTTCGCCCGTAGCACGCAATGGATTGGGTAAGGAACCCACGTAAAGTATCTGACATTTACCAACATCTTTCTGGGTCGCGAAATATTTTACCTCGATAGGTCGCGATTTGTAATGTTCTCCGGCGACTGCCTCCTCAAGATATTTTCCAAACACGTTCTCTCCCAGTATACCGATCACAAAAGGATCTTGCGATGACTCAAAAGTTCCTGCAGGCCATTCCACGAACTGGGTAAAGTTATAAATAAACACCGCTTTGATCTGGTTCTCATCCACCGTCTGCCCATACGCCCGGCCGGCAAATATCAACACAGCCACGCAGTGCATCAGCACTACCATGTGTTTTATCTTTTTACCGGTTTGCGTTACTCTTTTCAAAAGCGGAATGTTAAACGTCCGAAGTAACTCCTGGGGATCTTCAACACATCAAATTCGGAATGACGATCGCTAAATAAATTTTGTCCTGTGACCGATATCTCCATCGTCTTGTAGTTGAATGCAAGACGAACGTCGGCGGTCGCATACTCCGGCACCCGTGCTGTTGCAAATGAAGGGGCGATGTAATCTGTATAACGCGCAACAATGTCGAGCTTCAGATTAAGTGGAAGGTTGAGCATCGACTGGAGCAACAGGTGATGTTTGGCATCGTTCGACAGGTACGATGGATCATGCGTGTGCCCGGCTTTAGCGTGGAGGTCCTTTGTGAAATAGGTGAAGCCACCACGTAGCCTCCACCCTGCTGTTACCTGTGCCGTTCCGGAAAATTCTGCACCCCATGTTTGAGCTTCGGATCCATTTTGGATCTGAAAAGTTTGGGTGCCCGGCAATGCTTCTACGCTATAGAGATCATTATATACATTATAGAATGTCGCCAGTGAAAGCATGATCCGCGACGAAGGCTCGACACGGTACCCGGCTTCGAGTGCATTCATTTTCTCGGAGTCGAAATTTGGTCCGCCTGCTACGCTGGGAACATTCGAAGGCTGCGGTTGAAGGGGCAGATAGTAATCGACATCGAAACGCGTTGGCGGACGGGTGATGTGCGACGCCGCCGCCCAAATAGTATTTCTGCTGTTAGCCGAGAATGCAACTCGTACACTCGGCTGTACTTCGAGGCCCGAGAAAATATTGTGCAGGATCTTTGATCCGAGCGTCAACTTTGTTTTTTGGCTAAGGGCAATTTCATCCTGGATAAATCCGCTGATGATCGGCATCACTCTCTTTTCAGGCAACAGCCCTGCGACCGAACGATTATATACATGATCGTCGACGTAACGATAACCCGCACCCCACACGATGTTATGACGAGTACCTGCGGCCAGCTTGTATTGAAAGTCGACATCGAATGTCTTCATTTCATCAGCCAGCGTTGTCGGATCATTTGTCCAGTACCGGTCGTAGTAGACTTGCAGTGTATAATTTGATTTGTCGTTAATGTCGTGAGCCCACCGCGCAAGTAAATTGTGAGCGTCGAACACCGAGCCGTCGAGTGAGCTCTCGCGGTTGCCTGCATTTACATCGCCCTGGATCGCGAACTGATCTTTTTTAGTTGGATAAAGTCCTACACGAAATCCGACCTGTGTGTTCCGCCAACTGTCGATGTTGCGAGTTCCATCGGGGCGAAAAGTTCCGGCGCGTTCCGAGTGCTGGGCATAGATGCGATAATGACTTTTCTTCCCGATGCTATCGGCATACCTGACACCTACATGTGCTTTCATAAAGTCGCCAACGGCGCCTGTGACGAATAGCCCTTGTGTGTCGCGCGCACGTTTGGTGATGATGCTGATGACACCGTTGACAGCATTGGCGCCCCAGAGGGAACCGCCGGGTCCGCTGATCACTTCAATGCGGTCGATATCTTCGAGGAGCACGCTTTGCAGGTCCCAAAGAACACCCCCGAAGAGAGGGGTATAAATTATACGGCCATCGATGAGGACCAGGAGCTTGTTTGCGAATACCGTGTTGAATCCCCTTGCGCTGATAACCCACGCGCCCGAGTTAAGTTGTGCAACCTGGAGGTTTGGAACGAGTCTTAGCGCTTCGGGAAGGCTGGTCGCGCCAGAGCGCCGAATGTCCTCGTTGGTAATGATCTGGATCCCCGAGGCGATTTCGGTGAGCTTTTGAGGCATTCTCGAAAGAGAAATCACCTGGATATTCATCAATTCTTCTATACTTAGCGCTTTGAGCTTCTTGACGTCGGACTCCTGGGCGAGTAGTGTGGGCGCAATAAGAAATAGAGAAATGGAAAGGACTAAGAGCTTTCGGTAGCTACGATGCATGCAGGGAGTGATTCATTCCCACAAGATATTGAATATGAGGCCCGAACTGCAATTTTAGTGTGTGGAACTTATACCACGAAACCGGGATACCCGGTGCATTCAAAAAACAGCTATCTTGGTATACAACCTAATGCATATGAAAAAGATAATACTGTTGATCCTGGTTGTCGGGTTATCTGCATTCCAGGAAATGATCGACCTGCCACCCGGCGGGTTCTTCCAGAAAATTCAAAATACTCCTAACGCGGTGATCCTGGATGTTCGCACAAGCGAAGAAGCAGCGAATGGACACCTTGCAAATTCAATGTTGCTGAACTATCGTGAAGACCAGTTTGAAAAACAGATCGCATCATTGGATAAAGACAAAACTTACTTTGTTTACTGTGGAAATGGTGTACGAAGCGACCAGGCGATTGATATTATGGAAAAGTTAGGTTTTAAACGCTACTACAACCTTGTCGGCGGATTTAAAGCGTGGAAAGCCGACGGTTTGAGTTTCGAGGTCGATTCGAAGGATAAGAAGGATACGAAGAATAATAAGGATAATAAAAATTAGAGTATTTACGGTGCTGCTCGCAATCCGGAAACTTTGCCGGATTCACTTTACATTTGTGGTCTAACTCTTCAAGATCATGCGGGTTGCCCTGTGTTCGATGATTCTCCTCCTGTTTTTTACTTTCTCGTGCGACGATGGCGGTCGGACTGCCTACGTCTACGAAATAATTGACAAAGGTAATGGCCAGTGTACCTATAATCTCTCTTTTACGAAGACGGGAAAGAATCCCGACTTTACAATAAATTCGGCGTGCGGGAAATTTGTTATTGGTGAAGAGCTCGAAGTGCCGAAATAGAAGCTTATGAAACGACTGGCTATCGATATGGATGAAGTTATTGCGGATGCAAACTACCAGTTTGGGAACTGGTACAAACGCGACTTCAACTCACAAATTGATCACATAAACGGAAAGCACTTCAGCGACGCAGTGCCGTCAGAGCACAAGGCGCATGTATTGCGGTACCCACACACAGAAGGTTTTTTTAAAGATCTCCCGGTGATGCCCGGCAGCCAGGAAGTGATGCTCGAACTTTCTAAAAAGTATGAGATTTTTATTGCCAGTGCTGCGATGGAATTCAAAACATCGCTGGTGCACAAGCTGGAGTGGATGGGCATTCACTTTCCATATATCTCCTGGAAGAACATCGTGTTCTGTGGCGACAAGAGTATAATTAACGCCGACTACCTGATCGACGATCATGTGAGGAATTTCAAGGGCTTCGAAGGTCAGGGTATCCTGTTTACGGCGCCACACAATTATCACGAAAGCTGGTCGCCGCGGGTGAATAGTTGGTATGAGGTTGGAGACTTGCTGTTGAAACAGTAGTTGTTAACTAATTCCATTAATATGTTAAAGCGTCAGGCAGGAATTCTTCTGATTCTCATGTTCTTTATCGCGCAGCACATAACAGCGCAACAACTTCCTTCACCTATCCTGCTGTGGCCCCAGGGTGCGCCGGGCGCGAGTGGAACAACGGATGAAGATAAGCCTGCCATCACGCCATTTGTACCCGAAGGGAATAAGCGAAACGGCGCTGCGATCCTGGTAGTGCCGGGTGGTGGCTTCACGATACGTGCTGTCGATCATGAAGGTGTGTTGGTAGCACAGTGGCTAAAAGATCACGGGATCACCGCGTTCCTGCTTCGTTACAGGCTGCGTCCAATCTATGAGCGTGAGCACTGGCTAAAAGATGGACAACGCGCCATGCAATACATCAGGTCGCATGCTTCTGAATATAACATTGCGCCGGAGCGTGTTGGTGCAGTTGGATTTTCTGCAGGCGCGAATCTTATTGCAGACCTCGCATTCAATCCTGTTGCGGGGCAAGCTGATGCAAAAGATCCGCTCGATCGTTTTAATACCCAGCCAAATTTCCTGATCCTCTCCTATGGTTCGGCACCAATGCCGCCAACGATGGATGGAAAGGTTCAAGCGGGGCTGCCTCCTGTCTTCATGTTCAGCACAACCGAAGATGCGGGAAGTATAAAGGGTATGTCTGAGTTGTATGCAGGCCTGGTGCAGGCAAACGTGCCGGCCGAAGCGCACTTCTTCCGAAATGGCGTTCACGGCTCAGGCTTTGCAATTGGAGATCCGGTGCTCGGAGCGTGGCCGGATCTTATGCTCACGTGGGTGCAGGCGGGTGGCTTCCTTACTAACAAGCAACGCTTCGCATTGAACGGCATAGTGAAGCTCGATGGTACACCGTTGCTTCGAGGGATAATTGTGCTGACGAACGTAGAAGATCCGAATGCACCGCCAGTGGTTGTTTATATGACCAACACCGGGACGGGTGAGTTGGGAAGGTTTAGTGTGCCCTTAAACCAGGGACCGGTAGCGGGAAAGTACAAAGTAGTAGTGCGCCAGGAAGCAACGCGCTGGACGAGCAACTCGCGAGATCCGTTTATGATAAAGATGATGGATAAGCAAAGGAATAATAATCTTACAGATGCCGACCGGAAAGAGTGGAGTGAATATCTGCGAAAACGGGACCTCTCACCCAGCATCGATAACCAGAAAGTTTTCGCACGTCAGCGTCCTGGCGACAAGGTCGAATATATTGTGGATATAAAAGAAGGAAAAGATGTGGTGCTGGAAGTGTTTTCCAGGTAGGTAGGTTCAGATGACTCTTAAAAAATCATCCATCATTTTTTGGTAGCCTTCGTTATCGATCGGTTTTAATGCAACCATATCCGCGCCAAGCTTCTTACAATCAACTACGAGTGTGTTGTCTGTATAGGTTGAATAGATCACAACAGAGATCCTGGAATATCTTTTATGCGATTTCAGGAAAGAAAGAGTCTGCTTACCGTTCATCTTGGGCATGTTTTGATCGACTACGATAAGATCAGGCAGATCGTCGTCCGTCGGGATACTTTTCAGATATTCGATCATTTCCAGTCCATCGCTTGCAGGCGGCAGTAAATAAATGTCCTTGCGGTCGGCAAAGAATGTCTGGAACAAGAGGCGATCGTCGAGATCGTCTTCAACAAGTAAAACCTTTGTCATCCAATAAAATTTGGTTGCTTAAAGGGTAAGATCACACTAAACTCAGAGCCCTCGCCGACTTTACTCTTTGCCAGGATAAATCCGCGATGTTTTTCAATGATTTTTTTCGCGATGGCGAGCCCGATACCGGAACCTTCGTAAGCTCCCTTGGGATTCAAGGTTTCGAACAAACTAAAAATCGCCGACGAATAATTGTTCTCGAACCCGATCCCGTTATCAGAAACATTCACCTGGCAATAGTTATCTTGTTCGGACGGAAGAATGCCGACTTCTGTCGGATCTGGTTTGGCTAGTTGGATCGTTATGTGCGGTTGCCTGCCGGGCGCGACAAACTTCAGGGCATTGCTGATCAGGTTTTGAAACACCTGGCGCAACTGTCCTTTATTGCCCTCAACCACGCATAGGCCAGAAACTTCGATACGGGCATTTTTTTCACTGATACGTAAGTCAAAGTCGTCGACGATCTCGCCTATAATTTCTTTAAGGTCGATCGTATCGGCTAAACTATTATCGCCTGAAAGCTTCGAATATGTAAGGATGTCGATGATCAGCATCTTCATGCGTTGCGACGAGCTGAATATCTTTTCGATGTATGTCTTTGCAGAGCTTGAAAGATTGTCCTGTTCTTTATCTTTTAAGAATTTCGAGAAGACCTGGATCTTTCGAAGCGGCTCTTGCAGATCATGGGAGGCGACGGATGCAAACTGTTGCAGATCGTGGTTACTGGCAATGAGGGCATCATTTAGTCTTCGAAGTTCTTCGTTCTTTATCATCAGCTGCCTCTCGATATCTTTCTGATTGGTGAGATCTGTTACGATAACACTCAGTGCAGTATCTTCATCCATTTCCAGTACGGCAAGGGAAAGTTGTACGTCCAGTTGAACATCTCCGACGGTTAACTTCAACTCAGACCTGGTGTTAGACTTCCAGCCGCGGGAAAGTAGTTCTTTGAACAGCGGCCGATCCTGTTCGTAGATATAATCAGAAAAAAAGGACCCCATTACTTTTGATAACGGCTGCCGGACGAGCCTGGCGAATTGGGAATTGGAATAAATGACCAGGCCCTCGTGGTTAAGGGTAACAGCGCCCTCAGTCATTTGTTCTATGAACAATCGATACGAACGATCGGCAGATCTTAGAGTGAAAAGAGAAAGGCCCTGATGATCATTGACAACCAATGCATCCACCTCACCGTTACGGATGGCCTCCAGGGTTTCTTTAGCTTCATTTAGTTGCGCCTGTAGCTGATCTATTTCACGTTGCATTGAGGCGCGTGAAAGGTCATTCATAAATCCGCTAGTATGATACGTAGTTTACTGATTACCCGTTCCTCATTAGACATATCACCTATCAATCTTTGCTCGGGTTTTGGGTCTTTTCTTATTAATAATGGTACGGCTACGATCTGTTCTTTTTCTGCTAAAGACCTGTCCTGGTAAAGATCAATTATTTGGAGGTTGTAGCTCCCGGCAAAATTAGCTTCTAAAATGCGCCGCAGGTTATTGATAGCCCTGGTGGAATTCCGTGATGCACCGGAAATAAACAATTTCAGGCTATAATGGGGACTATCGTTTACTGCTGTCTTCATATTAGTTCTTCCCGCTTCTTGCTGCCCTTATGTCGAGGCCGACCAGTACTTTTTCTTCGTTGGAAAGATCACCGATAATTTTTCTTACAGGCTCCGGCACTTTCTTAACCAGCGTCGGGATGGCGAGGATCTGATCCCCCTCGGCAAGCTGTGGATTTTTAAGCAAGTCGATCACTTCGATATCATAGATACCTTTGAGATGCTCCTCACAATATTTTTTCAAATTCCTGAGTGCCGTCGCCGACTTCGGTGTATTTCCGGCTATATAGAGACGAAGTTCCCACTTAGCCATTTTACTGTTTTCGTTTAGGCCTATTGTCATTCAAGTATCTTTTTTTGGTAAGCTCACGACGGTTGGCATCGAAGAATTTCTTCCTCAATGCATCTTCCTGGTCTGCACGATTGAGCTCGTCTTTTAATGACTCAAACTCCTCTTGCAGACTGGCGATCTTGGCTTCGAGCACCGTCTTCTTCCTCTGGATCTCGCGATCTCTCTGATTACCGGCAAATGATTTGATCTCCACGCCAGCCGCTTCTTCGAGCTTCTGCGTTTCGCGGGCAGAACCGATCAATACGCCGTTCGGACCGAGGTATACTTCTACCAGTCCTATTCCCTCGTCTGTGATTATAAATTCTCGGACCTGGTTCGAATGTTTCATGCCGCGCGCCTTCATGATGTACAACCCGCGGTTCCTTTCGCCATTCGACTCGAGATCGCGCACCGTGATCCACGTGTCTACTAACGACGACACGCCTTCATCGGCCTGTTCCAACACGCTATTAGAAGCCAGCGCGGTAAACATCACGGATACCTGGATGTTCGCCAGGTAATCAATAAGCCTTATAAGCATCGACTTCACCTCGCTCATTGATCCGATGGTAGCGAGATTCGTTACAGGGTCTATTATGATCACATTTGGCTTGAATTCTTCTATCTTTTTATGAATATCTACAAGGTGCATTTCCAGGCCGTGGATAGTTGGCCTGGCCGAATGAAACCTTAGAAACTTTTTGTCGATGTGCTTTTGCAGATCCATACCTATAGAGGCCATATTCCGGATGATCTGTTGCGGCGATTCCTCGAACGCAAAGTACAGCACTCGTTCTCTTCGCGAACATGCTGCATTGGCGAACGAAGCAGCAACACTTGTTTTGCCTGTCCCTGCCGTACCTGAGACAAGAATGCTTGATCCTCTGAAAAACCCGTTCCCTTCACCCAGCATTTCATCAAGAGTAGGTATACCTGAAGATATCTTTTCGGAGGAAACCTTGTAACTCAGTTCGAGTGAAGTGATCGGCAACACCGAGATGCCTTCGCGGTCGATAAGAAACGGATACTCGTTGGTACCATGAACCGTTCCGCGATATTTTACCACTCTTAACAGCCTTGTAGACACCTGGTTTTGAACGCGGTGATCGAGAAGTATCACGCAGTCGGAAACATACTCTTCGAGCCCCTGCCTTGTAAGGCTCATGGTTCCCCTTTCACCAGTGATAATGGTGGTTACTCCCCTGTCTTTGAGCCACTGAAACAACCGGCGGATCTCCGAACGAATGATGCCTTCGTTGGTCAATCCCGCGAAGAGGTTTTCGATCGTATCGAGAAGTACACGTTTTGCCTTTATGCTGTTAATGGCATGGTCCAGTCGGACGAACAAACCGGATAGATCATACTCACCTGTTTCTTCGATCTCGGTTTTGTCGACGTGTACATAGTCGATCTTAATTTTCTTTTCGGCCTGAAGCTTGTCCAGGTCGAAGCCGAGGGAAGCGACGTTCACGCCAAGCTCATCGCCTTTTTCCTCGAAGGCGAGGATCACGCCTGGTTCATCGAATTTCAGGACACCGTTCACGATGAATTCTATACCAAGTAGTGTTTTCCCCGAACCCGGACCGCCACAAACCAACGTGGGCCTTTCCCGGGGCAATCCGCCAAATGTAATCTCGTCAAGACCGGTGATTCCTGTAGGACTTTTCTTCAATTGCCGTGCACCTAACGGGGACAATTTCTTTTTAGACATAATATTGATTTCGCGATCGAATAACTCAGCGTATAAACATAGGTTCCTCGAAGATTGGGACTTCGGAATGAAATGCGTTCGAAGCTAACCAGGGCATAATTTAGGAAAATTATGCGCAAGGAGTTGGGGGAATTTGTATAGGTGGAATAAAAAGTGCCCGCTAATACTTCACTTGAGTTAATGAATCCTCAACCGGCGAGTCAGGATTTTTAACCAATAACACTAAATTTATAATATGAGGTGTTTGCGAGGTGTGTGGATAATTGTCGCGTTTATGGCCATGTCGTGCGGGGTTCACAAAGAGTTGGCTTCGCGAAAGGCGATGGAGCAAGGTAACTGCAGCGAAACGCCCCCTTACTCATACTCAACGCGCGATCTCCCGGTGCCACTACACGAACTTAAACCGGATACTGCCCTGGCAAAGTTGTTTGACAGGAACAGCTTACAAGCCGCCAATTCAATTGGGGTGATCGATCAGCTCGCCGATTACATAAAACTTACGAGATCGATTGGTCAACAGGCTTCGGATCATGCACGCATTGAACGGCTTGAGCTCCTGCAAAAGATCGAACACGCCATAAACCTGTCGTCATTGGAGATATCAGCCGTGGCGTCGGAGATGGATTGTGAAGAGGAAAGGCTGAGCCAGATTGCTAACTATCTCAAACGACACGAAGATGAGGTTGAAACAAAACTCACAGTGACAGCAATTGTTGTGGGGGCTGCAGGTGCGATCACTTCTGCGCTTCTGATCAACAGGCATGAAGAAGATGAAAAGTCGGACTATATTGAAATTACGTCGGGCCTCGTAGAAGCCTCTGTTGGCATGATGATCTTACTCAACAAGCAAAAAGTCTTGCTGCATCATTCACGTAACGCTCTTCGGGAAATATGGGAAGGTCGTAAGACTTCTACTGTGTTTCCCCGCTCGGTATGGTATTATCTCAACTACTTCGATCCATCGGAACAGGGACAATCGCCGCGTTACAGGATTGTGGATGGCTGGATGAACTTCGGGCAGATCGAATCGGCGACAAGTGCGAAAAAGCATCGGCTCATCGACCTGTACTTCGGCGAGGGAGGGCGATATTCCGCGGAGCAACTGTACAACAGGGCGAGTATGTACGATCAGCTTGAATCGCAGATCAAGCTGATGAAACAGGATCTTACATCACTGTCGCTCGCACTTCAACGGATAAAATGACATCATCATGAAACTAACATTTATCATCATCGTGTCATTCATTTGTTCAACGTATTCTGTTGCACAGGAGATCAAAGAAGCGCAGGTACCTGCAGCTGTCGTGACTACATTCAAGTCGAAGTATCCCGGCGATTATGTTTACGAATGGGAGTTTAAGAAAAAAGAGAAGCGCTACGAAGCAGAGTTCATGAACAACGGTGTTAAGCTCGAGGCTTCGTTCGATCCCCACGGAACCTGGCTGTGGACGAGCCACGAAATAGAAAATGGATCTTTACCGCAGCCTGTGACGGCTGGCCTTAACCAGTCGGAATATAGTGCGTGGAAAATCGACGACGTTGAGCAGCGCGAAACGCCGTCGGGGTTAACCTACCAGGTCGAAGTTGAAAACGGGAAGAAAGAAGCGGTGCTCTACTTTGGTGAGGACGGTTCGTTGAAACAGGTTGTGAATAAGAAGTAATGTTTTAACGCCAGCCCAACCCGGGTGCAACGTATTTTAATATAGACGACAGCAGGTGCACGTTGTATTCAACTCCAAGTGTATTTGGAATTGTTAAAAGAAGCGTATCGGCTTCCTGGATAGCTTCGTCGATCGCCAGTTCCTTTATGAGTTGATCCGGTGCTGCGGCATAGCTTCTTCCGAAGATCGCACGTTTGTCGGCTTCGATGTAACCGATCTGATCTTTCCTGTTGCTTTCCTGTCCGAAGAAATACCTGTCCTGGTCTGTTACGAGTGCGAATATAGATCGGCTCACAGATACTCTTGGCTCGCGCTTGTGACCAGCTTTCTTCCATGCATCTTTATACAAGCGGATCTGTTCGGCTTGTTGTATGTGAAAGGGTTTGCCGCCCTCGTCGAACTTCAGTGTAGAACTTTGAAGGTGCATGCCGTTTTCGGCGGCCCAAACTGCTGTTGCATTCGATGCGGCGCCCCACCAGATGCGTTCGCGGAGTCCAGGCGAATACGGTTCGAGTCGCAACAAGCCGGGTGGGTTTGGGAACATGGGATAAGGATTGGGTTCGGCGAAACCTTTTCCGTTCAACTTTTCCAAAAATTGTAGTCCCTTTTTTCGACCCATGTCGGCGTCGGTTTCTCCTTTTTCAGGTTCATAGCCGAAATATCGCCAGCCGTCGATCACCTGTTCGGGAGAACCTCTGCTGATGCCGAGCTGGAGTCGTCCCCGCGAGATGAGGTCGGCGGCGCCGGCATCTTCGATCATGTATAGCGGGTTCTCGTAGCGCATGTCGATGACTGCGGTACCGATCTCAATTTTGGTTGTGCGGGCACCGACGGCAGCGAGTAGTGGAAAGGGAGATCCAAGTTGTGCGGCGAAATGGTGGACGCGAAAGTATGCGCCGTCGAGGCCGATCTTTTCGGCTTCGACGGCGAGGTCGATAGATTGTAGTAATGTGTCGCTTGCCGTTCGGGTATTATAGCCGGGGTTGTTGGACCAGTGGCCGAAGGAAAGGAAGCCGATTTTCTTCATAGGTATGCAAATATACCTTGTCCGGCTAATTTCCGGATTACCCTAACCGATGGACTTACTACTCACTCCTCAAACTCTTCACGGGGTTAGCAGCAGCCGCTATCAAACCGTGGAAGCTCACGGTAAACAACGTGATCAAAAGCACACCCCCACCCGCTGCAGCAAACACCCACCAGTTGATCTCTGTATGATAATGATATGTGAGCAACCACTTATGCAGGTAATACCACGCAACCGGCATTGATACCAGTAAAGAGATCGATACCAACACCACGAACTCTTTCGATAACAACATCCAAATATTGAGAAGCGAAGCTCCAATTACTTTCCGAACTCCTATCTCCTTCGTTTTCTGCTCAGCCACAAACGACGACAGCCCGAATAATCCAAGGCATGAAATAAAGATTGCCAGCACAGCAAATACCGACGCAAGATTTCCGATGCGTTGCTCAGCCTTGAACTTCATCCCGTACTCATCATCTACAAAGCTATAATCGAGCGTGCTCGAAGTCACCAGTTTGTCGTGGATCTCTTCGACTGCCGACAACGCTTCGGAAGTACTCTTGTTCGGATCGAGCCTGATGATCATTTGTCCCAGGTTGCTATTGTCGATACTCTTATCCAGCCAGTAAAACCCGTGAGCAACCGGCTCGTAAGGACTGCTGGCAACGACATCTTCCACCACACCAATAATCTCGCGTTCCCTTCCACCCGCACTTATTATTTCGCCTATAGGATTTTCGAAACCGATAAAATCTGCGGCCGCCTTGTTGATAACAACGGCATCCACGTCGGTTGAATGTTCACGCGAGAAATCGCGGCCTTTCAATATCTTCCATTGGATCGTTTTACCGTATTCTTCATTGACCCACGTCACGGTAAAATTCGGATCCGAGTCGGGATTCTTTCCACGCCAGTTAAATCCACTCGAGTTGTCCCAAATGTCGGTGACCGGACTGCTTGCAAAGGCTACGTGCGTTGCTATCCCGTTCGAAAGCAATTGATGTCTCATCACCTGCTTGCTGTTGTTTAAGTCTGCGTCGTGAATAGCA
>DASRSO010000126.1:0-6976 GCA_035656375.1 Cyclobacteriaceae bacterium | reverse complement strand
CGGTCCTTCGCTGTTACTTCCTTCACGGGAAAGTCTTTCATGCCTGCAGGGGTGATTGTCAACTTCTTTGTTACTTCTCCCTCTACAGAGACGGATGCTGCTGGTTGTGCGAATACCTGGAACGTTAAGAAGATCAGGACTACAAGTGATGCGAATTTCATATTGGGATGTCGATATGTCCGTACGGAAATATCGCTAATAAATCACTATCACACCAGCTTTAGTATCCCGCTGTTCTTCTTAACGAGATTCTTCAACTGGCCTCCCAGTTTGGCATAAGCTGCCAGCATTTTTTTCGCCGACGGGGTCAGCTCTGCGCCGCCGCCTTTTTGTCCTCCTTTGTGAGAAACTACGTATGGCTTCTGACCTTTTGCATTGAGGTCGACCACCATCGCCCAGGCTTTCTTATACGACATGCCCATGGCCTTCGCAGCTTTGGCAATAGACCCGGTTTCGTCGACGTGCTGGAGCAGCTCTACGCGGCCCGGCCCGAAAAATTTTTCACCGTCGACATCAATAAAGAGACGGATGCGGAGTTCCTTTTTCATCTTGAAAGTTTATAAGGTCTAAAATAATAAAAGGGACCGTAGAGCCCCTTTTATTGTTCTGAATTCCTGGTTATTAATTCCATCCACCGCCCAATGCGCGATAGATATAAACCATCGCGTGCATCTGCTCCATCTTCGTGTCGATCAGTTCGAAGCGCGCTTCCAGTGCATCACGCTGCGTCAGCAGCACTTCCATATAATCGGCACGGGCCGAACGGAACAGCCTGGTCGAAATAGTGATCGACTGAACAAGCGCATCTACCTGCGTGGTTTTCAACTCGTAGCTCTTCGCAAGGTTATCGATGTTCGACAGCTGGTTCACGACTTCGATGTAGCCATTCAGGATAGTACGTTCATAGTTGTAAACGCTCTGTATCTGCTTCGCATTCGCAGAATAGTAGTACGCCTTGATCGCATTCCGGTTGATCAGTGGCGCCATAAGCTCGCCTGCGAGAGTGTACATCAGCGACTTCGGTTGCAAAAGGAATTGCGGTTGAAATGCATTGTATCCTATACCTGCCGTCAGTCTCAACGACGGATAGAAGTTTGCCCTGGCCACCTGTACATCGAGCTTTGCAGCTGCAAGATCCCGCTCTGCCTGGCGGATGTCGGGACGATTTGCCAGCAACTGCGCCGGTACGCCTGCCTGGATCACACCGGGAGACGTTGCGATAAATGCATCCGAGTTACGCTGTATCGGCTGGGGGAAACGTCCAACGAGGAAGTTGATACGGTTCTCCGTTTCGATAATGCTCTGCTCGATGTAATACTGACGGCTCTGGTTCTTTGCCACTTCGGCTTCGAACCTGCGAACGGCAAGTTCTGTAACGCGTGCAGCGTTCTTCTCCAGTTTCACGATCTCGAGAGCGTTAGTCTGGATCTCGATGTTCTGTCGAAGGATAGTCAACTGGTTGTCGAACGCCATCAACTCATAATAAGAAGTAGCGATCTCTGCGATCAGGTTTGTGACCATGAAATTCTTGCCTTCAATTGAAGACAGGTAACGATACACGGCAGCCTTTTTCGCATTACGCAACTTCTTCCAGATGTCGACTTCCCAGGAAGCATTCAGCCCAACCATGTAGTCGGGAAACGCCTCCGGGTTTTCTTTTCCTGGATCAACTTCTGTGGTCTCTTCGAAGGCGCCGCGGCGGGTATAGAGCCCGGCTTTTTCGACACCGGCTGCAGCACCGACTCCAAGGAAGGGGAGGTATTCCCCTTTGCGTGCACGTATCTCGTAGTTAGAGATATTGATCTCCTGCAGTGTGATATTCAGCTCCTGGTTGTGATGCAGTGCTGTATCGATCAACGCGATCAGGTTTTGATCTGTGAAATATTCTTTCCACTTCAATTTACCAGTGTTCGCACTACTGTCTTGCGAAGCGTTGTTGAACTTCGTCGGTGCGTTCTTGTTCTCGTCTCTTACCGCCAGGTTCGATGGCAGCGTGCAGGCAGCAGCAGACAACAGGACGCAGCTTATCGCGACGTAATTAGTTATTCTGTTAGTGCGCATGGTTGTTGTTGTCATTTTCAACGGGTTGAGGGAAAGCGTCAATCTGGTGAACCAGATCTTCAGAGAGTGACTCATCGTCTTCATCTTTGATAAGGCGACGGCCATCGGCCAGTGTGCCGAATATGAAGTATAGACCGGGGATCACAACTACACCGAATATTGTTCCGAACAACATACCTCCCAGTGCGGAGGTACCGATCGTACGGTTACCAATGGCACCTGCACCTGTTGCGATCATAAGCGGAATAAGACCAGCAACGAATGCGAACGACGTCATAAGGATCGGGCGGAAACGCACCTTGGCTCCTTCGATCGCTGCATTAAAGATGGTCGCTCCCTGCTGTCGCTTCTGAACGGCAAATTCCACAATCAACACCGCGTTCTTACCCAACAGACCCACAAGCATGATCAAACCGATCTGGGCATAGATGTTATTCTCCAGGCCCATAACCTTGAGCAACAAGAACGATCCAAACACCCCGACGGGAAGTGAGAACACAACGGCCAACGGTATGATGAAGCTTTCGTACTGTGCTGCGAGTACGAGGTATACGAAGGCCAACACAATAATGAATATGTAAAGCGATTCGTTTCCTCGAATGGACTCATCGTATGACAAACCTTCAAAAGCAATGTCGTATCCCCTGGGCAAGTCCTTTGCGACTTCACGTATAGCAGCAATGGCTTCCGCCGATGTATATCCTTTGGCCGGAAGACCCTGGATTGCCGCCGAGTTATACAAGTTGAAACGTGTGATCTCATTGGGGCCCTGACCTTTTACCAGTTTCATGAATGCCGAGTAAGGCACCATTTCACCATGGTCATTTTTCGTAAATAGATTTAGTATGTCTGAAGGAAGCCGCCTGAACTTGGGATCGGACTGAACATACACCTTGAAGAACATATTGAACTTGATGAAGCCCTGCTCATAAGTACTTCCGATCAATATATTGAGATCATCCATTGCTTTTCCCACGGAAACTCCTTTTTGCATTGCCAGGTTGGGATCGATCTCGAGTTCGTACTGCGGATAGTTGGCAGCGAAGAAGGTGAACAAGCCTGTGATCTCGGGGCGTTTATCGAGGTCGTCCAGGAATTTCTTCTGGATATTATCGAATTCATGATAATCGGTATCCCTGTTCTTGTCCAGCAAGCGCATCGAGAAACCACCTGCTGTACCGAAGCCTGGGATTGCCGGAGGTTCGAAGAATTCGACGATCGCGCCGAGGCCTTTCGATTTTACTTCCAGTTCTTCCATGATCTCTTTCACCGACTGATGACGTTCGGACCAGTTCTTGAGGTTGATCAAACACGTACCCGCGTTCGAACCGCGTCCCTCAGTCATGATCTCGTAACCAGCAAGTGATGATACCGATTCTACACCCTCGATCTCTTCGCATATCTTCTGAAGACGCTGAGATACCTGGTTTGTTTTTTCAAGTGTCGATCCGGGAGGTGTCTGGATGATGGCATAGATTGTTCCCTGGTCTTCGTTTGGAATAAAGCCGGAAGGCACCACAGTACTTTCGTACCAGATACCCGCGCAGAACAATGCAAGCACCCCGAAGGTTACTACCCTCCGGTTAACGATCAGGTTCATCAACCCTACGTAGCGTCCAGTTATCTTGTCGAAGCCTTTGTTGAAACGATCGAGTGAGCGGTTGAGGACGTTCCTCTTTCTTGGTTTGCCGTGGGTGTTCTTCAACATCATCGCGCACAACACCGGCGTGAGCGTCAAGGCAATCAATGCGGAGATCACGATCGAGCTGGCCATTGTAATGGAGAACTGCCGGTAGAACGTACCGACCGGACCTGTCATGAACGAGATCGGCACAAACACCGACACCATAACCATCGTGATCGCGATGATCGCACCGCTGATCTCACCAAGTACTTTCTTCACCGCATTGTATGGAGTTATGTGCGGATCGGATTCAAACTTCGCGTGCACGGCTTCCACCACAACGATCGCATCATCCACGACAATACCAATCGCCAACACGAGGGCAAATAGCGTGACGAGGTTGATGGACAGCCCAAAGAACTGTATGACAAAGAACGCCCCGATGAGCGAGACTGGTACGGCAAGAATTGGAATAAGTGTCGACCGGAAGTCGCCCAGGAATATGAACACCACAAGTGCAACGAGTATGAACGCGTCGCGAAGTGTGTGGAGCACCTGTTCGATGGAAGCATCGAGGAACTGGGAAACGTCGTAACTGATCTTGTAGTCCATCCCGGGAGGGAATGATTCTTTCATCACTTCGAGTTTCTTCTTCACCTCTTCGATAACGACACTGGCGTTACTGCCGTAGTTCTGTTTCAACACGATAGCCGCAGATGGGTGCCCATCGAGGTTGGAATAGATATCGAAGAATTCGCTACCCAACTCTACTGTTGCAATGTCTCTCAGGTGTATACTTTCACCGTCGGGGGTGGCACGGATAATAATGCCTTCATATTCTTCAGGCTTGTTGAACCTTCCTTTGTATGTAAGCACGTATTCGAGCGACTGTGCGGCGATACCGGAACTCTGCCCGATACGTCCCGGGCGACCGAGAATACTCTGTTCGCTGATAGCAGTCATTACGTCTTCGACGGCAATGCTGTAGGCACGCATGCGTTCGGGGTTCAACCAAACGCGCATCGCATAACGGCGGCTACCGAGGATCTGTGCTCTCGCAACGCCCCTGATACGTTGTATTTCCTGGATCATCTCCACGGTGGCATAGTTGAACAGGAATTTTTCATCCATGCTCTCGTCGGTCGAGTACAGGTTAACGTACATCAACATACTGGGCTGGATTGGTGTGATAATTACACCTTCGCGTTGAACGAGCTCGGGGAGGAGGGGCATTACCTGGTCGACCCTTGTCTTGACCCGGATGACGGCGTCATTCGGATCCGTTCCAGGCTCAAAGATGATTCGAAGCGTTGCTTCACCGGCGCTGGTTGCGTCGGTAGAAATGTAGCGCATGTCCTGAACACCGTTGATAGCCTGCTCGAGTGTGATGAGCGTAGACTTCACCAACACATCGGCGCTGGATCCGGGATAGGCGATAAATATGTTAACAGTTGTCGGGGCAATGTCCGGGAACTGTGAGATGGGCAGTTTTTGAATAGCCAGTACGCCCACAAAGATTATCATAATCGATATGACAAAGGCGAATACGGGCCTGCGTATGAATTTTGTAAACATGGATTCTCCTTTTAAGGTAATCGATTACTCAGCGTACAAGTCGAGGTGAGAGATCACGGAGTCAGGCCGCACTACGTCGTATGCGATCTTCTGATTTTCGCGAACCTGGCGCAAACCTTCGAGGAGGATTTGGTCCCCCGGTTCCAGTCCACTCTGTACAACAAAAATGTGTGGCAGTTCGGCAGCAATTATAATCTCTCGTGATTTTACCACGCCTTCTTTGTCTACGATGTACACATACTTTTTCTCGAGCACTTCAAACGTTGACTTTTGAGGTATGAGCATCGCATTTTTGATTGGCCTGTGCACCTGGATATTTCCGGTTTCACCGTGACGCAACAGTCCTTTGGGATTGGGGAAAGTTGCCCTGAATGCGATGTTACCTGTTTCGTTGTTGAAGTCTGCTTCGATGGTTTCTACTTTACCACCGTATTCAAACATCTGGTGATTTGCCATCCTGAGCTTTACATTCATTACGCTGTCCTTATTGGCGAGCGCTATTTTATAATTGAGATATTCGGCTTCGGGCACGTTGAAATAGACCCACATCTTACTGTTGTCGGAAAGAACTGTGAGAAGTTCGCCTTCATCCAGCAAGCTTCCGAGTCGTACATAGAAACGATCCATGATGCCACTGAATGGCGCCCTGATATCTGTGAAGCCAAGGTGAACCTCGGCCAACGAAACCTCTGCTTTTGCTTTATCGAACTTTGCCTTCGCAAGGGCGAGTTCGTTCTTCGATACCACGTTGCTGTCGGCAAGTGATTTTGTGTTCAGGTATTCGATCTCTGCAAAGTTTGCTTCGGCTTGTGCTTTTTGAAGCTCGGCATTGTAAAGGAGGGGCATGATCTGGAACATCCGCTGACCTTGCTTTACATACTGACCTTCGTCTACGAAGATGTGTTCGAGATAACCTTTCTCAAGCGCTCTCAATTCGATGTGTTGGATCGAACGGATCTGCGCAACATACTCTTGAGTAATTACTGTGTCTTTCTTTAAAGGAGTAGTGACCTGGAATTTGGCTTCCTCTTCGCCTTCGCCTTCATGATGTGATGAACAGCTTGTTCCAATAAGTAGCGCTGACAAGCTGATGAACATGAATATTTTCCGCATAATAATTTGTTCTAAAATAAGATACGATTTTTTGATGATAACTTTTAAGGGTGTTGTGCCGGTTGCACAATCATGTGATCTGCGCCGGTGGCTGAGTACGAACGCGAGACCTAAAAACAAGGGATTGGGCAGTTAAAACAGGGGAACTGCCGGCGTTATTTCAGACTCTGAACACCTCGAAAACGAGGTACCATTTGTAGGATAGTAGAGAGGAGTGAGGCTTACAGGACCGTAAGCTTTTGAGGCTTTCGCTATCGAGATTTCCCGGTGTCGAGAAAAAGTAGGGGCTTTCCAGATGCTTCTTCAGAGACGTTGGATCTTCGTCTGCTTCTTCGATCTCGGCGGCATCTGCTTTTTGGATTTTTCCTTCGCTGTTTGCCGAGACCGGTGTGATGAGTGAGGCGTGGTGAACTCTAAAAAAACTCAGGTCATTTTCCTCCGATTGCTGAGCGTATATTTCACGATATCCGCTCGAGAGTAGGAAGCAAAGGATGAGAAAAAAACCTACGACAGACCTTTTCATCAGGCCGCAAAAATAAAGAATGGAGTTAGTTCTGACAAGTATACACTATATACGTAACGCACCAGCCGGTCGTTCACGGT
>DASRSO010000125.1:0-5223 GCA_035656375.1 Cyclobacteriaceae bacterium | reverse complement strand
TTCTTTCAACTGGCAAGGGGAGTTCCATACAAATACCTGTGTCGTCACGCCGACAATCCACAGCAAGTGGAGGCAATCGTTTTTGGGCAGGCCGGTTTCCTCGACGAGATCGTGGCCGAACCATATCATAAGATCCTGCGGCGTGAGTACAATGTGCTTGCCAACAAGTATAAGCTCAACAAGTCGAGGTTGCGCGCCTCACAATGGAAGTTCCTGCGGCTGCGCCCGGCTAATTTTCCTACGATACGGCTGAGCCAGTTCTGTGCGCTCATGTGCGAGCAGCGTAATATCTTTTCGAGGGTGCTGGAGCTGGAAGATTATGCCTCGGCGTACCGGCTGTTCCAGGCCGACCAGAGCGAGTACTGGAAGTCGCACTACACGTTTCGTCACGGCGAAAAGGCCGAGCTCACGAGAATGGGAACTTCAAGTATCGATAACATTATAATAAACACCGTGGCTCCGTTGCTTGTTACCTATGGAAGACATCGTGGGGATACATCATTCCTCGACCGGGCACAGAAAATTCTCCTCGAGGTACCGTCGGAAAACAACCGTATTCTCCGCTCATGGCATGCACTCGGTGTCGATGTAAAAAATGCATTCACTTCGCAAGGGCTCATTCAACTTTTTAATTCATATTGCGTGCCCCGGCGTTGTCTCGATTGCTCCATCGGGGCGTCGCTGCTTAAACCGAACCCATGACATTTCTTTTCATCGTTGTCAACCTTTCGGTGATCTTCTTCTTGTCGAGAATGGAGTCGAGAAGATCGGCTGCCTCGAATAAAATTATATACTGGACGGGTTTATCGTTGCGATTGGTTGGTGGGCTGGCAATCGGGATCGTTTATCAATACTATTATCATACAAGCGGCGACACGTTTGTTTTCTTTAATGATGCCACTCAGCTCGCGAATCTTTTTTACTCTGACCCCGGAGCTTACCTGGAGTTTCTTGCTACTGGTGAAAGTCCGATCGGGCTCGTTACCATCGAAGGGCGGTCTGTGTTCTTCGTTGCGATTGTGAGCATCGTCAACCTTGTTACTTACAACAACTACTGGCTTACCTCGCTCTGGTTTTCCTTCTTTTCGTTCTGGAGCTCGCATCGACTGGCCGTTAAACTTGATCCCATCGCGCCTGCGTCGCGAATTGCATTGTTGTTCGTGCCCTCCGTGATCTTCTGGACTTCGGGAATTATCAAAGAAAGCATTGCCTTTGGCGCCACGGCGATCATCGTGATCCACTTCGTGTCGCTGATGAGAAACCAAAAACTCACCTTGATCGGTTGGGTCGCATTGGCTGTGAACCTATATCTCCTCCTTGCATTGAAATACTATTGGGGTGCCGTGTTGATCCCCTGCCTGTTAACCAGTCTTATCGTGCAATGGCGGTTCAGGAATAAAAAACCGTGGGTTACTGCTGGCATTTGGATCCTCGTATTCACGTTATTGTCGGCGATAGCCAGCTTCACTCATCCGAACTTTTATATGGAGCGATTCTTTGCCGTGATCGTCGAGAATCATGACAAGTTCGTGAGCATCTCACGACCGGGAAACCTGGTTGAATTCAACAATCTTTCGGCATCGTGGGTGAGCATTGCAACAAACAGCCCTCTCGCATTGTGGTCTGGATTATTCCGGCCAATGATCTTCGAAGCAGACTCCCTCGCGGGAATTGTTGCAGCCGTCGAGAACCTCTTTTTATTAGTACTTGTTGTCTGGAAACTGAAGTCACTCAAAATGCCATCGCCCGAAAACAGGTTGATCGCAATGGCAGCAATCGCTTATATCATTGTGTTGTGTGTATTCCTTGCTCTCTCCACACCGAATCTTGGAACACTCTCCCGATACCGCGTAGGCTTCTTGTCTTTTTTTGTTTTAATTATACTCAATGATCATCCTCTCTTAAGGATAATATCTAAATGGAAAACCCGGTAATAATTTTCGGAGCAAACCACCTCGGCAGGGCCGCGCGTGAAATTTTCGAGTCGAATCAGGTGGAGGTCTATGGCTTCCTCGATGACGACAAAGCGCTTCACAACAAAGAGATCGACGAGGTATCGGTCCTCGGTTCCACCGACGACGATGGATTCCTGAAACTCATCGGCAAGAAGTGCGAAGCGTTTGTGGCTGTCGACGACAATCGCCTCCGGAAAACAATTGTCAAAATGTTGAATGAGGTCCGGAAGATGCAGCCCGTGAATGCCATTCACCAGCAGTCTGTTATTTCGAAGCGCGCCGAGATCGGTCACGGCAACTACATCGACATTGGTGTTACGATTGCTCCTGGCGCAAAGATCGGAGCACACTGCTTACTTCATGCAAAGGCCACCATAGGTGTCGAAGCAAAGATCGGCAACTTCGTACAGATCGGCTCAGGCTCGCAGATCAACGCCGGTGTTGTTGTGGAGGACGAAGCCTTTATCGGCTCCGGTGTTGTCGTGGTATCTGGTGTAACGATCGGCAAAGGTGCCCGGGTAGGGGCAGGATCAGTCGTGGTCGCGTCTGTCGGTGCCGGCGAAACGGTGTTTGGCAACCCTGCAGCCCAGTTGAAAAAGTAATTAATTACATGGCGCGGATATCAGATACAGATCTCATTCTAAATCCAGACGGCAGCGTCTATCACCTCAGCCTGCTTCCGAAGCACATCTCCGACACGGTGATCACCGTTGGCGACCCCGGTCGTGTGTACATGGTCAGCGAACACTTCGACGAAGTTGAGTTCGAGATGAACAAGCGCGAGTTCATCACACACGTTGGTCGTTACAAAGGCAAGAAAATTACCGTTATCAGTACCGGCATCGGCACCGACAACGTCGAGATATTTTTCAGCGAGCTCGATGCACTCGTGAACATAGACCTCAAGACACGAGAGCCGAAGCCGAGGAGAAAAAAACTTAAGGTGATCCGAATAGGAACCTCGGGTGCTTTACAGGAAGACGTTCCGCTGAACTCTCATCTTGTTTCGGATTATGCCGTAGGTTTCGACAACCTCATGAACTTCTACAATCTGCCCCAGGACGATTATGAGTCTGCCATTGCAGAAGACATTCAAAAGAAGATCAAGATTCCATTCACTCCGTATGTTGTTCGCGGGTCTGAATCGCTGCGTGATCAAATTGGAGGAGGTATGATCGTTGGCAACACTTTAACATGTCCCGGTTTCTATGCACCGCAGGGACGGGTGCTGCGGGTGCCCGCCAGGTTTCCGAAATTGCTTGAAGACCTGAACTACTATCACCGGGATGATTTCTGGTTAACGAATTTTGAGATGGAGACCTCGGGGTATTACGCGTTGGCCCGGCTGCTGGGACACGAGGCCCTGAGTGTGAATGCGATCATTGCCAATCGCATCAAGAATAAGTATTCGAAGGATCCGAATAAGGTGGTTGATAGTCTTATCCGGAAAGTACTGGATAAAATAGCTGAGGGCGCCTGAAGGACGCCCCCAACCTGATTTTTTTACGCTAATGTCATGCTATCCATGCGCATGATATGACGCGATGCGTTGAATGGATCGTCGTTGTAGAATCCAGACAACACGCGATGGGCGATTTGCTCGATCACAAGCTCATCATCCGACTTGCCTTCTTTGCCACGCCAGAAGACTCTTGAGGGATGCTTCTTCATGTCTTCGATGTAGGCCTTGGCCCTGTCGTACTGCTCCTGTGTGTAAGTGAGCGTAAAACAGGTTTTTACTTTTTGGGTTTGAACTTCCATGGTGAAAAAATTTGCAAGACTTATGCCAATAGTTTACACGATTTTACTAAAAAAATGGTTGTCGAGTCAACTGCCTTGCCCGCTTTTGGGAGGGGCTGTTCGCAAGTGGGATTGGGTTTCCCACGTTCCCTGCGGGAGGCGGCTATCCGCCGGAAATGGCCGAAAACATTGAGAATTACCGGTTTTCCGGACAAAAAAATTTTTCGTTTTCCGGGCATTGCAATTGTACCTCCCTCCATTAATTTCAAAACCCTAGCAATATGAAAAGCCCGGAAATTATCACGCTTTCGAACGGTATCAGGCTTGTGCACCACCGCGTGGCGAACACAAAAATCGTCCATTGTGGTATCATGCTCGATATCGGAAGTCGCGATGAAAATCCCTCTAATCAGGGGATAGCTCATTTCTGGGAACACATGGCCTTCAAAGGCACCCGCAAGAGAAAAGCCTTTCATATCGTCAACCGCCTCGAGTCACTCGGCGGAGAACTCAACGCCTTCACCGACAAGGAAAAGATCTTCTTCTACGCATCACTCAGGGACGACTATTACGAGCGCGCGGTCGAACTTCTTACAGACATCACCTTCGAATCGATCTTCCCCCAAAACCAGATCGACCTGGAACGAAATGTGATCCTCGAAGAAATGTCGATGTACCTCGACGACCCCGACGATTCACTCAATGATGAGTTCGACTCTGTCGTTTTCGGAAAACATCCGCTCGGAATGAACATCCTCGGCACCGAAAAGACCGTCAAGAGCTTTAAGCGCAAAGACTTCAGAAAATTTGTAAAGGCACACCTCGACACACGTCGCGTCGTGTTCGCCAGCGTCGGGAATATTTCAGTAACGAAAGCCATCAAGATCGCCGAACGTTATCTCGCACGAATTCCTAAAGTCACCTCGCGTAAGAAACGTACACCTTTCGCAGGTTACAAAGCCCGCGAGGTTGTTCTCGGCCGCGACATCAAACAGTCGCGCGTCGCCATCGGACGTGCCTCCTATAAACTGAACGACGACCGTCGCGCACCATTCTACATGCTCACGAATATCCTCGGCGGCTCCGGTCTCAACTCACGACTCAACCTTGCCCTTCGCGAAAAGCGCGGATATGTATATTCTGTCGGAGCACAGTATGTTCCTTATACCGATGTCGGATTGTTTGCAATATCATTCGGTACCGAACCAAGCCAGGTAAAAAAGAGCGTAGAGCTCGTAAACCTGGAATTGCGCAAGCTCCGCGACGACAAAATGGGAGTGAAGCAGCTCGCTGCCGCAAAAGAGCAGATCATGGGTAACATTGCCATCTCGGAAGAGAACAATCTCAACTTCATGATGAGCATTGCCCGTTCCGTTCTCGATGTCGGTGTGATCACCCCGCTCGACGAAGTGTTTGAACGCATCCGTAATACCTCAGGTCACAAGCTTCAGCAGCTCGCCAACGAGATGTTCGTTGATGACAAAATGAGCTTCCTGTTGTTGGAACCCAGAAAAAACTAAAAACTAAA
>DASRSO010000124.1:0-3239 GCA_035656375.1 Cyclobacteriaceae bacterium | reverse complement strand
AAGCGCACTCCCCACTGGCGAATACGTCGGCCTCATTTGATAGTCAAGTGTAAGCTTACTGTTGTGGCCTTTGATCAGCCAATTCGTGCCCGCTGAGAAAACTGTCATCTGTTTATCGAGGCGATCGTAGTTTGCGCTTTGAACCGTAACATATGGCATCAGCGTGCCATTCTCACCCAAAAGGTCTTTCCGCAGCAGGTAGCCTGCTTGTGCATAGATCACGTTCCCCGTTCCAAACATGGGCCACCCGTTGCCAAAGCTTTGTGCCGGCGCACCAACAATGCTGCTCCCCGTTGCGGGATTCATCTGCCCGTTATATCTCAGGTATCCCGGTCCGTAATCTGTACTGAAATAACCTGCATAGGCATTCAGCGCCGTTCCCTTTTCGGTGTTAACAGGTGCATCGTAGAACACTGCCACCGACCAGAGAGTCATGTCATGATAGGTTTGATTGGTTGCATCGCCGGTCCACGTTGCATCTTTTTGTGTCATTACCCCGGCTTCCAGGTTCAACACTTTTCGTTTCCCGAGATAAGTGCCAGCAGTGTATGGTGTCGTATGGGGTTCTTTATCGAATATATTCCACATAAAAAATCCCTGGTACTGCTTGTTGTGATGATTGTATGCGAACGTTGCGTTCTGCCCGATTGGAGGTGCGATGTTGCCGTTTGATGTCACGGGGAATGGATCGCTCAATGCTATACGATAATCGAGCTTGCCGACCTGGCCGCGCGCATACACGCTGAGTTTTCTGGAGAACTCGTCAGTTTGATCGACAGTAGCCTGCAGGAATACGGGCACGTCCATACTCATAATGGTGCTTATGCTTGGTTGAGAAAATCGGCTCAGGCCATTGACGATGGTAAGACCGCCGCCGAGATAGAGAATATCACTCTTTTTCTTTACGCGGTACTCCGCGAGAGCGTCGTGAAAGAATGCCTGGAATTTTCGATTGCCGGAGTTTGTGGAATTTTGTCCAGCAAGCCAGTTGAAGTTGTTTTGTCCGAACTGGAAATAGAATCCGACGTGGTCGGTAAGCTCGCCGTACAGTTGCATACGGGTACGACGCAGACCGATGTCGAACGTTTGGTCTTTGGGGTCGCCCAGCGACGTTGTGCCGGCATTACTTTGATTGAAACGAAACCACACCTGGTTGAGGAACGTGGCTTTGATGTAATGACTTCCATCTTCGTTAAGGTTGAGACGTAGCTCGTTGATCTCTTTCTTTGGTTGGTCTTGTGCCATCGCACTTACACAAACACACGCTAATAACATTGCAACCAGTTGCTTCATAAATCTGCAGGTTTCTTGAAAAGCTGTAAAGATAAAAAAAGGGGCCGGGCGCGGATACCCGGGCTCCCTTTAAACAGCTTGCGCCGTTTTTTGCTTTTGATGAATGGCTTTCACCAGTTCGTCGGAAAATTTTTCCAACGCCTCTATGCCAGGCAATTCCAACAGGTCGCGTTTGGTGTATACGAGCAACCTGTGTCTGTAACATTCAACATGTACTTCGTCGTGACTTTCGAAGAAGCGGATGAGGTCGCTGGTGAAGAATTCACGAACAGCACTTTCACTGTTGCCTCTCAGGTAATATTTTTCCGAGAAGGCAGGATGATCTTCGAAGTCGATGTCTTTTCCGCCAACCAACTCCGAGAACTTCGACCACAATCCTTCGGGCTCGAGAGCAAAGTCGGGAACGGGGAGGTCGATCTCGGAGATGTGGGCAACCGTGATGTGCGTATCACTTTTTGCGGAGCCCGCGCCTTCTGTTAATGTCATGTCCGACACTTCTATTTTGGCGAGATCGGAGTAGCGACTCAGTACGTTTTCTTCGTACGCGATCTTGGCGCCCGTCTGTATCGGGAAATCTTTATACTTCAATGCGTTTCTGACCTTTTGAGGAGAGAACGTGTAGCCGTTTGTTTCGGCGAAAATCCGAAGAGTAACCTGCCTTTCGTTGAGCTCCTGCTCCATGATGCTCGTGGCACCAGCGGCAATTTTCTTTGCTGAAAGCGGATGTGTTGAAAACGGCTGATGCCCGGTGAACCCGGTGATCTTGATAGTACCGCCTGTGTTGTGATAATCTTCTTCGAAGTGGTGGAGCGCTTCCTGGAATGTATGATCGACCAGTCGTGCTTCAGAGAAATCGAAGACAACGCGCTTACCGGGCTTCAACGACCTCCACATTTTCTGGTAACCTAACAGATTGGAGAAGATTGCAGAGTCTTTGACTTTCACTTCGTACGTGCCGTTGTTTTCGGTCAACGTATACGTTGCTTTAAAGAGTGTACCGATCGGTGCACCGTTAGCTATGTGGAAAATGAATTTCACCAGGATGCCGGCACCTACGCCGAGCAGCAGGTCTTCGGCAACGGTCACAAAAATCGTAACGAGGAAGATCACTAGCTGCTCTGTGCCGATCTTGTATGCCCCGATAAATTCTTTCGGGTTTGCAAGACGATACGAAACTGAAATGAGCATTGCTGCAAGCGCAGCATTCGGTATCATCTCGATAACAGGCACCAACGCGATCATTGAAATGAGAAGACACGCGCCATGAAAAACATTCGCCCACCGGGTGCGAGCTCCAAAGCCGACATTCGCAGAGCTACGGGCAACTTCCGATATCATAGGCAGGCCACCGAAGAAACCCGAGAGGCCGTTGCCCAACGCCAACGCTTTGAGATCCGTGTTGTAGTCCGACTTTCGTTTCCACGGGTCGAGTCCATCGATAGCCTTAACGGTGAGCAACGACTCGAGGCTGTTCACGAAAAGGAACATGAACACAAACTTCCAGAACACAAACGATCCAACCTGGTTGAACGTCGCGTTGAATGTTACGTCTTGCCAAAAGTTGCCGATCTTCACAAGTGACGTCGGATAGACTTCTTTGAAGTTCATCGCTGCTGCAATGGGTATTGCGAGTAATAGCACTACCATGGGTGCAGGAATCTTCCTTACCCACTTTATCTTCAGTGCGGGCAGACCAAACAGCACGAGCAGACCAATGATACCAATGAGCGCGATGTCGGGTGTCGCGTTCATAATGAATTCAGGAATGTGGAGATAGAGCTGGATTGGGCTCAAACCTTTTGTGAGCGCGGGATCCACACCAAGCAACACGGGGAATTGTTTGGCGAAGATGAGTACACCAATCGCTGCCAGCATTCCATGCACAGCGGAATGCGGAAAGAAATCACTTAGCGATCCGAATTTCAATATGCCGAAAAAGAACTGGA
>DASRSO010000123.1:0-16560 GCA_035656375.1 Cyclobacteriaceae bacterium | reverse complement strand
TTAAGCGATCCAAAAAGCGCCTCCAGGTCAGTTATCTCTTTAATCCAGGCGTCTGCGTGATTCGATTTGGCAGCCATGAGATAAATCTTATCCTTGATTTGCTTAAGGAGTTCTGGGTGAATATATGTGACTTTGTAAATTCCACCCTCCACCTCTTGGTAATCCACCAGATCAATTGAATATGTGGCAGCTATGAACCCATGCATATTTTCAACGGCCTCCGGCTCGTCTGAGAGGCTCTTCATGTTGAGATTCCTTTGAGAGTCGAACGCAAGCTTAGTTGAATAAATAGCCATTAATCCAAAAAAAGACGATGCCTTTAAAAAAGCATCGATTTGGCGGTCAGTAAATAATTTATTGCGCTCAGTAGCACCCTTTTCATGACCATTTTCAACAACAGCTGGCTTTTGAGCTGCGAGTGAATTTGACATTTGAGCGATCATTTCTATCGTCTGGTCTGCTCTTTTTTCGACCCCACTCATATATCCTGGGATATCGTTCATCTTGGTTTCAAGGCTTGTTGTTGCGCTCGTCAGATCTTCAGTACTTTTGTAAATCTTCGACGCTGAGGCATCAAGAGAACCCAATGATTGCGAAAGGGAACTATTTGAATAGTAAGAATATATAATTGCAACTATGGCTAGTAGAATCGAACTAATTGTTGCTGCGAAGTTAATATAATTGACAAGGTTTTCGATGGCTCCCCATTGGACGGACACCAGAAAAATAATTATCAGCGTCAATATTAATACAATATAAACCAGGTGAACCTTCAAAAGGCTCAGATCCTTCTCATATTGCTCTGGTGTCCGTGCCATACGGGTCAGATATTACTTTGTCTCTTTAGGAGGATCTATCTTCTTACTCTTTATCTCCTCAGCCATCTTTTTCAACTCATCCGCCGATTTACCTTTCAGGTACTCGGGCAATTCCATGCCGGCCATGTTGAAAATCTCCTGCAATGGGGGGACAGATTTATACAGTCCGGAGATGAAGTTTGCGGTAGAGGTCTTGCCGTCGCCATTTACGCCAGTGCCTCCGTCCCAAACAGTCAGCTTGTCGATCTTGATATTCTTGATCGCCTCAGTCTGAAGCCTTACGAGCTCAGGCAGCTTGTCTACAATGAGCAGCAACACCGCATCGCGGGCATTGTCGCCTGAAGCTTTCACGATCTGTTGCAAACCCTGCGCTTGCTTCGTCAGGATCTCGAACATACCGCGGGCTTCGGCTTCGAGCTTCACGTAGATCGCATCTGCCTCACCTTTCGCTCTTTCCCTGACTTTTTCGGCGTCTGCCTGCGCTTCGATGATCGCCTTTTGTTTCTGAATCTCTGCAGCAACGACGATGTTCGCATTCTGTGAAGCACGTTCGCGTTCGGCACGGGCCGCTTCGGCTTTCTGTTCTGCAACGTATGCTTCTTCGAGGGCTTTCGCCGACTGCACTTTTTCGGCTGCGATCGCTTTCTTCAACGCTTCGGCTTCCCGTTCACGACGTTCGGAGTCGGAGTTGGCAACGTTGATCTTCGAAGTGTTTTCACCTTTTACCGCAAGTGCATTTGCTTCCGCTGATTTGATACGGGTATCCCGTTCAGCCTCCACTTTACCGATCTGCTCGTCACGCTTGGCCCCTGCAATGAGGATCTCTTTATCTTTCAACGCGATGGCAACCGATGTATCGCGGTCGCGGACCATTTCGGCAACTTTGATATCTCTTTCTTTTTCGGCGCCGGTCTTACCGATATCACCAATTCGTTCCTGGTCTGCAACGCGGATCTTCGCTTCGTTGATCGCCTTTGCAGCAGCTTCTTTACCAAGAGCAGCGATATAACCACTCTCGTCTTTAATATCTGTGATGTTCACGTTGATCAGCTTGAGACCGATCTTCTTCAATTCCACTTCAACGTTGTGTGCAACGTTCTGGAGAAACTTATCGCGGTTCGTGTTGATCTCTTCGATATCCATCATCGCCACAACCAAACGCATCTGACCAACAATGATATCATGAGCGAGTGCATGAACATCGGGACGCTGCAGACCAAGCAAACGCTCTGCTGCATTTTCCATTACGCCACCTTCGGTAGAGATACCAACGGTGAATTTCGAAGGTACGTCAACACGAATGTTTTGTTTACTAAGTGCGTTCGTGAGGTTCACTTCAATCGAGATCGGGGTGAGATCCATGAATGCATAATCCTGGAACACAGGCCAGATGAACGCTGCACCACCGTGGATACATTTGGCCGAGCCGCCGCCGCCGACTTTACCATAAACAACGAGAATGCGATCCGACGGACATCGCTTGTAGCGTCGCAGCGAGCTCATCACCAGGATGAACCCGAAAATGACGACACCGACAATAAGGGCAAGAGAAAACTCCATAATTATAGATTGTTGTGAGAGGTTACTAGAGAACTATTTTGAGGTAACGAGAAGGATATTGTTATTGACCACGTTCGAAACACGCACGATCTTTCCTGTCTGAATATCGGTTTCATCGTCTGTCAATGCATCGAGCGTGCGCAAGGCGCCGGTCACCATTACCTGCACTTTACCAATGCCTCCCCGTTTCGATTGAATCGTGAGATAAACTTCGCCGGTCTGCCCGATCGCTTTCTCGATCTTCATTGTACCATCGTGCTGGGCTTTCATCAATAGATAGAACATTCCCGCCATCATGAACATCATGAGCGTACCGGCCAGTGTCGCAACGAAAACGGAAACGCCGTTGCTGGCGCCAGACTCGATCATGGCGATACCTGCCCATCCGAAGATGGTAAAGAAGCCAATGAAGTTCTTCAGTGTAAAAAACTGGAAGCCGATGCCGTGGTCGGCGCTTACTTCGGCGTCGGGCAAATCGTCGGCTGTGTCGCCGCCGAAGAATGAGAGGATGACCTGGAGAACGAAAATGATCGTAAAAGGGATCGCAAGTGCCCAATAGACCTTGAGCATCACGCTAAGCCCACTCCACCAATCTGAGAATGATTCCATTTTATTTAAGGGGTGTTTGAATTTACTCGGAAATTCATAAAACCCCAAGGGCAAATGTAACCCTCATGTTTTTTACAGTCGTGGAAATGGCTGATTGTCAGGAAATTCGGACAAAACAAATAAAAAAGCCTGATTCAATAACTTGAATCAGGCTCTTTCGTAGCGTGTAAGATTTTATATGATCTTAAACATACTGGTTCAACATCACCGGCATTACCAGCATCAACATATCTTCTGCTTTGTCTTTTTCCGCAGGCAAAATAACACCAGCCTTATTCGGAGCCGACATGTTCAATTTGATCTGCTCAGTCGTGATGTTGCTCAGCATCTCGATCAGGAACTTGGCGTTGAAGCCGATCTCGATATCTTCTCCTTCGTGTTCGCAAGAGAGACGTTCGTTTGCTTCGTTCGAAAAGTCGAGGTCTTCCGCAGACACCTGCAGCTCGCTTCCTGTGATCTTAAGCCTTACCTGGTGGGTTGTCTTGTTTGCATAGATCGAAATACGCTTCAGTGAGCCGAGGAAATCCGCCCTGCTGATTGTCATCTTGATCGTGCTCTGAGAAGGAATTACATTTTCAAAATCAGGGAAACGCTCGTCGATCAGTCGGCAGATCATCTTGATGTTGCCAAACTTGAAGAATGCATTCGACATGTTGAAGTCGATGCTCACGTCGCTATTCTCTGTGGGCAACGTTGCTTTCAGCAGGTTGAGCGCTTTGCGGGGGATGATGATTGCATTTCCGTTTTCCGATTTCACGTCGGTACGGCGATAGCGAACGAGCCTGTGGCCGTCGGTTGCAACGAAAGTGGTGTTCTTCTCACCGAGGTTTACATAAACGCCGGTCATTGCGGGACGAAGCTCGTCGCTGCTTGTGGCGAAGATGGTGTTGTTGATCGCGCGTCCCAGGACTTCTGAAGAAACGTTCGCTGAAAAGTCGTGCGATACAGCGGGTACTTTCGGGAAGTCGGTCGCGTTTTCACCTGACAGCTTGTAACGTCCGTTGTCGGAGCTGATCTCGATGCTGTACGTCGATTCGTCGATCGAGAAAGTTACTGGCTGGTCGGGAAGGTTTTTAAGAGTATCGAGAAGGATACGTGCCGGAACGGCGATGTTTCCTTTTTCTTTTGATTCTACATTGATCTCTGTGATCATCGATGTTTGAAGATCGGAAGCTGTAACGGTGAGCTTCGTCTTGTCGATCTCGAAGAGAAAGTTTTCAAGGATGGGAACAACGGGGTTGGTTGTGATCACTCCATTGATATTCGACAGCTGCTTAAGCAGGTAGTTGGAGTTAACGATAAACTTCATCTTGTTAGTGGTTAAAAGGGAGGTAAAGATAGAAAAATTTGACTATTCGGGAGTTGCCCGGAACCACGACTTTTTCTTGGCGATCCGCGCCATTTCAGCCCTCGGGAAGATCATAATTTCGCCGTTTACACGGCCGTAGACGTCGGCCTCATTCCGGAGCGGGGGGAACACTTCGAGCTTCTGCGACCGGTTGCCGACGTCAGTCACCGTGACCTCGAAGGAGGTGGGACCGGCCAAAAGGCTGTCGATCCGCTGGCGCTGGCCGGCGGTATAAAAACCCTCGCCAACCAGCAGGGAGACGTCGTCGAGGTAGGTATTTACCTTCGCGGTGTCGGCCTCCATCCCCTCCACGTTGAACAAACTTCCTTTACCCGAAATAATAAATGTCTCGCGGTCCTTTGTGAAGGTGGTGGTAAGGGATTTGAAATTCCTCCAGTAGCCCAGGGGAAACACGCGCTTGTCGCGCCAGTCGTTCACGGTCTGCTCGAACACTCCCGAGGCATAAACGCGGTAGCCGGGAATATTCATGATCACCGGCTCGCCGCCGGGAAGTTGAAACCAGGCTTCGGGTTTTTGCGAGATCCCTCCCACTATATATGTTTTTAGCGGAACGTCTTTCGAAAAAAATGTGACGGTTGTGCCGGTAGCCTTCAGTTGCTCGATCGCCTCAGCCTTTCTCTTTTCGCTGACGGGCCTTCTTGGTTTCACATGCTCTATCGTCCCAAATAAAACCTGGATCGTCCGGCGGTCGGCCAGGTAAGTATCGTTCACCATCCACTTCGTTCCGTCGTAACGAAGAACAACGGTGTCACGCGAGGAGATCATGTCGACACGGTCGATGCCTGCCATATTCTCCACAACAAACGCAGTCTCATCGACTTCGATCTTCGCTTCGCGAAAAGCAAAGAACCAGAAGACGACGATCGTTATCACAAGAATGATCATCGAAACAGCCAGTCGTTTGTTCTTCCTTTCCTGCATAGCTATGAGAAGTTGGCGTACCTCCGCTTTCTGATCCACGAAAGTGCAACACCAGACAAAACAATGATCGCGATCGGCAGCGCAAGGTTGATCATTTGCCAAAGTGTTCTTTCGTTCTTCACTTTCTCTTTATCCAAAGGACGAACCGTCACCTCCTTGTTCCTTGCTGTAATGAGACCGTTCTGATCGGTGAGATATGCGATCATGTTCATCACAACCGGTTCATTTGCAAACACACGGCCGGAGATCGGATCCATACCGAGTTGCTGTGCCATTCCATTCCTTGGATTAATATCGTTGCGTATGAAATCTCCGTCGCCAACAATAATCATCTTTGCATGTCCATTTTGAAGATATCCGTCCTTCGAAACGCCTTCGGGCAAAAACCTGTTTTTGTACAGCGATGTAAAGTTGCCCTCGAGAAGCCACGCAACCGGGATAGGTCCTTCGTTGAAGGATTGGGGATCGACGTTCTTGCGCAAGTCGTTCACACTTACTTTAACGGGCGCTGTAAGGCGTCGTGAATATTGTGATGAGAAGAACAGTGCGGTTTTCTTAACACCGTCGGCACGAACGCTATCAATTGAACTTATGAAACGTGTAAGCGACGCGTCAACATTTCGCGACACCGGATGGTCTGCGTGCTGATAGATGAGCGGGAAGAAAGGCCACTCCATTTGCATGATCTGTGGCTTGTCGCCCACGTCCGACACGACAACAGGATACGAAGCGGAGAATCGATCCTGGATAAGGTCTGGATTAACACGCACGCCGTATTTGAATAACATGTCCATTAAACCGGTCTCGTACGGAAAGGCAAAATTGTTTTCCATCGACGCGCTGTCCATCGAAGCATGCATCTGGTCGATGAACATTAATAAATTTCCACCGCGCATAACATACTGATCGAGTTTGAGTTTGTCGATCTCTGAGAATGCGCGTGTGGGTTTGGCAACGATGAGAACATCGCCGCCGAGGGAATCATTTTCGGAAAGACTGATGTCGTTTACGTCGTACTGTTCTTTAAGTGAGGCGCGCAGGCTTGCTGTTGCTACGGTGTCGAGCTCGCCGTGTCCGTGCAGGAACGTTACCTTCTTTCGTTCGGTGCTGTTCAATGCAAAAATTGCACTTGCGAGTTCATACTCGATACCTTCGATGCTCTGGTTTACAACTTCCTGTGACCGCTCGGCGATGTTTTGTTTGAACAGCATTACGCCTTTCTCGTTGCCGTCGTAAGAAACCAGTGCGCCGGGAACAACAAGTTTTTCACTGCGCTGACCTTCGTTGGTTTCGATCACAGGCAAGACCTGGATGCCTTTCGAAGCAAGCTCGCGAAGAAACTCGCTTTGCGCTTTTTGACTGAGCGCCTGCATGGGGTTGGTAAAGCCGTACTGTACTTTTCCACCGGAATATATCCGGAACTCTTCCAGGGTTTCGCGAATCGAATTGCGAAGTCGTTTGAATTCAGCATTAAGATCTCCTTCAAGATAAACCTCGACGTAAACTACATCTTCGAGCCGTTCGAGCAATGCCTTCGTAACCGGCTTGATCGAATGGCGTTTCTCTTCGGTGAGATCAATCCGGAAAAAGAAGAACGATGCAAGAAGATTGACAAGTATCACCAGCAGCAGGCCGTTGCCGAGCGTAAGAAGATCTCCGAGTCGTTTGCTTTTCCAGTTTACCATGATCTCGAACCCAAAACGGTTTTAGTGGCAAGCAAAAAAACAAAGCATACGCTGACGAAGTAGATCACGTCGCGACTATCGATCAATCCGCGGCTCAATGATTCATAATGATAGACGATACCCAACTGCCTGATGAACAATCCCTGGTCGCCCGCCATTACGAGCGCGGCGAATGAATCGAAGCCGGTGTAAAAGATAAAACAAAGAAATGCTGCAAAGAGGAAAGCTACGATCTGGTTGTTGGTCAACGATGAAGCGAGAATGCCTATCGCACAAAACACTGCACCAAGCAGGAACAACCCAATGTACGAACCGAATGTACCGGACGAATCAACATTACCGACCGGGTTGCCCAATTGATAAACGGTATAATAATATACGAGCGTTGGAACGAGCGCACACAAAACGAGCACCAACGCTGCGAAAAATTTCCCAAGTAAAATATCCCAGTCTGTTAATGGTTTGGTTTGGAGAAGCTCCATGGTGCCGAGCTTTCTCTCCTCCGCAAAACTCTTCATGGTAATGGCAGGAATGAGGAACACCAACACATACGGACCAAGATTGAACAGTGTCGACATGTCGGCGAAGCCGTTGTCGAACACTGAAGTGTCTTTGAACACCCACATGAGCAAACCGATCGCGGTGAGGAACACACCAACGACGATGTATGCAATTAATGAATTCAGAAAACCCCCGATCTCTTTTGCGAACACACGGATCATGCGGAAGGGCTTTTGGTAAGGTCGCGGAAAACTGACTCGAGAGAATTTTCTTCCTGTCGTAAACCGAGAAGTGATAAGTTCTTGTCGGCGGCAAAACGGAAGATTGAAGGTCGTATGTCGGTGCCTGAATTCGTGATGAGCTTAAAAGAAGAGGGCGTCAATTCCTGAACATCGTCCACTCCCTCTATTTCCAACAGGTCCGTTGTTGCGATCGGCGTCTCAAACTCAGCGACAAAGATCTTCACTCCTTCATTTCTCGATACCAGGTCTTTTATGGTTGCGTCGGCCACGATCGTTCCTTTATTAATGACTATGGCGCGATCGCACAAAGCCTGCACTTCCTGCATGATGTGCGTGGAGAACAGAACGGTTTTGTTGGCGCTGATGGATTTGATCAGTTGGCGGATCTCGACGATCTGGTTGGGGTCGAGGCCGGTGGTTGGTTCATCTAATATGAGTACCTGGGGGTCGTGAAGCAGCGCCTGTGCGAGGCCGACGCGCTGGCGATAGCCTTTCGACAGCATTTCGATCTTCTTGTTTTGCTCGATCGTGAGGCCGCATTGCTCTACGATCTCTGCCACTCTTTTTTTCAGGCTGCTTCCATGGATCCCGTACACTTTCCCGACAAAATCCAGGAACTCGTGAACGTACATGTCGAGGTAAAGGGGATTATGCTCGGGCAGATATCCTATGGTTTTCCTTACAGATCTTTGTTGCGACACTTCCTGGTCGCACACCAGTACCGACCCTTCGGTGGGCGGCAGGTAGCCGGTCAGTATCTTCATGGTTGTCGACTTGCCGGCGCCGTTGGGGCCGAGAAAACCTACGACTTCGCCCCTGCCAATCTGAAACGAAACGTTATCGACGGCCGCGCGGGATCCGTAGACTTTTGTAAGGTTTCTGACTGTGATTGACATAAAGCGGTGCAAAAATAACAATTCTGCTGCGCGGCGTTCTGGGTCTCCCCCTTCGTGGTGGTCTGAGCTTCAGATCGTATTAAACCAGCGAAGCGGCAGGGGGTTAAAAAAGTGTTAAACGTTTACCAATTCGCCAAACGGACCATTAATTGCATTGCTCTAAACGTCGAAATTCAGAAATTCGCATTTTAAAACATCCCGAATATGTCAGTTCGTCCAGGGGTCTTGCTGCTGCTATTAATCGCATTACTATCCACCGCCTCCTTCGCCCAGTCCGGCTACAAGCTCGACTTCAAGGTGAAAGGCCTTAAAGACACCACCGTTTACCTGGCATATTATCTTATGGACCAGACCTACCTGCGCGACACCGCAAAGGTCAACAGCCAGGGAGTCTTCTCATTCGAGAACACCAAGCCCCTTGCGCAAGGGGTGTTCATGGTCGCAGCCAACAACACCACGCTCTTCCAGTTCCTCATAGGCAACAACCAGAGATTCTCCATGGAGACCGATGTTTCCGACTTCACCGGGAAAATGGTGGTAACGGGTGACGAAGACAACAAACTGTTTTTCGAGAACGCGAACTTCCTCGCCAAAAAATTCAAAGACGCAGATCCTTACGTGAAGATCATCCGCGACAGCACATTAAAAGAAGACGCGAAAAAAGAAGCCCGCGAAGAATTCAAGAAACATAGCACGGAAGTTATCGCATACCAGGATAACCTCATAGCGAAACATCCTACCACGCTCACTGCGCGCCTTATTAAAACGACTCGCGAGATCGAAGTACCCGAAGCACCAAAACGTGCCGATGGCACAATCGACTCTACCTGGCAATTCAAGTACTACAAAGCACACTACTTCGATAATTTCGATATCTCCGACGATGCACTGCTGCGTATCGGTAAGCCAATGTTCAAGAAGAAGCTGACAGACTACCTGGACCGTCTGTTCCTGCAACAACCTGACACACTTACGAAAGAGATCATGCGTCTCGCTACCAAAGTCAAGAAGAACCAGGAAACCTATAAGTACTTCATGTGGACTTTGATGAGTCACTACCAGAGTCACCAGATCATGGGCCTCGATGAAGTTTATGTTAACCTTTATGACAAGTTCGTGGCAACAGGAGAGGCAGACTATTGGCTCGATCCTGCCTCCAAAAAAGGCATCAAGGAATATGTTGAAAAGATCAGGGTGAGCTTAGTTGGCAAGAACGCCGGAAACCTCATCATGCAGGACAAAGACCTGAAAGCAAAGTCGATGTACGACATCAAGAACAAGTACACGATATTATTCTTCTTTAGCCCCGACTGCGGTCACTGCAAAGAGGAGACACCCAAGCTTGTTGACTTCTACAACAAGAACAAGGCGAAGTTCGATATCGAAGTTTACGCGGTAAGCATCGACACATCGATGCTTAAGATGAGAAACTTCATTAAAGACTATAAGATGCCGTGGATCACAGTGAACGGCCCGAGAACTTATGTAGGTCATCACAGCAAGATGTACTATGCTGAAACAACTCCGACCATGTACGTCATTGATGCGAAGCACAAGATCATCGCGAAGAAATTGCCTATCGAGCAACTCCCCGAGTTTTTCCAGAAATACGAGAGTCTGCACCCTGCTCCGAAACCGAATGCGGCGAAACCTAACGGTAATAAGGGCACTCTACGGTGACAAAGTTTTACAGAATTCCTTAGGCTTACCTTAGGAAAAAATGCCAGTCATGGCCGATTTTTGACAATTCACTCAAAAAAAGTGAGCGGCAGTGCAACTATTTGCGCTCCTGTGAGTATCTAATATGTGTAAAAACCTTAACCTCCAATGGCAATTCTAGATTCATTATTCGGAAAGAAGAAAAAAGAGCTGAAGGCAGCGTGCAAAATAACGAAAGAACCGATAGAGCGGGGTTTCGGTTATATGCTTACAACGGCACAGATCATTACCTCAAAGAAATATTGGGATATGATCATGACAGAGCCCGAAACGCTTTCTTATACTGTCAACCATTTTAAAAACCAGTCTAGCGGCACGCAAATGCGTTCGATGATATTCGAAAAGTATGCAACCGTTAACAAGCCATGGTTGATCTCTGACTCGATCATCAATTTCTTTGATGTAGATAAAACGCAAGCAAAGGAAAACGCGAAAAAGTGGTGGGCAAGTGAAGGTACTTTTGCTCCGGACGAAGCCGGTGCCGCATCAGATAAACTGGATGAAGCCACCTATAAAACCTGGAAGGATTATGCAATCCTCGAGGCAGGTCGCGACAAGGTGAAGTAATAGTTAGTGCAATAGTTTCATAGTTAGGACCCTGAGGTACACGTGTGCTTCAGGGTTTTTTATTTAATGAGATCACCAGGACGTTGTTTGTAGCCGGCGTAATCTTATAGCGATCATCTATACGCATACCCACGACCCAGATAATCTCACCTCCGGAAATCAAAACGGTGGTTGTTTGCTTACCTGTCAACGAGATCTTTTCATCAATCAAAAAATCACTCACCTTCTTTCTTCCTTTCATTCCAAGGGGCTGGAATGAATCGCCTTCTTTCCATTTTCTCCATGTTAAAGGGAAGGTTATCTTTTTAAGATCGAGAGAAGCGATAGAATGATCTTTCGGGATCTCTACGTTCGTGCTTTCATTGATCTGAAGGGTTTGATTCCCCAGCGAAACTTGCTTCGAGCCTTGTGAAATTTCCGTTTCCCCCAATTCATTCAAAGCGGAAATGATCAAATACTTCCTGTCTACCACGAGTTGGTGCGTGGTGGAGAAAAAACTTTTCCCGGGCTGACCATTCATGGCTGCAACGATCGACTCTGCCGTTGCGAAGTTGAAACCGAACGGCTCGATCATTCGAAGCAACACTCCCGACTTATGAATGAACCCATCGAAGATGCTCTTGTCGATCCTGATCGTTCCGTCGCCGTCAACAACAAAATCTTCTTTCAGTTCTGCCAGTGATCTTTCAATCAATTCGCGCTCACCACCCATGCGGGTCGAGTTTCGTGAAAGCGTATCGTCGAGCGACGGGTTGAGTTGCTTCAGTAAGCCCATTACGCGATGACGAAGAAAGTTGCGCTGATAGTGATCATCGAGATTGCTTTCATCTTCACGCCACGTGATAAGATGTGCGGCAGCATACTGGTCGATCTCACTACGTGTAGCGAAAGCCAACGGGCGGATAATACCGTCTTTCTTTATTGGGATGCCTGTAAGTCCATCGATCCCGGTACCACGAATAAGGTTGAGGAGCATAGTCTCACCGGAGTCGTTAATGTGATGGGCCGTAGCCAGCACAGATCCTTCGGAGTCGTTGAGCAATTCCGAGAACCACTGGTATCGCAGCTCCCGGGCTGCCATCTGGATAGAGATGCCCTTCCCGGTGGCATAATTCTTGGTGGCTACAGGTTTGCTTAAAAACGGGATGCCCAAATGATTACACCTGTCCCTCACAAATCTTTCGTCCTCGTCCGACTCTTCGCCACGAAGCCCGAAGTTTACATGAGCGCAGGTGATGTTGTAACCAGACTGAACGAAAAGGTCGAGCAGAACCATCGAGTCGATACCGCCGCTGACGGCCACGAATACTCGTTGCGTACGCGAGCAGAGATCGTGTTTCCCGATGAATTTCTGAAAACGTTCACGCATTGCGTAAAGTAACTATTTTTGCCGCATGAAGCGCCCGGTCCTTCTTTTACTGACAACCCTGATCCTCCTGGCGGGCACCGCGGAAGCTCAAAAAAGAGTGCGTCTCCGCCAGGCCGATGTAAGTCGTGGTAAAATGATCAATGGCGTGCGTACAGACTGGGTCGTGGGCAACGTGATCTTCACCCAAAACCAGACCACCATCTACTGCGACTCCGCCCAGATCTTCCGGAAAGAAAATTCGGTCGAAGCATATGGTCACGTAAAAGTTACCGACGGCGACTCGGTGACGGTGACTTCCCAGCGCGCGAAATATGATGGCGACAAACGAATAGCTTATCTCCGTAATAATGTTGTGTTCGTAAAGCTCAATACTGCCACGCTCTACACCGACTTTCTCGATTACTACCGCAATCAATCCGAAGCCCGCTACTTCAATGGCGGAAGACTTGTTGATAGTACGAACAACCTCACGAGCAGGAAAGGTTATTACAATACCCGCTCGAACCTCGCATCGTTCAAGACAAATGTTGTGGGTGTGAATCCCGACTATACACTGAAGTCCGACACACTCCAGTATAATTCGAAAACTAAAATTGTTTTCTTCCGCGACAAGACTACGGTGACCGACAAGGAAGGAAAGACTGCGATCTACGATCACGGATTTTACGACACCAAACCCACCGAGAAAAAGTCCGAGCTCGCGAAAGGCGTCATTCAAACACCCAGTTACGAAATGAAGGGCGAACGATATTTTCTCGACGACTTCAAAAAGTTCTATAAAGCGAGGACCAACGTGGTGATGACATCGAAGGAACAAAATCTTACCATTTACGGCGACGATGGGTTCTACGATAAGCTCACGGGCGTGGCGAAAGTGTACGGCAACGCGTGGATGGCAAAGGTGGGCGACGATGGTGACACGTTGTTCATGTCGGCCGACACGCTCGTATCCATTGAAGACAATAACCCCTCGCGAAAAAGGATGCTCGCGTATAACAACGTGAAGATCTTCAAGTCGAACCTGCAGGGTAAAGCCGACTCTCTTGCCTATTTCACCAGCGACTCCGTGCTGTACATGTACGAAAAACCCGTGCTCTGGAGTACGGAAAACCAGATGACCAGCGACACCATCCGGGTTGAGCTGAAAAACGAAACTGTTCACCGCGTCTATTTGCTGACAAACTCCTTCGTGGTTTCGGAAGACAGTCTTCAGAACTTCAACCAGATGAAGGGCAAGAAGATGACGGCCTACTTTGCCAATCGCACCATTCACCACGTGGATGTCGACGGTAACGGCGAGAGTATTTACTACGTGCTCCAGGAGGAAGAGAAAGACCTGGATTCGTTGTTGTTGAAAATCGTGTACGTGAGTGGATTGAACAAAATGATCTGCAGCAACATGAGGATCAATTTTCTTAAAGGTCAAATCGACAACTTCAGTGCGTACATAAAACCTGACGCGCAATTCATTCCGCCCCACGAGATCCAACGCGAGCAGGAAAGATTAAAGGGTTTTGTGTGGCTGCCCACCGAACGTCCCATCCGCGAAGACGTAGTGAAAACACGAGGTGGTTCACCATCAGTTCTCCCGAAGAGTCGCCCAAAAAGTGACGCCCGTCCTCCCAAAAATTAGTGACAAACGAATTAGCGCGGGTAAAAATTGCCCCTGTTACCCCCTATTTTTTACGAAAGGCTAGGAGCCCCCTCCTTTTTCCATTATATTTTCCATTGAATGAGTGTGTACTTATGAGATTGTGCCGACTGATTTGCGTGCTCGTGTTGGGTTGGAGCTCATGCTTTGCTCAAAGCATTGAGTTTGTCGATCGGCAGGACGCTTATTCGGCAGCAATCAGTGAAAGCCTCACCATTCCTCTCCGCATCAAGAACACTTCCGACAGAGCCCAGGTCTACATCATTCGAAAAGTTTATTCCGATATGGGAAGCTCGCAAAAGGGCTACTTCTGTATTGGTAAGGATTGTCTCGAGCACGGCATGGATGAATTCTCGAAGCGCCTCGAGCCCGGAGAAACACTGGAAGGCCTTGCATACACACTGGAGACAGGGATGATGACGGGTCAGAACAGTTTCAAATTCGAAGTGTTTCCCAGGGGCAACCCATCTGCTGCGATCGAACACAACATTTCGGTCAGCGTGGAGGAAAAACGTACAAAAGCACTCGTTTTCCAGTCAAAAGATATCACCATCCACGACGTCTATCCCAACCCCGTATCCGACCAGGGGGCGTTTATCGATTACACGATCCACAACGAGACCGTGAAGGCTAAGGTGGTAATTCACAATATCCTGGGCAGGACTATGAATGAGACCGACCTGCCGACATCGGAAAACCGTATCAAGATCCAATCCGACGAACTGGCAACGGGTATCTACTTTTATACCCTGTACCTCGACAATGACGGGGTGCTTACACGGAAACTTATAGTCCGGAAGTAGATTTTGTTCTGGGTTCTAAGTTCTGATTCCTTCTGCCCCGAGAAACCTGACAATTTTGGAGATATTTTTGGCGTTACGATGCTTGCGCGAGCATCGAAACCACATGACATCTCCCAGCTCTACAGACCTCCGAAACCACCTGATATCAGAACCCGGAACTCAGAACCCGCGAAGCGGAATTTTGTATATTTGCAGGCTTATGACCTCTAGAATCCTGGTTTTTAGTGTAGTACTGCTGATTTTGTCGTCTTGCGGCAAATTTCGCCGGATCCAGAAGAGTGAAGACTGGCGGGTACGCTATGAGGCCGGGCTGAACTATTACGCCAAAAAGGACTATTACAGGGCAGCCCTGCTGTTCGAAGACATCCTGCCGATCGTGAGAGGTCTCCCCGAGGGCGAAAAAGTCGAGTTTTACCTCGCATACTGCCAGTTTTACGAAAAGACCTACCTGCTGGCCTCTAACCAGTTCAAGACCTTTTACGAGACCTATGGACGAAGCCAGATGGCCGAGGAAGCCCATTTCATGTACGCCTACTCGCTATACACCGCCGCCCCTGCGTCGAACCTCGACCAGTCGGAAGGCATTGAGGCTATGGACGCTATGCAGGTTTTCCTGAACAAATATCCGGAAAGCAAGTACCAGGCACAGGCCGCAGAAGTGATCACTGTGAGCCAGAAAAAGCTGGAACAGAAGGGTTTCGACAATGCCAGGCAATACCTGAAGCTTCGGAGCTACCAGGCGGCGATCATAGCATTTGATAACTTCCGCAAGAACTTTCCCGACTCGAAATTCCTTGAAGAGGTAGCATACCTGAAGGTTGTGGCACAGTACGAGTTTGCTGAGAGAAGCTTTCCGGACCTGCAGCCGAAAAGGTTTAAAGAAGCGTTGGGATTCTACCAGGACCTGGTGGACACTTTTCCCGAGAGCAGGTACGTGCGGGATGCGGAAAAGATGTATTCAGAAATGCTGAGGAAGTCTAACGCCGATACGAAGACAGCTAAAAAAACAAATACTAATTCTTAATCTATAATCCAGTTATGGCAGCTCAACCGTCAATTGTAACACGTGATCTGGAGAAGATCGCAGCGCCGACAGGCAATATTTACGAATCTGTTGTGGTGATCTCGAAGCGTGCACGTCAGATTGCAATCAACATCAAAGAAGAACTGAGCGGTAAACTTGCCGAGTTTGCAACGACAGTCGACAACCTTGAAGAAATTTTTGAGAACCGCGAGCAGATCGAGATCTCGAAATTCTATGAGCGTATGCCGAAGCCTACTTCAACAGCGATCGAGGAGTTCCTTGAGAGCAAGCTGATGTACCGTATGCGTTCGGAGACCGAAGAGAAAGCGGAAGCTTAATAACAGTATGCTTAAGGGCAGGAAAATTCTTCTCGGCGTAAGCGGGAGTATTGCTGCCTACAAGGCTGCTGTGCTCACAAGGCTTCTTGTGAAGGAAGAAGCCGAGGTGAAGGTAGTGATGACGCCTGCGGCGATCGACTTTGTGACGCCGCTTACATTCTCGACACTTTCGAAAAATCCTGTTTATACAAAGTTCCAGAAGGACGATTCCGGCGAGTGGAATAACCATGTTGAGCTGGGGTTGTGGGCAGATGCGATGGTGATTGCGCCGGCGTCGGCGAACACGATCGCCAAGATGGCGAATGGCCTTTGCGACAACCTTCTGATGGCTTGTTATCTGTCGGCCCGCTGCCCGGTATTCTTCGCTCCGGCGATGGACCTCGACATGATGAAGCATCCTTCCACCCAGGGAAACCTTACAAAGCTCAGCTCCTTCGGGGTTCGGGTGCTCGAGCCAGGGTTTGGCGAGCTGGCAAGCGGGCTGATCG
>DASRSO010000122.1:0-25841 GCA_035656375.1 Cyclobacteriaceae bacterium | reverse complement strand
AAAGAGTCATATATTATAGTGAACAGTCCCCAAACCGGGAGAAAACGTATATCAGGTGTGCCCGACAATGCTCCGCGTGAATTTTTGCAGTTGCTTCAATCGTTCGTACAACCCGAGCTCAGGTCGACCGCATCCCGAAATATTTCTCTTCAATACCTGGAGTCGCTCCAGAACTCGATGGCGTTCGATAAACTGTTGATACTTGGTGAAGGCTTCGTTCCCGTGAACACCGAAAAACTCTCCCTCGCAAAACCGGCAATTATACGTGCATGGCATTCAAACGAAAAAAAGAAACCGGTGTACCTGGATATCTCCAATGAAAAAGGATTCTACCTGTCGACCAATAGTTTGTATGGCCTCGACTACGACAAGATAGCAGCTAACCCTCCGAAGGTTGTTGTTGAATATTTCGAAGACGCGAAAGAAGACCCGATGTTCAGCCCCGGCCTTTTGTTGGGTTCGTTTATTCCGATCTGGACTAATGAAGACAACCTTGCGCTTGAGCTGAAAGCATTGCTTGCTGCCCTTCCGAAAACAAAAACAGACAAAGAGCTATTTACCGAGATCAGTACCTACCTGCGCGACGAATATGCTCCTGCGCAAGAAGACAACTTAAAAGCATGGCTTAAAGAAAAGCATATCCTCGGATGATGTGGTGGCGTGAGCACTGGAAGAAAATCACGATCAGTGCGGCTCACGCGTTGCTCCTCGCCTTTCTTACATTGGTATGGATGAACCTCAGCTGGGAATTCAGTGATGAGGTTATTGTTGCACGCATTAACCAGATCGCGCGCTACGAGGTCTTCAATACAAAGAACGATGTAGTTGAAAAGTTCAAAAAAGATCTGCTGTTCATCAATACTTCGTACGACAAAACCCTTATCGAATACGAAGACGACAATGGAGCAGGGACAATGCCGATCACGGACCGCAAGAAGCTGGCCGATCTTTTCCATGTGATAAACGATGCGCCTGCAGATCCGGCCCTTGTTGTTGTCGACATTATCTTCGACAATTCATCGCAAGACGACAGCCTGCTGAGCACTGAACTCAGGAAGATCGACAAGTTGGTGATCTCTTCGGAGTTGAAGAATGGCCGGCCTGTGCAGCCCTGGCCCGGGTTGAACTTCGCGCTCGCTCAATACGAAACAACAACCGGCACTTTTCTCAAGTACAATCTCGTGAACGACTCTATACATTACCTGCCTACCGCGATGTACTACGAAACACAGGACATCAAATTCAAAGAGTGGGCAGGAGTTGTTCGAACATATCCCGGCTGGTGGATGAACTCGTTCATCGTCGATCTGCCGGTGCGAAGGGCCCACATCGATAACGGCGAAGTGCTTATCTGGAACCTTGGAGAAGCATTGACCTTCCCGCCCGAAGAAGTAAAGAACATTGTGGGCAACAAGATCATTATCGTAGGTGATATCTACAACTACGATACACACCAAACGCTACTCGGTCAACAGCCCGGGCCACTCATCGTGGCGAATGCGTATCTGGGAATGCTTCAGGGGGTACCAAGGATAAAACTGCTCGACGGATTCCTGATCTTCTGTCTGTACTTTGTGTCGACGATGTACGTGCTCGACTGGCGTCGTCATAAAGATAAGTTGGGCAAACTCGTGTTAAGCTTCTTCACTTACATCTTCATCTTCTCACTCTACTCCATTTTTCTTTATTTGTTAACATCGCGGCATTTCCAACTCCTTATTTTCGGATTATATTTCAACCTGTTCGAATATCTTTTCGATAGATATCGACCGAAGGTTCAGGAAGAAATAACAATTCGCGAAGTTTCTAATGTGGACTAACTACCATTGTCATACAAATTTCTGTGACGGAAAGAAGTCGGTAGCCGAAGTAGTGCAGGCTGCCAAAGAGCAAGGCCTGCTTGCAATCGGTTTATCTTCGCACGCCCCGCTCCCTTTCGAGACCAAATGGGCCATGAAGGCGACGGCTTTCGAAAAATACCGGGAAGAGATCGCTGCCGCCAAAGAACAAATACCCGGCTTACAGGTATACACCGGGCTGGAAGTGGATTTCATCCCCGGAAAAATTTCGCCGTTCACGTTCAAAGACAAACTCGATTATACTGTCGGGTCCGTTCATTTTGTAGATCAGTTTCCCGACGGCAACGGATGGGAGATCGACAACACATTCGAAGTTTTCATGAAAGGGCTAACAGCGATCTTCAATGGAAACATTCAAGATGCGGTCAAGCGATATTATCAACTCACACGTGAAATGATATCGAATACCCCGCCAAACATTGTTGGTCACATGGACAAGATCAAGATGCATAACCGCGGCGATCATTTCTTTAAGGAACAGGAATCCTGGTACCAGGAAGAGCTCGATCGAACGCTCGTAGCCATCAAAAAGGCCGGGTGCATCGTGGAAGTAAATACTCGCGGCTTATACCAAAACAAAACAGACACCACGTATCCCTCGCCCTGGATCTTGCGCGAGATTGCTTCGAAGGATATCCCCGTTACAATCAGTTCCGATGCTCATCATCCCGACGACCTCACCAACCGTTTCCCCGAAGTTGTCGCCCAATTAAAGGAGATAGGTTTCAAAAAATTGCGCATCTTGTTGGATGGAAGGTGGACAGACGTAACCTTCGACCACAATGGAATCATCCATCCGAAAGGAAGCATCCGGGATAACAAAATGGCTTAGCACCACGAACGGTGCCTGGTTCTCTCTCTACACAGCTTTCTCGGCATTCGGACTTTACCTGTGCGTGTTTGCACTACGAAAGACATTCAACGTGGCACTCTACGAAGGCTATGCGTATGCCGGTGTCGACTATAAAGTCTGGATGGTGTTGTTCCAGGTGGTGGGTTATTTGTTGTCGAAGTTCATCGGGATCAAAGTAGTGTCGGAGCTTAAGGCAAGCAAGCGTGCAGCAGGTATCTTGCTTATGTCGGTGTTGGCAGCACTTTCGTGGTTGCTGTTTGCAATAATACCGATGCCTTATAACCTCATCTGTCTTTTCTTCAATGGACTTCCGCTGGGCATGGTTTGGGGAATGGTGTTTGGATATGTGGAGGGCAGAAGGTTCACCGAAGTTTTAGGTGCTTCATTGGCTGTGAGTTTTATTTTCTCTGCCGGATTTTCGAAGACGGTCGGCAAGTACATCATGAGCTCGTGGGGAGTATCGGAGTTCTGGATGCCATTCGTAGCGTGTTGCGTTTTCTTTGGACCGCTACTCATCTTTCTGAAAATGCTCGACCAGGTGCCGCCGCCCAATGCAGAAGACGAAGCGCTTCGAACAAAACGCCAGCCGATGACCGGAAAGGAACGCATGCAGTTTACGATGACCTTCCTCCCGGGACTGGTATTGCTGGTCCTCACGTACACATTGCTTACAGCATTCCGTGAGTTTCGCGACAACTTTTCGGCCAACATCTGGGAAGTACTCGGTTATGGAAATCAACCGGGTGTGTTCACACAAACAGAAACGATTGTAACGTTAACACTGCTGGCATTGATCGGCAGTTTGATGATCATCAAGAATAACCTCAAGGCAATGATCGTCAATCACCTGATCGTTCTGCTGGGAATGATCATGGTTGGGATAAGCACACTGGCGTTTGAACGTGGCTGGATCGGGCCAGTGCCGTGGATGACGTTGGTGGGGATGGGATTGTATTTCGGTTACATCCAGTTCAACAGTATCTTCTTCGATCGCCTGATCGCTGCGTTTAAGTATGTGAGTACTGTGGGGTTTCTAATCTACCTGGCCGACTCGTTCGGATATGTTGGGAGCGTGATGGTGATGTTGTATAAAGAGTTTGGCCAGAAGGATGTGAGTTGGTTGAATTTCTTTATTAACGGAGGATACATAATGTCGATATCCGGGAGCGTACTTATTCTTGTTTCACTCTTCTACTTCACAAGGAAACATCAACTAATAAGTAAAGCCCAGCCTGGTTAATCCCTGCTGAACTTCAGGTGCTCCCATAAACAGTTTCCACAACAATCCAGTCCGGTAGTTTTCGATCATCACCGGTATTGGCCCCTGGTCGATTGCCAGGTAGCGCGGCAGAACCCAATGATCCTGGATGTCGAACGCATCGTACGGCCCGTACTCTCCTACCAGGGTGTCTGCCTCAGGTGCGTAGATGAACCTCAGGAAATTCATACTCTGCTCTGGCGTATAGGGAAACGAAGAAAGCGCTGCAGTTGGTGAGATCACTCCTGTGTCGTGGGTCGGGCGGTGTGCATCGTACCCGTTGGTCGAGTAGCTCGAGGTCAATCCCCAAACATACGGACCATAGTATGGATAGTGCTTTGGATTATCGACGGCATACTTGTACTGGATCATCGCGTGGTTCACGTTCAACTTCCAGTAATCGGCATACTTATCTTTCAGGTGACGGGGGTCCAGGCCCAAATACGAATAGTGAGCCCAGAACATTGGACCAACCGGATCTTTGTCGTGTTCATAGTGGTCGAGCACCACGGGAAGACCGTAGTATTCCTCCCTCGAAATAATGCTGTCGTTGCGAGCCCATCCTTCGTGATAGACTTCAGGTTTGATTGGATGTGTTGGCGATGATGCAGCGAGCACGTACATGATCAGGCATTCGTTGTATCCGCCAACAGGAAAATTCATCTGCCACGCATACTCGGGTGACCAGTGCCAGTACAGCACGTCTTTGTTGTTGGTATACCAATCCCACTCGATCTCTTTCCACATCTCGTCGATCTTTGCGGCCATCTTTTTTTCTTCTGTGTTACCGTCTTTAAAATATTCGCGGACGGCAATAAGTCCCTGTACCAGGAAAGCTGTCTCCACGAGATCGCCACCGTTGTCTTTTGTACCGAATGGTTTCACATGACCGGTTTCGCCATTGATCCAGTGTGGCCATGCGCCGTGAAACCGATCTGCAGAGTCGAGGAAGTTCACGATATGGTTGAATCGTTCGAAGCCTTGTTGACGTGTGATGAAGCCTCTTTCAATCCCGACAAGTATAGCCATGAGTCCGAAGCCGGAACCGCCGGTTGTTACGATATGCTTATCGTTATCGGGATAAACATTGTCCATGTGTGTGCGCTCGCGACCCATCCCGGAAACGGGTTCGGCATTGTCCCAGAAATATTCGAAGGTCTGGTGTTGAACCATATCGAGAAGTGAGTCTTCCGGAAGTGCACTAAGTTCGATTGGTTCAGTAACAGAAGTCTCGGTCGTTTTTCTCGAGCAAGACATTGCAGCAACAACGATCAACAAGAAAAAAATGTGTCTCATCATTTACACTTAATGAAGTCCAAGAACAGCTTTGCCATTTTGAATTTCGGGCGCCGACATAAACAGTTTCCACAATAAACCTGTCCTGTGGTTTTCAATCATCACAACGATCGGCCCCTGGTCGATAGCAAGGTAAGAATCCGCAATCCACCCTTCAGATAAGTTGAATGCGTCACGAAATCCATACTCGCCCCAGATCTTATCCCCCAAGGTGTAGTAAAAAAATTTCATTGCTTTCATCGACTCACCGGGAAGATAAGGAAATGACGACAATGCTGCAGTGGGCGTTATCACACCCAGATCGTTGGCGGGAGAATGAGCGGAGTAACCAGATTGATTGTCGCTTGAGGTGAGTCCCCAGCAACTGTCGCTATAACCATAATATTTTTTGGGGTTAGCGATGCAATACGCCTGGTTGATCTTTGTCGCGTTCACATTTTGATCCCAGTAGTTCGCATAGTCGTCGCTGAAATGCGGATCCATGCCGAGATACGAATATTGAACCCAAAAGAGCGGCGCCGGGCTTTCAAGAGGAAGGTTGATGTTATAATATGTGTTGTTCTTTACGATAGCACCGTTCTTTCCATAACCATTCGTGTACACAACTTTTGGAATGCCGTGTGTGGGCGAAGATGCAGCAAGGATGTAAGTGATCTGTTCTTCGAAGTATCCATACATCGCGAAATTCATGTCCCAATTGAAATTTGGAGACCAATGCCAATACAGAACGTTTTCGTTGTTCTTGCGATACCAATCCCACTCGACGGTTGTCCAGAGCTTGTTGATACGATTGATAAGATTGTTGCCAACGGTGTCGGCGGGTTGTAGGTATTGACGAAGGGTTAAGAGTCCCTGGACGAGAAAAGATGTTTCGACCAGATCGCCGCCGTCGTCCTTCTGACTGAACGGAATGACCTTACCGGAAGATCCGTCGATCCAGTGCGGCCAGGCGCCATGAAAACGATCGGCCTTCTCGAGAAAGGTTACGATCTTATTGAAATGCTGAATGCCATTTGTGCGGGGAATAAAATTCCGTTCTACTCCAACGATCATCGCCATTATGCCGAAGCCTGTGCCTCCGCTGGTAACGGTGTTACCGGAGGTGTTGCGCTCGCGAGCCATGCCGCTGGCGGGATGTGCGAAGTCGTAGAAATATTTTATGGTTTGCTTTTGAACGAGGTTGAGAAGTTCATCGTCGGAGATACGTTGAAACTTGTCCGAAGGATCGACCTGGGTGATGAGGTTGATGATGAACGTGTTGCTCTCCATGTTCTTGCCGGTGGTGGAAGAGATGGAGGGGTCGATGAGGATCGAATACTTCGAAAAATATTTTAGAGGTGTATTGGGTTTGATTGTGATCGTGCTGTCGCCGTTGGAAAAAGAAAGGTTCAACGCGACATTGTCGGTCATAGTAATTTTTTGCGAAGCCGAGTTGTGATCGATGGGTTCCGAAAACTTTACGGTGATCTCGGGAGTTACGGTGGTGCCGGAATAGCGGGTAACGGGGTCCTTGATAGTGATAAATTTCGGACCTGGATCTGGTGTGGGGTCGTCTTTACATGAAATAGCAACGGAACTCGTCACTACTAGCAGTAAAAAAATCCGACTTAAGTAATCGGAGATCGATAGCGTGTCCTCTGAATCATTGTTACTATTCTTCACCGCTTCACAAACTTGCTTCTCTGCTTGAACAATCCGTCAGTAAAAGAGATTAGATATATCCCAGACGCAAGCTCTGCGACATCAACCTCGGCATATGTTTCTGATAGAACGCTCGCAACGTTAAAATTTCTTCCAGCTAGGTCTGTGACTACAAATTCAACCGAATTTTTTAACGGCTTAGGGAATGTCACGCGCAGGATATGTTCAGCAGGATTGGGTGATATAGTAAAATTATCCGATCCTAGTTGAGCGCTGGTTATGTCCTGTGAATGACCTTCTGGCGCTGAAGTTCGACAGCTTGCACCAGGTAATTCCTTCGCCGTCGCCCAATCGGAGTAGTAAGAGCCACAGCATTTTGCTCTTGAACGCACATAATATGTGGCACAAAACTCCGCTTCAAACTCGTAATGAGTGTCTGATGTAGTGGCATCCCAATGGAATGCAAAGTCTGACGTTGAGCTTACTTGAAAATCATATGAAGCCGCTCCATTAACGGAAGTCCATGAAGCGTCCCACCAGAACCCACCGCTATGGTTGCGACCAGTAGCGCTGCCCATTATTGGTTTGCTTAATCCCGGACTTGCAACGGATACAGTATTAGATTCACCAGATAAGGCGCATGTTCGTGTTTTTACCTTGTAGGTATAGTTGCTCTGAGGCAGGGTCGTAACACTATAGGTATTGCCTATCGTATTGTACGTAGACGTGGAGGACCCAGGACCTGTGACAATCAAATCATAGGAAGATGCTCCCGGCACGGTCGTCCAGTTTGCAGTAAATTGCGTTGGACTTACCTGCGTTGCCGAATTTGCTGTCGGCGGAGAAAGGGGTAAACAAGTTAACGTTGAAAACGAATAGATACCGGAGTATCCACTTGCACCACAACTTCCGTAGGCTCTAACCCTAGTGTAGTAAGTCGTTCCTGATGTTAAACCCGTAATATAAAGCCCGTACGGATCGGTACCCGAGGCCGGGTGATTAGCCCATACTATACCAGTCGAAAAATCAGTTGATGTTGCGACGTCCACCCCATAACTGGATGCGCCTGGCACTGGTGGCCATTTGATCTCTATCCAATCGTAGTAATTATTCATTTGTGAAATGGAAGTTGGCGCAGGAAATGCAGTAACAGTAAAAATTCCGCTCCAAGCCCAGTTGGATGGATAGTAATAATCGTAAACTTTTATCTGATAAGTATTTCCTGGTGTAAGAGACGCAGCACTAATATTATTATCGTAGTTCATACTTAGATATCCTGCCGGGTATCCTAACGTTTGTACTGTGGGGCCAGTCCAATCTCCTAGGTGAACCTCCGCAGATGCCACACTAGAAAACCCCTCACCAGGCCCGTAGCGCAGAACATAAGTTTGACACTGATTGATCACCGTTCCCGGTGAAGGATTATAAACGGAGAGCTGCCCGAATCCTAAGGATGGCATTGCAACAAAAAATAGAACGCCCAAAAAAGAACTGTAAAAAGCTTTCATTAAGTTTGGTTTAGATGTGGTAAATCAATCATTTACAACCAATTGCACCTTAACAGGGCCCGCAATTTCGCGAGCCCTGAACTAATAAAACAAATTATCTTCCAGCAGTTCCGAGATTGTACAACGCAGTTACATCTTTTTGTGCAAGGGTAGTGTTATACACCCGTATATCATCTATCAGGAAACTTGTGAGCGGCGCGAAGTCAGGCCGTTTGGCATTTGGAAAGCCAAGGTCATCGGCAGCCATACTACCAACAACGGCCATGGCAGGCACACGCATTTTCATGATTGGAGCATCCCCTTTGTTGGTATACCCACCTACAGCCTCACCATTAGCATAAATTTCAAAGCGGTGGGTTGTTGCATCCCACGTCATTACATAATGAACCCAGTCTTTAGCGCCAAGAAACCATTTTCCTGTTTGTCCATTGGGATGAGCCTCATCCTTGGCATCGGCGTTGAACAACGCCACGTTGTCCTCACCACGAACTGCTCCAGTCGCCGTAACAGTGCTCATATAGTTCTTCAGTTCGAGCGTATCCGATGAAGGAAGATGCCTTCCCGTCTCAGCACAAGCCTGGATGTTACCCCAAAAATCCGTGTCCTTAAACATGATACCAAAGAACGGCGTGAATCCCGCTCCCGCAACTTTCTTCGTGTTCGTCACCTTCACCCACTGACTAACCGTAAAGTTATTCAACGCATCCACGCTGTTGATCGCCGTGATGGGAGGATACGACATCGCAGCCTTATTCAACTGGAGCGCCTTGCCAAGCTTTCCAGTAACGAAGCTCGTTGTTCCCAATGTTGTACCCGGTGCTGTCGAAGAAATCACTTCATTATTGGTATCATCAAACGTCCAATGTGCTACGAGATTTGAGCTCGCTACTTCATCTGAATTATTATACCCATCGATGGGTGGCAACTCATTATCATCGTCCTTACATGAGCCAACGATCACCGCAAGAGCGATCGCCGCTACACCTAATCCAAAATAACCTCTTCCTCTTTTCATTTGCTTTTAATTTAATTGAACAAAAAATTCATCCCTCAGTAACCATTATTCTGGTCCAGTCTATTACCACTTAGAAGTATCTGTGAGTTTGGCACAGGAAGCAGTTCGTGCTTTCCTTTCGAAAAATTTCTCTTACCCGCTGCCTGCATCACTTCGGCAGCGCGGCCTTGTCGAACAAGGTCCCAGAATCGGTCGTGTTCCATTGCAAGCTCCACTCTCCTTTCCCTCCACACGTCGTCGATCGTAACGGCGCCAAGCGGCGCTAATTGTGCACGTTCCCGCAAAAGGTTGATCTGCGCGGCGGGATCACCTTGTCCAAGATGGATCGCAGCTTCGGCATTCATTAACAACACCTCCGCATATCGCATGATGCGAACGTTCTTCGGGCGATCTTTATCGGTAGGAATTGCATATTGCTCTTTCAACCTGCTTGTGTATGCCTTATAGTTGTATCGAAGGTTCGCTACCGAATCGGAACTTGGTATCCTGAACCCATCCCAAAGCACCGTGCCTTTGTGTGCGCCGGAATTGTCGATAAAGATTATCGTACTCTCCTTTCGAATATCACCCGGCTCGTACGCAGCTACAAGATTTTCCGAAGGACCGTTGAATCCCCAACCAAGATCATCCCATCCACCCATGCCGCCAACACGAGGACCCTGGCTTACCGTGTAGTTATCGATCTTAAGGTTCGAGTTGTTGAACTTACCCGTTTCTATCTCGAAGAGCGACTCAACACTATTGTCATTCGCCTGGCGCCATAAGCCTGCATAGTCCGGCAACAATGAATACTGACCAGAGTTGATAACCTCGTTAGTTAGATCAAACACACCCTGCCAGTTTTGCTGGTACATGTATACCTTTGCCAGCATCGCCTGTGCAGTACCCTTCGTCACATGCCCTGCTACCGAAGCCGATCTCAGTGGAAGGTTATTGATCGCAAACTGGAGGTCGGCGATAATGGCATTGTAAACCGCGGCAACCTCCGCTCTTGTTTGAAACGCCGGATCACTGTTCGCATCCTCGGCATCATCGGGTACCCGCAACACCAACGGAACTTTGCCATACATTCTCACAAGGTTGAAATACAGGTAGCCCCTGATAAACTGGACTTCACCACGCAGCCTGTTCTTTACGTCGTCCGCCAACGCCGCTGGTTCCAATGCACGAAGCGCCTGGTTTGCTGCACCGATACTATTGTAGTGACCACTCCAAAGCGACTCGGCAAACCTGTTGGTAGCAGTCGTTGTGAAATTGTCGAGATCGCCTACGGGCACTGCCTGGTCGTCGGGTATGCTGCCCTTGTCGGCATCGTCGCTCATAATGTTTGTAACACTTAGGAACGCAAACCCATGCACATCGCCATTGCCCCATGAATCACCTTGCATCAAGCTGTTGTACACACCGGTCACCAGTTTCTGTCCGAGGTTTGGATCCGACTCGGTTGTCGCTCCACCCTGCACCGGAATGTCGAGAAAACTATCGCTGCACGAGGTAGTGATCAGCACCACGAAGGCAATCAACAGTATGTATGCTTTTCTCATTTTTCCTGTTCTTAAAATCCCACATTCAGTCCTACAGCTATTGTCCGGGTGGTCGGATACGCGCTCAACTCGATACCCGAACCGATCGGGTCGCCCGGCAACTCTGGCGTAAAGCCACTATACTCTTTAAGCGTGAAAAGATTTTGCGAAGTAGCGAAGACACGCAACGTTGTCATGTGTGCCTTATCGAGAAATGCTTTCGGAAACGTGTAACCGATGGTGAGGTTGTTGATCCTGGCAAATGATCCCGACTCCACATAATAATCAGACGCAAGTTGATTGCCTGTATTGGCACCCGGTTGATCCTGGCGTTTATTGGCAACGGTCCAACGATTGTACACTATATCCTTCTCAACGTTATCGGTACCGTTGAGGCGTACACCCTTCTTCCCGTTGTAGACCTGGTTGCCGACGTTGCCATAGAATGCAATCGCAGCATCGAATGCCCTGTAGTTTGCCGACAAGTTAAGACCGAAGTATGCCTTTGGTTGATAAGATCCGGCGAAGACCCGGTCGTTATCGTCGATGCGTCCGTCGCCGTTCGTGTCCTGGTATTTGAAATCACCCGGCTTTGCTGTAGGCTGGATCAGTTGTCCATCGGGACCTTTGTAGTTGATAACCTCCGCGCCATCGTTGAAAACACCAATTGTTTTCAACACGTAAAAACTTCCGACAGCATGCCCATTGTCTGTATAGGTTGTATATCCTTGCGAAGCGCCCACCGATCCGCCCCAGATTGCCTGGCCACCATTCAATTCAAGCACCTTGTTCTGGTTGAATGTTGCGTTGCCACCAATGCTGTACGAAAAATCTTCTCCTGCTTTTCCCTTCCAGTTCAATAAGACCTCGACACCCATATTTTGTATTGAAGCCGCGTTGGTGAGTATTACCCCATTGGCATCTCCAACCGTTCTCGGGATCGGCACATTGATGAGTGCATTCTGAACACGTTTGTTATAATAGTTTACCTCGCCGGTCAGCCTGTTCTGCAAGAGACCGAATTCGATGGCTGCATCGTATTCTTCGGTTGTCTCCCAGGTAATATTGGGGTCGATGATCTGGTTCAACTGCGCGCCGTTCGTAGCGGTCGTTACACTTCCGTTGAAGGCATAACCCTTGTTGAGGGCCACCGTCTGCGTAAACGCGTCCGTCGGTATCTGGTCGTTACCGACTTTACCGTACGAAGCCCTCAGCTTCAACATGTCGAACAGACCCTGGTTCTGCATAAAACCTTCGCGCGAGAGGACCCAACCCAAACCTACCGAAGGATAGATCTGCCAGCGGTTTTGAGATGGAAGCCTCGAGCTTCCGTCTGTGCGAATTGTTGCAGTGATCAAATATTTTTCATCGAACGCATAGTTCAAACGTGCGAGGTATGAATTCCTTCCCCACGCATCGCCCTTACCATCGTTCTGTGATGTGTTGGCATCACCAACCTGGATGTACCACAGGTTAGGATCGGCGGGCACATCATTCCTCAATGCCTGGAACCAGTGTTGGTTATACTTCTCCGCAGTCGTACCCGCCAGCAACGTAAAATCATGCAGTCCAAATTTTTGCCTGAACGTTACCGTGTTGTCCCAGACCCAACGAAACGATTGGGTCTGCTTTACATTCAATTGGCTCAGTGCCCTGTATTGATTTCCACCCGAGACCAGAAACGTAACCTCATCTGCATTGAACTGGTAAAAGTATCCGCGATTAAGCGAGTTCTTGAAGTCGGCCCCGATTGATGAACGAAGCGTGATCCAATCAACCGGTTTCACTTCCACATAGGCCGATCCCTGCATACGGTTTTCGTTTACCCGGATGTCGTTGTTGCGAACGTCGAGCAACGGGTTCCCTACGTTCTGATAACCTGATGTATTCCCATAACGCCCATCCACATAGTCTGCAACGATCGGTGCAGCCCGATACGCATCGTTGTAAACCGAACCGATGTTACCATACGCATCGATGTCGATGTTACCAAAACCGTTTTGATTAATACTGTTGCCATACGAGGTGTTCAATCCCATTCTAACAACTTCATTGAACTTGTACTCTTCATTCAATCGAATCGTGAGCCTTTGGAAAGAATTGCTTTGCACGATACCGTTCTCACCGAGGTAGCCAACATTGAGCAGGTGGGTTGCTTTTTCAGTTCCGCCCGACACAGAAACATTGTGCTGTTGCTGAAAGCCTTTTCGCAAGATGGTCTTGTACCAGTCGGTGTTGTATGGAGTTTCGGTGGGAGCATTGCCCGTTGCCGCCTGAACATAGTTGCGATACTCTGCAGCATCTGCCATCTCTACGAGATTAGCAGCCTGGCGAAACCCGATGTTGTTATTGTAACTGACCTTAAGCGCACCGGCGGCTCCTTTCCTTGTAGTAATAATCACCACACCATTCGCACCACGTGATCCATAGATCGCAGCAGCAGATGCGTCTTTCAGGATGTTCATATCTACTATGTCGGCCGTGTTGATATTCGAGATGTCGTCGGTCAACACACCATCGACAACATACAGTGCTGTCGTTCCGCTCAACGCCGTGCTCACGCCGCGTACGCGTATTTGCGGAGAACTTCCCGGCTGACCACTGCTGATGATCTGAACACCGGCAACCTTTCCCTGCATCGCTTGCGTTGCCGTTAGCACCGGCTGACGCGTCAACTCTTCACCTTTCACGTTGGCCGTAGCACCGGTGATGTCGGACTTTCGTTGTTCGCCGTAACCAACAACTACTACCTCTTCAAGTGTCTGGGTGTCGGAGCCTAACTCTACCGAAACTACACTCTGCCCGGTAACATCGAGTGTTGTGGTCTTGTAACCAATGAATGAAAAAACCAGTGAGTTTTCGCTAGGCTGAAGTTCCAGCCTGAACTTACCTTCGCCGTCGGTGGCGGTGCCCCTGGAGGTGCCTTCTACAACTATATTCACACCGGGAATGGGTGTCTGGTCAGCCGCATCCACCACAGTTCCTTCGATCGTTCTCGCCTGCCCGAACGTCATCGTCCAGGCAGAAATTAAAAGGCTGGCTAACAATATCTTACGCATCATCCCCCCGCTGAATTATCCAGAGCAAACGAAATCCTCCTCAATTTTGCGACCGCAATCATTTGCGGTTATTCTAATTTGAAAAAGAAGTTAATTCAGAAGACGAGTGTGGATAAATTGAACTTGTGTGTACAAGAGTTCCCAGATAAAACTAATTTGAGTGTATGAAGTCTTTATCTTTCCTGCTACTCCTACTGCCGGTGATTGCCGCTTCGCAATCAGTGTCTAATTCCGGGATCAAAACCTACGTCAACCCGGTGGATATAAATTATCGGTACAACTACGAACAGTTGAACGATAGCATTTCCTATCGCTCAGGTGCCGATCCTGTGATCATCAATCACAAGAACGAATACTACATGTTCGTTACGATCTCTGGTGGATGGTGGCATTCGAAAGACCTCCTGCACTGGAACTACGTGGTGCCCGACAAATGGCCGATGGAAGATATGTGTGCGCCTGCAGCAATGTCGGTGAGGGATACTCTTTATTTATTTCAATCAACATTTGAGCAGCGACCGATCTTTATTTCACTGGAGCCCGAGAAGGGAAAGTTAATTTTTTATAACCGTTGGCTGCCGCGACTTCCGAAAGATATCGGTCCGTGGGATCCTGCACTCTTTTATGATGAGGATCTCGATAAATGGTACATGTACTGGGGGTCGTCGAATGTATATCCATTGTTTGGAGCGGAACTCGATAAAAGAAAACGACTGACTTACAAAGACCCGAAGGACTATCGTGCGATGATCTATCTCGAGCCCGAGAAGCATGGATGGGAACGCTTCGGTCGCGATCACCGGTCGGACATAAGGCCATTTACCGAGGGCGCCTGGATGACCAAGCACAACAAGAAATATTATCTGCAGTACGGCGCACCCGGTACAGAATATAATGTGTATGCAAATGGAACATACGTGGGTGATCATCCGCTCGGCCCGTTTAAGTATGCTCCCAACAATCCCGTATCGTATAAACCGGGTGGCTTCGTAACGGGTGCAGGCCACGGAAATACGTTTCAGGATAATTATGGAAATTACTGGAACACCGGCACGCCGTGGATTGCGGTAAACTGGAACTTCGAACGCAGGGTAGCGATGTTCCCCGCAGGTTTCGACGAACTGGATCAGATGTACGCGAACACACGCTTCGGGGATCTTCCCCATTTTCTTCCCACAAAAAAGTGGACGTCGAGCGACGAGCTGTTTACCGGGTGGATGTTATTGTCGTATAAAAAACCTGTAACAGTTTCATCGACGAAAGACAACCATGGGGGCGAAACAATCACCGACGAAAATCCACGAAACTTCTGGGTGGCCGCGGAAAATAATTCGGAGCAGTGGGCTGTGATCGATTTAAAGAGTGAGTTCGATGTGAAAGCATTGCAAGTAAACTTCACCGACTATAAATCAAATATCTACAACAGCGACTCGACGGTGTATACGAGATTTCGTTTGCTCGCTTCGCGCGATAACAAGACGTGGGAAGTTGTTGGAGATCTTTCGCGCGAAAAAACGGACCGCGCGAATCCTTACGTTGAGCTGACGCAACCAGTGAAGGCACGGTACATAAAGTACGAGCACATTTACAGCAAAACACCGAACCTCGCGATCAGTGACATTCGGGTGTTTGGAAATGGTAGTGCGAAACTTCCGGCGGTGCCTGCGGGTGTTACTGCGCGACGCGACGTTGATGAGCGCAATGCATTCGTTTCGTGGAAGGCCGTACCGGGAGCGGTTGCCTATAATGTGCGGTGGGGAATTCAGAAGGATAAGTTGTACCAGGCCTATCAGGTATTTGCAGACCAGCCAACGACGCTGGAGGTGCGGGCCTTAACGGTCGGACAGGACTATTACTTCGCTGTGGAAGCGTTTAATGAAACGGGCGTAGGGAAAGTCAGTGAAGTGGTCTTTGTTTCGAAGAAGAAGGCACCATGATCACTCCCTTAAAGTATCGACCGGGTTTATCCTTGCCGACTTTATGGTTTCGTAACTTATTGTGATCAGCACCGTGGCAATTGCAATAATACCTGCCACGGCAAACGCTACAATACCAACGCTCGTTCTGTACGCAAATGTATTCAGCCACTCCCCTGCCAGGAAGTATGCGAATGGTATTGCAATCAGGAACGCGATCAACGACATCTTCACGAACTCGCGTGAGAGCACAACGAACACCTGCCCTGCGTTTGCACCCAACACCTTCCTGATACTCACCTCCTTCGAACGCTGGTGATTTACGTACGCGGCGAGTCCAAACAATCCAAGCCCTGAAATGAGTATTGCAAGAATTGAAAACACCTGCATCATTGAAACCATCCGTTGCTCGTTGCTGTAATTGTTCTGAAGAGTCTCGTCGAGAAAACGAAACTCGAACACCTTTTCGGGAAACGCCTTATTCCATTCGCTGCGAACGACTTCGATCATCGAATTGAGACTGTTGCCACCCGCAAACGAAACCGAGAACACGTTGAACTTGCTGGCAGCAACTTCGAGTATGATCGGGCTGAGTGCATTTTGCAATCCCTGGAAGTGAAAGTCTTTCACGACACCGACAACCGTTCCGTCTTTACCGAGACAACCGAGCCGCTGGCCGATCGCATCGATGGGAGTTTCCCAACCCAAAGTTCTTACTGCCTGTTCGTTGATAATGAATGCCTGGAGATGATCGGTACCGGCCTCTTTCGAAAATCCGCGCCCGGCGATGACTTCCATTTTATAAGTTTCGATGAAGTCGTAGTCGACGGCCATTGTGGCAACCATCATATTGTCGGTTTCCTTGATCTTATCGGTGGTCGTGAGTGCATTCGTGCTGAACCCGGCACCAGGAGGAAGAGCAGAAGCGGTGACGGCCTGGATACCGGCATGCTTCAATAGTTCGTTCTCAAATGCGTTCATGCGGGCACGCAATGGTCCATCAACACCGCTGCCGAGTATTGAATTCGGGGTCATGCTGAAGATCGGGGCGGTGATGATGTTGTTGGTTTGAAAACCGAGCGGCTTATTGCCGATGAATTTCATCTGTTGGAAAAATACGATCGACAATACAACGAGTACGATCGAGATCGTGAACTGGGTGGTCATTAAGATCTTCCGGAGCATATAGCCTTCGCTGGTCTTGCTGCCGGTAAGTCCCTTGAGAACGATAACGGGGTTGAAGCGTGTGATGTAGAATGCCGGATAAGTTCCCGACAAGAGTGATGTGATCACGAACAGGGAAGCAATGCCGCCCAGGATCTTCCATGCGATTAGATCTCCCAGCGAGAATGTTTTTCCCGAAAGGGTATTGATGTATGGCAATAATATATAGAGTGAGAGGATGCCGATGCCGAACGCGATGAGCACCAGCGCCCCGGATTCGGCAAGGAACTGTGTGATCAGTCCTTTCTTCTGTGCGCCGAGTACTTTACGGATACCGATCTCCTTCGCGCGCTTCAATGAATGTACGTTGGCGAGATTGATGAAGTTTACACATGCGATGATCAATATGATGAACCCGATGCTGGCCAGGACATAGATATTGTTGATACCGGGAGCACCGTCGTAAGTGAATGACGAGTGAAGGCGGATGCTTGTGATCGGCTGGAGGTAGTACGTGGTATGCTGCTTCACGCGATCGTCGGCATAGCGGTTCTTAACGGCTTCGAGCTCTTTCTCAAATTCGTTTGGCGCGACACCCTCTTTTAATAATAAGAATGTCTGTACGGGATTATAAACCCAGTCTTTTCGGAGGTAATCCTGGACTTCTGGCGTCTCCATCGTGTAGAAATTTTCAAAGTTGGCGATCACGCGTGTCTGCAGTGTGGCATTCGAAGGAACGTCTTCGAAGACGCCAGAGACAGTCATGGGTATACGTCCTTCGAAGAGCACATCTTTGCCAAGCGCATCGCTCGCCTTGCCAAAATATCGTTCTGCGGTGGTGCGATTCAGCACAATACGGTCGGGTTGGCTCAACGCCGTTCTGGGATCGCCGGCGATAAATTCGAACGTAAGCACTTTGAACACATCGGCATCCGCAAACCAAACATAGTCTTCACGAAACTTCGAAGCGTCTTTATCATTGAGTTGGATCGACGCCTGTCGTCCGAATATCCGGGTAACAGCTTCCGCATTTGTGAGATCGTTGCGGATGGCTTCGCCTAGCGGTGCAGCAGTGGTAGGCCACGTGGTTTCGTCGCCAAATTTATTCGACTCGTTCACAAGATAGATCCGGTCGGCATTCGCATGAAACCTGTCGAAGCTCAGTTCGTCGGCTACGTAAATAAAGATCGCGACCACTGCACAAATGCCGAGCGAAAGGCCGGAGATATTAACAAACGTGTAGAGCTTATACCGTGTAAGCGAACGGAGCCAGATGCGGAACATACGTAAATGATTTACAGACAAGTTAAATCATTTAGCGAACCGCACGTATACCGTCAATTGAGGGTTTTTCCAAGTTTCCTAAGATACCTGTAATGCGAACAAATCCCCGCAAGCAAACTCAGCTCGTTGTACGCATAATTATACTTTTTCGAAGCCGTTTGTATCAGTGGTGTGATCTTCGCGTAAAGTGTGTGTGGCAGATGCGGGAACAAATGATGTGCAGAGTGTGAGTTGAATCCTCCGAAGATCCAATTCGCCAGGCGGCTGGTCGGATGATAATCCATCGACACCTCGAGCTGGTGCTGATGATATCCGTAAGGAAGAAGCCCATTCTCATCTGCCACGGGGAACTTGGTCTCCATACATAAGTGAGAGATTATCAGCGTAAGCACAAAGAAGATCGACACTGTACAATGCATGATAAAGAAGGCGATCAATACTGCTGACCATGAAGAATCGGCAAAGTACACCGGCAATGCGAGCATGTACACAAAATAAAATGCCTTCCATGATATCAGTCTGATCGCAAGTGACCTTGAATGCTTCAGATCACGAAGGTTTGCGAGATCTTTCTTATTGAGATAAATGAAATCTTTGATAAATATCCAGTGCAGCGTATACAGGAAGTACAGGCCTGTAGCATACAGGTGTTGATATCGATGCCACCAGTAGCGTGGTTGTGTAGGTGATAACCGGATCATCGGGTTATCATCAATATCGGCATCGCAGCCATCAACATTAGGAAACAAATGATGTGATGACTTATGCCTGATCTTCCAAAGATGACCGTTTACTCCTTGCAGGTTGAACGTGATAGTGTAAATGAGCTCATTCACCCACGGCCTGCGACTAAACGTGCGATGTGCGGCATCGTGGCTGGCGTTGAAGGCGAGGAGTATTCCACTGAGGCCGATGAGGATATAGTTTATGACAAGGGTGAAGAGCTTCTCATGATTAAACACATAAAGAGAAGCGTATGAGGCGGAGAACAATAAAAAGTAGAAGAACAATTTCAGCCATAATAAACGGACCGACTTCTTGTGAACGTCTGTGGTCACTGTTTGCTTAACGTGCAGTTGAAGTTCACTGAAGAAGTCATCTGCTTCAGGAAATTTTAATTTTACATTGGTGTTCATGTGACAGGTTTGTGTGGCGTAAAATTATTTTGGCACGCACACGCACGCATGTCGTCTTTTTGCGGATGAAAATTTATGATTACGGAATTTTGCGAAACCCTGGCGGGGTTACACGATGAGTTGCAAAAAACGCAAATCGGCTATTTAAGCGTCGAGTTGTTTGCCGATTTCCCAGTGGAATCCGAATGGATCGGCCAGGCGTCCGACTCGCCAGCCGTGTGATTCAGAAACCGGAAAGATCTCTGTTGCGCCGGATTTGATTGCGCGGGAGAATAAACGGTCGGGGTCGTCGGTGGTGAGTATCATTCGGATGGCGCTGCCAACATTCTCGTCTCCGTCGCTGATCCAGAACTCGGCACCGTCGATTGACAGTCGGGCTACGACACTTTCGTCGGGGGTATCGAGTTGATAAACGGCGATGGCTCCGAAGGCACTTTTATAAAATTCCAGCGCCTGTTTGCCGTTGGTTACGGTGAGCCAGGGCGCTATGGAAATTTTAGAAGCCACTGAGGGAGATGCCGGCGGTGAATGTTTGCATGGTTGTGCCGGTGGGTCCGTTTACGAGTGTGCCGTCGGGCAGCATGTCTTCGCTGTATGGTCCTTTGTCTTTTTGGAAGAGTGGAGTCAGGTTATAGAATGCGAAGATATTGAAGCCGCCGATTCCGAATCGCGTGTACACGCCGTAGCGGAACTGTGTGACGCCCCAGTCTTGTTTGTCTTTAATTTTTTTCCATTGTCCTTCCTGTTTGTATTTCACTTTCAGGAAAGAGTCGTAGAGCCAGCCGGCGCGGGCGCCGATGGCGAAGTTGAGGCTTCGTGAGATGTCTTCGGGTTTGGTATCGAAGCGGAGTTCGATGGGCACTTCGAGGTAGTTGTTGATGAACATTCTTTTTTTCGAAGCGGGGTATTTTGATGCTGCGAGGGCGAACTCATATTTTTCGATCTGGGCGTTGGCGTTGGCCTCGACGGGGTTGTTGAGGATGACGAATGATTTCCATTTGAAGCGTTCGAGGCTGAGGCCGATACCGGGGTTGAAGCTGAAGCGGCTGCGTCCGAAGCGGAGAGGATACTGATAATAGAGGTTGGCGGTACGGGAGCCGAACAAGTTTTGTTTCCAGGCTTGTGGGGAGTTTAGGGTGCCGTTTAGGCCGAAGTCGACGATGAAGACGCCGGGGATATTAGGGCGGCCCTTGGTTTTTGGGGTTGGGCTGCTGGTGCTGGGAGTAGTTTGTGCGTATGAGGAGCAGGCGATCAGCGCGAGGATCAACAGTGTGGTAGCTCTAACGGTCATTGTCCGGGGCATTGGTTTTGTGGAGAATCTTTAGAAAACGGTGAATTTGGCACTTATTGTGGGCAAACAGGGGTCAAAAATAAGTTTTTTGTGGGTTGGGGCAAACAGGAGCTTTGGCCGAATGCACGGAATCTGATACATTTGCGCCCTGCCTGAACGGCAGGTCTGTTAAAGGACAGGCACTCGTAGCTCAACTGAATAGAGCATCTGACTACGGATCAGAAGGTTTGGGGTTTGAATCCCTACGAGTGCACGAGGTCCGGCTATCGAACGGTGGTCGGACTTTTATTTTATTGGGTATTGGGTATTGGAAAGTGGGTATTAAATAAATCTCCATTTACCAATGCCCAATATCCAATTCCCATTTTTCGTCTCACGAAATGCCTTTTCGTGTTTTATAGGTATTTATACTGGCTCCGAAGATGGCAATCAATTGTTGGCATTCGTCGATAAGTCTTTCGACGTCTGCGGAACTGTCAATGTATCTCTTCAAATAGATCATTTTGAGACAATTCCTGGTTTCACGAAGTTCTTTGAGGGCGATTCCCATCTTGTGAATGAAGTCGGCGGGTGACTCCGCAGCGTTTACTTCACCATATATTAAGGGTGGAGCGGTGGCAGATCGAACAAGTTGTCCGGAAAGATGATTGCTGCCTTTTGTGTTGGGCATTTTTTTGGAGAGGTCGAGTACAGACACTCCAAATTTTATGAGGCGGTCTTCGAGGTCGAATTTCATTTTACGAAGTTCGATTACCCGGGTGAGTGAGTCAAAAAGAAGGGTTAGGTATTCCTGATGAACATTAGGGAAAGGGTTGAGACCTTCGACTCAATAAAAATAGAGGAACACGGCTTGCCGCATTGGCGAGCTGCCGGTGATAAGATATTGGTTTGCAATCGGATTTAGGTAAACCTCACCAACGTACACGCCCGGATCCACATCCATGCAACGCCTTAAATCTTCAATCCCCCCACGGCCCTAATCATATTTTCCACCATCCCAAATGAAATAGAATCCTCTTCCGTATCTTTCACTATGCCCCGGATCCTTCCACTCTTACTTTTACTCATCAACCTTTCGTGCATGAAAGCAGAACTTCGTTATGAATATGCCGACGGCAGCGCCAACCGTTATATCGTCACCGCCGACGCATTGGAATACGACCCCGTAACACCCGCCGAAAGCTCTACCGGGACATACAGCGGTGGCGACCCTAAAGTCGTAGCAATTTCCACCAAACAATTCGAGACAATCGGTCAGTTATTCAACAACGCACTCAACAATAAAGCGGTGCACATTCAAGATAGAATGAAAACAAGCGGAGCTGTTTCTATAACCAATGGAGACAAATACACCCAGGCTATACTCGCTCCCGGATGTGCCGAGAAAGATGCCATCGAAAGCTTGCTCAAGAAAATTCTATCCGAATAATTTTTATTAATTAGTTACGAAGCACTTTGATCATCGCTTCGACTGCATCAACCAGTAGTTCCGGTTCGTCATCTTGAATGTAGTGACCACTTTTTTCCGTCGTGATCAATTTGATCTGCGGAGCTCTTGCAATCCAACCATCCATCAATCTCCTTTTTAGTTTACGGTCTTCGATCGTTGCTCCCGGCCCAACCCGAAAAGTTGCAAGGATCGTAACCGGTATATCCCCCGGAAACTTAACATTCATCATCTCACCTCTCTGCTCATGATATAGAATCGCTTCTTTTCTTTGTCCCTCGGGAAGACCGTTCACAAATATTTCTCTATCCTTCTCTGTCTTCACTCTCTCCTCCTCAGATTTGCGAGCCATTAAACTATCAAATTGATACTCATGAACCGGATCTATCAATATCATCCCGGAAACTTTTTCGGGATGATCGTTTTGATACTTACGAATGATGAACGCACCAAGAGAATGCCCAACTAAAACATATGGACTTTTAATTTTATTGAACGCCAAAAACGCATCGAGTTCACTCGCCATGTTCGCGATCGTTCTTGGAACGTCAGTCGGAGCCGATTTTCCAAGACCCATCCTATCATATGTCACAACCGTCGAGATCGAGCTTAACCTCCGTTGATTTGATTTCCAGCTATTCAACTGCTCGCCCATTGCAGTCACTATCACAATAACAGGCTCCCCCTCACCCGACATCCTAAAATTGAACTTCGTGTTTTGTCCGAACGCCAACAGGTTTGGCGTAAAAAGCAGCAATAAAACCAGGCAATTCACTTTAGCAGCCGACATGACTAAAGATAAAGAATTTAGATAGGGAGAATTCGTATACCCCTATAGGAGTATTGCGCCACAATTTGGATATAGGGATATTAGCGAGTGCCTTCGGGCCCACCCTCAAAAACCCCGTCCGTATGTCTAAGTTGCATTCCTCACTGATCGTAGCCCTATTATCATTGTCTGTATGGGCCAATGCCCAACACGTCGCAAGGGTAGCGGGCGGCCCCGTTGACGGCCAGCTTGCCTCAAAAGCCGACGTGGCCGCAAACAAGATCGCTGTTACCGCCAACGGAACCGTCTACATCGCCTCGAATTATGGCTCGCTCCGCAAGATCGACCCGGCCAGCGGGATCATCACGACACTCAAGTCTTTTGCCAACACACCCCGAAACCTCGCCATCGGCCCCGATGGATCTTTGTACTATGCTCTTCAGTCTGCGGTCGTTAAGCGACAAGCCGACGGCACCGAAACAGTGGTTGCGGGCGACCTCGAAGCTACCGGGAACAGCGGCGACAATGGTCCCGCGATTAACGCGAAGTTCGGGTCGATCAGCGACATCGCAGTAGGATCCAATGGAGATCTTTTCATAGTAGATCGCTCGTACTACACCATCCATCGCGTTAATGCGACAACCGGGATCATCAATAAAATTGCAGGCAACGGCGCCCAGGTATCCGGCGGCGATGCCGGCGATGCACTGAGCGCAGGCATGGATCCGTTCTACATCGCCCTTGATGGAACCACACTGTATTTTGTAGAGATGGTCAATCAAAAGATCAGGAAGATCAACCTCTCAACAGGCATCGTCTCACCAGTAGTTAGCATCGGCGATGGCTTCGGTGGCGACGGTGGTCAATCGACAGCCGCAATTGTAAGTTATCCGTCCGATGTAACGATTGCAGAAGGTCAACTCTATTTCCACGATACATCGAACAGCAGGATACGAAAAATTGATCTTACCTCGGGCGTAATCACAACATTCGCTACCGATGGCGGCACAGTATCTGACGTATTCGCTACAAGCACCGATTTGTTTATTGCTGATAACGGTCGTATCCGAAAAATTACCTCGGGCGGACAGACTTATCCCGATCATTTTACCAGGATCAGCGCAACAAACGGCGTAGCAGTTTCACTTAGTGTGAGTGCACAATTTGGAATAGCATCAGCACCGATCGGCGACCTCGATGATGATGGAGTCGATGACATTGGCGTTGGAGCAACTAACCAGGACGGAAACCTCGTTGGTGCAGTGATCATTCTTTACATGAACGCCGACGGCACTGTGAAGTCAAGCGTAAAGGTCAGTAGCACCGACTCACCTTTCGACGAAGACTCTTTTGGATCAGCGATATGTGGACTTGGAGATCTCGATAAAGACGGCGTTGAAGACATTGGTGTTGGAGCCGGCTACGATAGTGATGGGCAGTTTCATGCGGGAGCGTTCTGGATCCTGTTCATGAACAAAAACGGAACCGTTAAGAGCAGGCAAAAGATCAGCAGTACGGCTGGCAATTTCAGTGCACCCCTCAGCTCAAACTATGTTTTCGGAACCGGCGCAGCTACCATCGGAGATCTTGACAACGATGGCAACCTTGAGATCGCCGTGGGCGCGAGAGGACCGGGCCAGGTTTACATTCTCTTTCTAAATACAAACGGCACAGTAAAGAGTTATAAAACTGTGACCGGATTATCTATCGACCCTTCCGGCCTTGTTGGATATGGAGTGGCTGGATTGGGCGACGTAGACAAAGATGGCGTTCCGGATCTGGCAATTGGCGGTCATCGTTCGGATGTAAACTTCGAGGATTCGGGTGCTGTGTTTGTAGTATTCCTGAACGCCGATGGCACAACGAAAGGAAATACTCGAATAAGCTCCGGCCATGCAAACTTTAACGATGCAACTGCCAGTTTCCTTGGCGTCGCAATAGCAGGCATCGGCGACTTCGATGGCGATGGCGTTCGCGATATGGTTGTTGGTGGCGACGATTCCTTTGCGAATAAAGGAACAATATGGTACATGCTTTTAAAAACAGATGGTACCGTAAAATCTTATCAGAAGATCAGCAGCACAAGCCTCACGCTCGATGCCGGCGACTTCTTCGGCGGCAGCCTCAGCTACATGGGCGACATGGATGGTGATGGCAACGGCGAACTCGCCGTGGGAGCATTTGGTGACGACGACGGCGGTTCGAACAAAGGCGCCATGTGGATCAGCAGCGGCGGAACCGGCTTGCTATATGGCAATGGTGGTTTCTCCGGCGACGGTGAGCTAAGCACCAGTGCTTCACTTGGACGCTCGAATTCGATAACCACAGCTTCGAGTGGCGACATCTATTTCGTTGATGCGAGCAATGCCCGTGTGAGAAAGATCGCTAACACTTCGAATATTGTTTCCACTGTTGCAGGCACAGGCGTACGAGGTTTTTCCGGAGACGGCGGTCCCGCAACTAACGCTAAACTTGACCTTATCACAAGTTGTGTGATCGACAATGACGGCAACCTCATTATAAGTGCGAACAACAGGATCCGTAAAGTCAACCTCACAACAGGTGTTATCACAACGATCGCCGGAACAGGAAGCGCCGGGTATACAGGCGATGGCGGCCCCGCACTCAGTGCTACCCTTCGCAATGCCGAGAGCCTTGCTGTTGACGCGGCCGGAAACATCTACTTCTTTGACTCCGGTAACATGGTTATCAGGAAGATCGCCAACACCACAAACGTGATCTCAACATATGCCGGTAATGGGTCTGCCGGCGACTCCGGTAACGATGGCCCCGCTACGAGCGCCCAGTTCCAGAATGTGATC